>NZ_SPQM01000061.1 GCF_004570345.1 Blastococcus sp. CT_GayMR20 | reverse complement strand
GGTCACCGTCTCCGCGACCTGGCGCGGCGAGGCGAGCGTCGATCCGCACGACCTCACCGTCGTCGCCCAGGCCTGCCGCGACACCGAGCGGCTGCGGTTCGTCTACACCGCGGCGAACGGGGACCGCACCGAGCGGCTCGTGGAGCCGTTCCGGCTGGTCGCCCTCGGCCGGCGCTGGTACCTCGTGGCCCACGACGTCGACCGGGGCGACTGGCGCAGCTTCCGCCTCGACCGGCTGACCGGCCCGAGCAGTACCGGCGCGCGCTTCGCGCCCCGCCCGCTGCCGGCCGCCGACGCCGAGGCGTTCGTCCGGGCCGGGATCGCCACGCGGATCCCGGCGCACGACGTCGAGGTGCTGGTGCAGGCACCGGCGGACGACGTGCGGCGGCGGATCGGCCAGTGGGCGACGGTCGAGGAGCTCGGACCGGGGCGCTGCCGGGTCCGGATGGAGCCCGACGACCTGAGCTGGCCCGCACTGGCGCTGGGCATGGTCGGTGCGGAGTTCAGCGTGGTCTCGCCGACCGAGTTGGGCGACCTCCTGGCCGAGTGGGGCGCGCGGTTCGCCCGGGCTGCGGACATCGCCCGTCCTGCCTAGCGTCGGGCCCATGGGTTCTCGCGTCGCGATCGTCACCGGGTCGGAGTCGGGCATCGGCCGGGCGATCGCCGTCGCGCTCGCCGAGCAGGGCTGCGACGTCGGCATCACCTGGTTCCGCGACGAGGCGGCCGGCCACGCGACCGCCGAGGAGGTCCGGGCTCTGGGCCGGCGCGCGGAGGTCCGGCACCTCGACCTGACCCGACTCCCCGATGCCGCCGACGTGGTCGACGAGCTCGCCGCCCTCCTCGGCGGGGTCGACGTCCTGGTGAACGACGCCGGCACGGGGCACTCGACCCCGTTGCTCGAGCTCGACCTGGGCACCTGGCGGGAGGTGCTGGCCACCGATCTCGACGGCGCGTTCCTGTGTCTGCAGCGGGCCGCCCGGCGCATGGTCGCCGCCGGGCGGGGTGGGCGGATCGTCAACATCACCAGCGTCCACGAGCACCAGCCGCGGGTCGGGGCCGCGGCCTACTGCGCCGCCAAGGGCGGGCTGGGGCTGCTGACGAAGGTGGCCGCGCTCGAGCTGGCCGAGCACGGCATCACCGTCAACGCCGTGGCGCCGGGGGAGATCGCCACCGCGATGACCGGCCAGGAGGACGAGGACCCGACGGCGCCGGGGCACCGCCGACCCGGGATTCCGCTCGGCCGGCCGGGCGACGCCCGCGAGGTGGCCGCCGTCGTCGCACTCCTCGCCGCACCGGAGGCCGGCTACGTCACCGGCGCGTCCTGGGCGGTGGACGGCGGCATGCTCCAGATGGGCCCGATGGCCGGCTCGCACCTGGAGGCCGACGACTGGCGCCGCGGCTGAACCGAACGGCCGGCGGTCGGTCTCGATTGCGTTGCGGTTAGAGCGCGTGACTCTGGACACACCTTAGCGCTTAAGTAAAAGTGGACGGACCCACCGAGCCCAACCAGAGGATGGTCCCGTCCATGCGATCCGCCCGACTCACCGCGAGCGCTCTGGCCACTGCGATGCTGATGTTCGTCGCCGCGTGCGGCGACGACGGCGGCGGCGGCGCCGCCGACGGCGGGAACGAGGGCGGGTCCGGCGGCGGCGACGCCCCCCGTATCGCAGCGGTCTTCTCCGGCACGACGACGGACGCCGACTACACCTTCCTCGGCCTGGAGGCGCTCCAGGCGGCGGAGCAGGAGCACGGCGCGGAGACCACGTACTCCGAGAGCGTCCAGGTACCCGACGCCGAGCGCGTCCTGCGCGAGTACGTGGCCGACGGGTACACGGTCATCTGGACCCACGGCAGCCAGTTCTACGACGCCACGGTCGCCGTGGCCGAGGAGGCGCCCGACGTGGTGTTCATCGCCGAGCAGGACACCGAGCCGGCCGACGTGCCCGACAACGTCTGGGTCCTGGACCGCAACTTCCACCTGGCGTTCTACCCGCTCGGCGTGCTTGCCGCGGCTGCGTCGCAGACCGGGAACATCGCCTACCTCGGCGGCGTGACGCTGCCCTTCTCCTACTCCGAGGTGCACGCGGTGGAGCAGGCGCTGGCCGACAGTGGGTCCGACGCCACGTTCACGCCCGTGTGGACCGGCGACTTCAACGACCCCACCAAGGCCCAGCAGTTCGCCAGCCAGCTGCTCGCCGACGGCAACGACGTCGTCCTCACCTCTCTCAACCTCGGTGCGGTCGGCGCCTTCGAGGCCGTCGGCGACGCCGGCCCGGGCGTCCTGATGACCGCCAAGTACACCGACAAGTCCAACCTGTCGGCGGACCACTACCTGACGTCGGTCCTCTACGACTTCTCGGTGATGCTCGACGACATCCTCACCGGGATCGAGGACGGCGAGACCGGCGGTTACCTCGGGATGTCCTACGAGCAGGGCATCTCGCTGCAGACGCCCCAGAACGTCGATCAGGCCGTGATCGACGAGGTCGAGCAGATCGTCGAGCAGCTGGCTGCCGGCGAGATCGAGGTCGAGCGCGACGTCACGCCCGTCGAGTGAGCAGCGCACACGGCACCGGGTCGGCGCGGAGCTCCGCGCCCGCGTCGGCCCGGCCGCTCACGATGACCGGCGTCACCAAGTCCTTCGGTCCGGTGCGGGCACTGGTCGACGCGGACTTCGAGCTGGCCGCCGGTGAGGTGCACGGGCTGGTCGGCGGCAACGGGGCAGGCAAGACCACGCTGATGAACGTCCTGTACGGCCTCTACCGCCCGGACGCCGGTGAGATCGAGGTCGACGGTCGCGAGGTGCACATCCGCTCACCGCGGGACGCCATCGAGCACGGGATCGGGATGGTGCACCAGCACCTGCTCCAGGTGTCGACGTACTCGGTGGTCGAGAACGTCGTGCTGGGCACCGGTGGGTCCTCCGGGGGACTGCGCAACGCCGCCCGGCGGATCACCGAGCTCTCCGAGCGGTTCGGACTGGCTGTGGACCCCCGCGCGCGGACCGACCGGCTCTCGGTCGGTGCCCGGCAACGGGTGGAGATCCTGAAGGTGCTCTACCGGGGCGCCCGCATCCTCATCCTCGACGAGCCGACCACCAACCTCACGCCCCAGGAGGTGGACGACCTCTTCGCCTCGCTGCGCGGCATCGTCGCCGAAGGGACGAGCGTCGTCTTCATCTCCCACAAGGTGCGCGAGGTGCTCGCGATCTGCGACCGGATCTCGGTGATGCGGGACGGCCGCCGGCTGACCACCGTGCGCCGCTCCGACACCGACGCCACCGGCCTGGCGTCGCTGATGGTGGGGGAGCTGGCCACCGAGCAGTCGTCCGACGTCACCGCCGCCCTCGGTCTCGCAGCCGTCGGCGCGGTCGCGCCGGAGGAGCCCGCTGCGGCCCAGGAGCCCACGGCCGCTCGCGAGGCACGGCTGACCGTCTCGGGTCTGGTGGTGCCCAACGACCAGGGGGTCGATGCCGTGCGCGGGATCGACCTGACGGTCCGGTCCGGCGAGGTGCTCGGTGTCGCCGGCGTGGCCGGGAACGGGCAGGTCGAACTGGCCGAGGCGCTCGCCGGGGTGCGGGAGACCAGGGCCGGCGCCGTGCTCGTCGACGGGACCGACCTGGCCGGCGCGCGCACGCGCAGCTGGTTGACCGCGGGCGTGGCCTACGTGCCCGAGGACCGGCACCGCGACGGCATCCTCGGCGCCGCCTCGTGCACCGACAACCTCCTCCTCGGCGCCCAGCGCAGTCCCGCCTACCGGCGCGCCGGACTCATCGACTGGCGGCGCGTCCGGGAACACGCCCGGGAGACGATCGACCGCTATTCGATCAAGACCCCTGGCCCCGAGGCGCCGGCGGGCAACCTGTCGGGCGGCAACATCCAACGGCTGATCCTGGCCCGGGCCTTCGGCCGGGAGCCCTCGGTCCTCGTCCTGCAGAACCCCACCCGCGGCCTGGACCTGCGGTCGACGCGGTTCGTCTACGACCGGGTGCAGGAGGCGCGGAACCGGGGATGCGCCGTCGTCCTGATCTCCGAGGACCTCGACGAGCTGAGCCTGCTCGCCGACCGGATGGTCGTCCTGTACTCCGGCGAAGTCGTCGGGGAACGCAGTCGCGGCGACTACGACGCGTACGAGCTCGGCCGGCTGATGGCCGGCGTCCGCGAGGAGGCCGCGTGACCGCCCCGATGCTCGCCGAGCCAGAGGTCGCCGCTCCGGCGCGCCCGAGCGTGGCGGCGCGCCTGGTCCGCCGGGTGCTGCCCTACGTCCTCGCGCTGGTCCTCGCCTTCGTCGTCGCGGGGATCGTGATCGCTGCGCTGGGCTACGACCCGGTCGAGGCGTACCGGACGATCTTCACCACGTCGTTCAAGACGAACTTCGGCTTCACCGAGACCCTGACGAAGTGGGTGCCGCTGACCCTGCTCGCTCTCGGCTTCACCATCCCGCTGGCCGTGGGCCGGTTCAACATCGGTGGTGAGGGTCAGCTGCTCGTCGGCGCCACGGCCGCCGCCGGGGTCGGCATCGTCTACGCGGACCTGCCGGCCGCCGTCCTGCTGCCGATGGTCATCGTCGCCGGGGTGCTCGCCGGCGTCGTCTGGGCGGGGATCGCGGCGCTGCTCATGGGCCGGTTCCACGTCAACGAGATCCTCAGCACGGTCCTGCTGAACTTCGTCTCGTTCCAGGTGCTCGACTACGCCGCGACAGAGGTGTGGACCGACCCGGCCGCCGGCGTGGCCGCGACGCGCGGGGTCGGCGAGGGCGCCGAGCTTCCGGTGATCGGCGGGCCGCCGGGGGTGCACGCCGGTCTGCTCCTCGCGGTACTCGTCTCGCTCGTGACGATCCTCGTGACCCGGCGGACGTCTGCCGGCTTCGAGCTGCGGGCGGCGGGCACCAACCCGCGCGCGGCAGCCATCAACGGCATCCGGGTCGAGCGCGTCGCGGTGATCGCGCTGATCGTCGGCGGTGCGCTCGGCGGCCTCGCCGGGGCTCTGGAGGTCAGCGGCGTGCACGGCCGCGCCATCGAGGGCATGCAGTCCAACTTCCTGCTGCTCGGCATCATCATCGGGCTCATCGCGCGGGGCAGTGCCCTGTGGGTGCCGGTGGTCGCCTTCGGGATCGCGATCCTGGAGGTCGGTGCCGGCTCGATGCAGCGGACCGTCGGTGTCCCCGTCGAGATGGTCCTGATCATCGAGGCGCTGATCCTCATCTTCCTGCTGCTCTCCGACGTGATCGCGGCGCGGCTGGCCCGGAGAGTGGCATGAACGAGTTCGCAGTGCTGGCCCAGCTCACCGTCGTCGCGATGGTGCCCTACCTGCTGGCCTCTCTCGGCACCATGCTCGGCGGGCTGGCCGGCGTCTTCAGCGTCTCGCAGGAAGGCGTGATGCTCCTCGGCGCCTCGGTCGGCTTCCTCATCAGCTATGGAACGGGCAGCACGGCGCTCGGCATCCTGCTGGCGGCCGGGGTCGGTGCGGTGTTCGGGTTCGCGCTCGGGTGGGCCACGACGGTGCTGCGCCTCGACCAGTTCGTGGTCGGGCTGGCGCTCTTCTTCGCCGCCACCGGACTGGCCGGACTGCTCTACCGGATCGTCATCGGGCAGACCGCGTCGACGCCCCTCGTCGACACACTGCCCCGGGTGGAGATCCCGCTGCTCAGCGACATCCCGCTGCTCGGTACGGCGCTCTTCTCGCACAACGTCCTGGTCTACCTGGCGGCCTTGGTGACGGTCGGTCTGTGGTTCTACCTCTACCGCACGCGGTCCGGCCTGAACCTGCGCTCGGTGGGCGAGAACCCCAAGGCGGCGGACAGCCTGGGGATCCCCGTCGCGCGCACCCGGCTGTGGACGACGACCGCAGGTGGGGCCCTCATGGGGGTCGCCGGTGCCTTCCTTCCCCTGGTCTACACCGGGACGTTCACCGAGGGCATCGTCGGTGGCCGCGGCTGGCTGGCGATCGCACTGACGTTCTTCGGCGGCTGGCGGCCGCAGTACATCGCCGCGGGAGCACTCTTCTTCGCCACGATGGACGTGGTCGCCCTGCGTGCGGAGGTCTCCGGGATCGACATCCCCAGCCAGGTGCTGCTGGTCATCCCGTACGTGGCGACCCTCGTGGTGATGGTCTTCGCGTTCCGCTGGGCGCGCGTGCCGGAGTTCCTCGGGCGCAACTACGACCGGGAGAGCCGGACCGGCTGACCGTCAGGCGGTGCGGCTCCGGCGCTTCTTCAGGTAGAGGTCGGCGTCGGCGCGGTCGAGGACCGTCCGCAGCGTGTCGCCCTCGCGGGCGGTCGCCACGCCGACGGTCCACGCGAAGTCGTGGGTGGCCTCCAGCTGCTCCAGGAACTCCCAGGCGCCGTGCGCGTCGGTCGCCGGGAGGCACAGCACGAACTCGTCACCGCCGTAGCGGCCCAGCAGGTCCGCGCGGCGCAGGCGCCGCGACCAGCCCGACGTGAGGTCGCGCAGCAGCGCGTCGCCGGCTCCGTGGCCGTCCCGGTCGTTGACCTCCTTGAACCGGTCGAGGTCGAGGAGCGCGAAGCTGAGCGGCTCGCCGGTGCGGGCCGCCCGGGCCAGGTTGCGCTCGGCCTCGGCTTCCCACGCGCGCCGGTTGGCGACGCCGGTGAGGGGATCGGTCGCGGCGGCGGTGCGCAGGCTGCGGGCCAGGCGGCCCTGCACCTCCGCGAGGGCCACGACCGAGACGACGCCGGTCAGCCACTGCAGGAACGGCACATCGGGCTCGGCCGCGAGCGCACCGGCCGTGCTGAGCCCGGCGAGCAGCACGACGTGCACCCGGGCCGCGGCCAGGGGGAAGAAGTGCGCGGCGAACAGGCCGAGCGAGATGAGGACCGGCCCGAGGCTGACGACCCCCACGGCGGTCACTGCGTTCCAGGCGAGCACGGCGATCAGCAGGCCGGCCAGGACGACGCCCGCATGCAGGGCCCACCACGGCAGGCGGCCGGCGAACATCCGGAGGGCAACGCCGCCGACCGTGCCGACGGTGCCGAGCACCCACAGCACCTCGACCGGCGAGTCCGGCCGCATGGGCCAGGCCGCGGCGACCAGGCACAGCACGCCGCTGACGGCGTAGAGCACCGCCAGCAGCACCGCCGCCGTCCGCCGCTCGGAATGCATGGTGTTCATCCTGCCTGGCAAACGACCGGTTCCGGCTTTGGTTGCCCCCTTTGGGGTTGGGTGTGGCGCAGAACGCTCCGTCAGCGGCCGGTGAGCTCCGTCGGCAGGGTGATGACGTCGACCATCGCGCCGCGGCGGAACACCGTCATCGGCAGCGGTTCCCCGATGGCCTCGGCGAAGAGCAGGCGCTGCAGGCTCTGGGCATCGGCGACCGGTCGCCGTCCCGCCTCGAGGACGAGGTCGCCGGGCTTGAGGCCGGCCCGGTCGGCCGGCGCCCCGGGGACGACGTCGACGATCCGCAGCCCGCGCCGCCGTCCGGTCCGCTCCGCCAGCGGCGCCGGGAGCGGGGCGGGCGTGCTGACCAGGCCGAGATAGGCGCGGCGCACCCGGCCGTCGGCGACCAGCGATCCGATGATCCGGCGGGTGGTGTCGTTGATGGGCACGGCCAGGCCCAGGCCCCAGCCCGCGACGGCGGTGTTGATCCCCACGACCCGCGAGGAGGAGTCGGCCAGCGCGCCGCCGCTGTTGCCGGGGTTGAGGGCGGCGTCGGTCTGGATGACGTCCTCGACGACGCGCGCCGTGCGGCCGTCGCGCGTGGGCAGCGACCGGCCGAGACCGCTGACCACCCCGGCGGTGACCGATCCGGTCAGCCCCAGCGGATTGCCGACGGCCACCACCAGCTGGCCGACGCGGAGGGACCCTGCGTCGCCGAGGGCCGCCGGGAGGGGAGTGGCGGTGCGCGCGCGCAGGACCGCGAGGTCGGAGAGCGGATCGGCGCCGACGACGTCGACGGTGGCCTCGCTGCCGTCGCTGAAGACCGCGACCCCCCGCGACGCCCGGGAGACGACGTGCGCGTTGGTCAGGAGGAGGCCGTCGCCGGTGACGACGACAGCCGAGCCGGCGCCGCCACGCCCGTCGGCGCCGGTCACCTGCACGGCGGCCACATGCGGCGTGAGGTCGGCGGCCACCGCGGTCACGATGCGGGAATAGGCGTCCAGTGCGGTCTCGACGGCGGGCTCGGTGCCGGGGTCCGGTGCCAGGCTCATGGCGGCCCTCCTGATTACTCGATTACAGCTACCAGTGAACGCCTGTCCGGGAGCCGGGGACACCTGTCATGCCGTGGGCGAACACCGCCTCGATACTGGGCCGATGGCAGAGGCGGACACGGTCACCTCGGCGGAGGCGGCTGCGCGCCGGGCGGCCGAGCAGGCATGGCGGGCGCTGCGCCCGCGGCTGTCCGAGGACGCGCTCGCCGCGCTCGGGCGGGACGAGGCCGACGCCTTCCTGACCCGCGCCGAGGTCGCCCTGGTCGACATCCACGAGCCGCTCGCGGTCCTGTACGGCGCGCGGGCGGACGTCGACGCCCTGTTCGAGCAGGCGCTGCGCCTCGTCCTCGACGCCGCGGTCGCGCGGCCCGCCGAGCTGCGCCGGCTCGACCGACGCCGGGAGATCGACCCGGCGTGGTTCCAGCGCACCCGGATGCAGGGCTACGTCTGCTACGTCGACCGGTTCTGCGGCACCCTGGCCGAGCTGCCGCACCGTCTGGACTACCTCGGCGAGCTCGGCACGACCTACCTGCACCTCATGCCGCTGCTCCAGCCGCGCCCGGGGGAGAACGACGGCGGCTACGCCGTCATGGACTACCGCGCGGTCGATCCTCGGCTGGGCACCATGGGCGACCTCGAGGCCGTCGCCGAGCAGCTGCACGCCCGCGGCATGAGCCTCTGCATCGACCTCGTGCTCAACCACACCGCCCGCGAGCACCGGTGGGCACAGGGCTGGCTCGCGGGCGACCCCGCGTACGCCGACTTCTACACGGTGTTCCCCGACCGGGAGATGCCCGACGCCTACGACGCCACCATCCCCGAGGTCTTCCCGGACCGGGCGCCGGGGTCGTTCAGTTGGGTGCCGGAGGCGTGCGGGGGTGCCGGCGGCTGGGTCTGGACGACGTTCTGGCCGTACCAGTGGGACCTCGACTACACGAACCCGGCCGTCACCCTGGCGATGCTGGGCGAGATCACCTGGCTGGCGAACCGCGGGGTCGACGTCTTCCGCATGGACGCCGTCCCGTTCATGTGGAAGCGCCTGGGCACCAGCTGCCAGAACCAGCCCGAGGGTCACACGCTGCTGCAGCTGATGCACGCCCTCACCCGGCTGGCCGCGCCGGGCGTCGTCTTCAAGGCCGAGGCGATCGTGTCGCCGGAGGACCTGGTGCCGTATCTCGGCGGCCACGGGCGGTACCGGCCGGAGTGCGAGCTGGCCTACCACAACCAGCTCATGGTGATGCTCTGGAGCAGCCTGGCCACCCAGGACGCGACTCTGGCCGCGCACGCGCTGGGCCGGATGCCGCAGATCCCGCCCGCAACGTCGTGGGTCACCTACGTGCGCGGGCACGACGACATCGGCTGGGCGGTGAGCGACGTGGACGCGGGCGCGACCGGCGTCAGCGGCTTCGGCCACCGGGGCTTCCTGAACGACTTCTACAGCGGGCGCTTCCCCGGCTCCTTCGCGCGGGGGGCCCTGTTCCAGGAGAACGAGGTCACCGGGGACGCCCGCATCTCGGGGTCGGCCGCCTCGCTCTGCGGCATCGAGGAGGCCCTCGAGCGCGGGGACGACGCCGCCCTGGAGCAGGGCATCCGCCGGCTGGTCCTGCTGTACTCGGTCGCCTACTCGTTCGGCGGCATCCCGCTGCTCTACATGGGGGACGAGCTGGCCCTGCGCAACGATCCCGGGTACCTCGCCGACCCGGCACGGGCACCGGACAACCGCTGGATGCACCGCCCGCCGATGGACTGGGCGGCAGCGGCGCGGCGGTCGGACCCCAACACCCTGGAGGGCCGGGTGTTCGGCCGGCTGCAGCGGCTGGGCGAGGTGCGGCGCGCGCTGCCGGCCCTCCGCGGCGGCGGCGAGTGCACCGTCCTGGACGTCGGCAACGACGCCGTCCTCGCCTGGCGCCGGCGCAACCCGCGCAGCGGCACCTTCGTGGGGCTGGCCAACGTCAGCCCGGCCGCGCAGACGGTCGACGCCGACACGGTCACCGGGTTCGGGAGCTTCGTGCCGGTGCTGTCCAGCGACGGTCCTCCGGAACTCCGCGCGGACCGGGTGCTCCTCCCCGGTCTCGGATTCGCCTGGTACGCCGAGCGCTGAACGCCGCGGGGTGCGGCGGGGGCGCGCAGTGCCTTACCGTCAGCTCGCGGCTGCCCGGTGCAGCCGACCCCGCGTCCGGGGCGGCCGGCGGCGCCCCAGCGGGCGCCTCCTCGGAGCACAGGAGCGCGCGTGCAGCAGGCGGTCGGTGCGGCGACCCCCGCGGGGTCGGTGCTCGCCCTGCCCCCGGCCGGGACCACGTTCGGTGTCGAGGAGGAGTTCCACCTCGTCGATCCGGCGTCCTACCGGCTGACCCGGAGCCCGGCCCTCGCCGAAGCAGTGCTGCGCGGGGAGTCGGGCCGCCACCTGCACGCCGAGATCACCACGACCCAGCTGGAGTCCGCGAGCGACGTCTGCACGACCCTGTCGGAGCTGCGCGCCGAGCTGGTGACCACCCGTGCCGAGGCGGCCGGGGCCGCCGCCCGCGCCGGCGTGCGCATCCTGGCCGCCTCGACCCACCCGTTCGACAGCTGGCAGCAGCAGGACATCACCCCAGCGCCGCGGTACCAGGCGATGGTGGACCGGTGGGCCGGGCTGGCGATGCAGCAGGACATCTGCGGCTGCCACGTCCACGTGGGGGTGCCCGACCTGGAGACCGCCGTCGCGGTGATGGACCGGGCGCGGCCCTACCTGCCGGTGCTGCTGGCGATGACCGGCAGCTCGCCCTTCCACGACGGCGTCGACACCGGGCACGACAGCTACCGGACGATGTGGTGGTCGCGGTGGCCGACGACCGGCCCACCGGAGTACCTGGGCAGCGCCGAGCGGTTCCAGGAGGTGGTCGCCGGGCTCGTGGCCTCCGGCGTCGTCGCCGACTCCTCGCACCTGTACTGGGACCTCCGGCCCTCCAGCCACCTGCCGACGCTCGAGTTCCGGCTGGCCGACGTGTGCACCGAGGTCGACGACGTGGTGCTGCACGCGGCACTCGTCCGCTCGCTGGTCCGGGTCCTCGCCGGGCGGGTGGAGGGCAGCCATCCGTGCCCGCAGCCACGCCCGGAGCTGCTCCGGGCGGCACGCTGGCGGGCCGCCCGGCACGGGTTGGACGGGGAGCTCTTCGACCCCCTGCAGTGCGAGCTCGTGCCGGCCCGGGTCGCCGTCCGCCGGCTCCTGGTCGAGCTGCAGGACGACCTGCGCGACCACGACGAGTGGGCTGTCGTGGTCGAGCTGGTGGAACGGCTCTTCGAGCGGGGTACCTCTGCCTCGCGGCAGCGGAGGACCTGGCTGCGCACCGGGGACTGGCGCGAGGTGGCCGCCCGGATCGTCCGGGAGGGCACCGCGCTGGAGAGCGGTTAGGACGACGACGGATGACGACGGACGCGGACGTGCGGGGCCTCGCGAGGCCGTTGCGGGACGAGGCCGACCTCGACCCGTTGCTCGAGCGGATCGGGTCCACCGGGGACGGCGGGGCCCGGATCGTCGCGATCGGCGAGGCGAGCCACGGCACCCACGAGTACTACGCGTGGCGGGCGGCGCTGACCCGCCGGCTGATCGAGGAGCAGGACTTCGCGTTCGTCGCGGTGGAAGGGGACTGGCCGGACTGCTACCGGGTCAACCGCAGCGTGCGGCTGCGCCCCGGCGCGGACGAGGACCCCCGCGACGCCCTCGACGCGTTCGACCGGTGGCCGACCTGGATGTGGGCCAACGACGACGTCGTCGACTTCTGCCGATGGCTCCGGGAGTTCAACGCCGGCCGGGACGACGAGCGGCGGGTCGGCTTCTACGGCATCGACGTCTACAGCCTCTGGGACTCCATGCACGAGCTCGTCGGCTGGCTGGAGGAGCACGAGCCGGAGCACGTGGACACCGCGAAGTCGGCCCTGGCCTGCTTCGAGCCCTTCGGGGAGGACGGCGCCGAGTACGCCTTCGCCAGCCGGTTCGCGCCCACCTCGTGCGAGCAGGCCGCGGTCGACCTGCTGCGCTCGCTGTGCGTGCGGCGCGGCAGCGAGGAGGCGGCCGTCGACCGCGAGTCCCGCTTCTCGGCGGAGCAGAACGCGGCGGTGGTGGTCGAGGCCGAGCGGTACTACCGCGCGATGGTCCGCGGCTCGTCGGAGTCGTGGAACGTCCGCGACGTCCACATGGTCGACACCCTCGACCGGTTGCTCGAGCATGCCGGCGGCAAGGCGGTCGTCTGGGAGCACAACACCCACATCGGCGACGCCCGTGCCACGGACATGGCCGGTGCCGGGATGGTCAACGTCGGCCAGCTGCTGCGCGACCGGCACGGTGCCGACGACGTCGTCCTCGTGGGGTTCGGCGGGTACCGCGGCGGCGTGATCGCCGGGTCGAGCTGGGGCGCGCAGATGGCGCGCATGGCCGTGCCGGCCGCCCGGCCCGGGAGCCTGGAGGCGCTCCTGCACGAGACGGTGGGCGCCGACGCCCTCTTCGTCTTCCCACCGACCGACCCGCCCTCCTGGCTCGGGCGGCGGCTCGACCACCGGGCGATCGGCGTCGTCTACCGGCCCGAGCGGGAGAGGTGGGGCAACTACGTCCCGACCGTGCTCGGGCAGCGCTACGACGCCTTCCTCCACCTGGAGGAGACCTCACCCCTGCAGCCGCTGCACCTGGAGCGGGCCGACGAGCACGTGCCGCCGGCCGCCCACGCGGTCTGAGCTCAGGCCGACTCGCGGCCGGTGAGGTCGCCCTCGACCGGGTCGTCCTTGAGTCCGCCGGTCTTCGACGCCTCGAAGTCCGGACCGAGGTTCTCCAGTGCCAGGCGCCCGAAGACCTGCTGCTGGGTGGCGACCCGCTGCGAGCGCCCGCGTCCCATGAAGCTGACCAGCCAGTGCAGGACCGTGGTGATCCGGCTCTTGAAGCCGACGATGTAGAAGAGGTGGATGACCAGCCAGATCATCCAGGCGACGAAGCCCTCGAACTTGAACCTGCCGATGTCGGCCACGGCGTGGAACCGCGAGATCGTGGCCATCGAGCCCTTGTCGAAGTAGTGGAACGGGCCCTTGGGCTCCTTGCCGGCCAGCCGGCGCCTGATCTGGTCGGCGGCGTAGCGGCCGCCCTGGATCGCCACCTGCGCGACTCCGGGCAGCTTGTCCAGCGACATCATGTCGCCCACGACGTGCACCTCGGGGTGCCCGGGGAGGGTGAGGTCCGGCAGCACCGACACGCGGCCCGCGCGGTCGACGTCGGCGCCGGACTGCTCGCCGAGCATCCGGCCCAGCGGACTGGCCTGCACGCCGGCGGCCCAGATCTTGGTGGCCGCGTTGAGCCGGCGGACCTGGCCGTCGGCGTCCTTGATGTCCAGGCCGTCGGCGTCGACGTCGGTCACCATCGCCCCGAGCTGCACCTCGACGCCGATCTCGTTGAGCTGGCGCCGGGCCCGCCCGCCGAGCCGCTCGCCGAACGACGGCAGCACGTACGGCGCCGCGTCGAGCAGCACGATGCGCGAGGTGCGGGGGTCGATGTTGCGGAAGTCCTTCTTCAGCGTGCGGTGGGCGAGCTCGGCGATCTGGCCCGCCATCTCCACGCCGGTCGGGCCGGCCCCGACGACCACGAAGGTCATCAGCCGGTCGATCTCGGCCTGGTCGGTGGCGAGCTCGGCGAGCTCGAAGGCGCCGAAGATCCGGCCGCGCAGCTCGAGCGCGTCGTCGACGCTCTTCATGCCGGGCGCGAACTCGGCGAAGCGGTCGTTCCCGAAGTAGGACTGGCCGGCGCCCGCCGCCACGATCAGCTCGTCGTAGGGGTGCACGGTCGTCCGGCCCAGGACGGTCGAGGTGACCGTCCGGGCGGCGAGGTCGATGTCGGTGACCTCACCGAGCACCACGCGGGCGTTCTCCTGCCGGCGGAGGATCTCGCGCGTCGCCGGGGCGATCTCGCCCTCGGACAGGATGCCGGTGGCCACCTGGTAGAGCAGCGGCTGGAAGAGGTGGTGGCTGGTCTTGCCGATCACCGTGACGTCGACATCGGCCTTGCGCAGCCGCTGTGCGGCGAACAGGCCGCCGAAGCCGGACCCGATGATCACGACCCGCGGTCGGCCGGTGGGTCGGTCACTGGCGTCTGGGCTGCGCACTGGTGATGTCGTCATGATGACTTCAGTCTCCCATCCCGGCCGGCGTCCCACCGGGCGGACGCTGAGCGATCCAGGCCACAGTCTGCCCGTCCTCCGGCCGGCTCGCGGCGCGTGTGGCGGACCGGTAGACCCTGGTGATGCCACCCGTTCCCGTCCGCGTCGTCCTGGTGCCCGGTCTCGGCCTCGACGAGCGGTCGTCGGCTCGGCTGCGGGAGCGGGTGCCGGCGACGGTCGTCCTGCTGCCGGGCATGGGCCTCGCCGAGCCCGTTCCGTCGGTGGACGGCCTCGCCGACCGGCTCGCCGGACAGCTGGGGGAGGAGCCGGTCGTGCTGGTCGGCCACTCGCAGAGCTGCCAGGTGGTCGTCGCCGCCGCGCGGGATCCCCGGGTCGCCGCCGTGGTGCTCCTCGGGCCCACCACGGACCCCCGGATCCGGTCGGCCCCGGGCCTGGTGAGGCAGTGGCTGCGGACGGCGGCCGCCGAGCCGCTACGGCACGTACCGCTGATCGTGGCCCAGTGGTGGCGCACCGGGCCGAGGGCGATGGTGGCGCTCTGGCGGAACGCCGCCCCCGACCGCACCGACCGGCGGGTGGAGGACGTGCCGGTGCCCGTGGTCGTCGTCCGCGGGACCCGGGACCGGCTGTGTCCCCACGACTGGGCGGCCCGCGTGGCCGCGGCGGCGCCGCGCGGCCGGCTGGTCGAGCTGCGCGGGGCCGCGCACATGACCGTGCAGACCCACCCCCACGACGTCGCGGAGATCATCCGTTCGCTGTGACGGCCACCCTTCAGGGGCCTGCGCCGAGCCTGCGAGGCGCGGGGGAAAGGGTGGGCCCCTCACTGCCCGTCGGTGCGCCCGCGCACCTCGGCGTAGCGCTCGCGCACGGCCGGGGTCGGCGCGGACTCGAAGGCCTGCAGACCCGGCTGCGCCCACTCCGGGGGCGCGTCGTCGCCGGAGAGCACCCAGGCCGCCTGGCGGGCGGCGCCGTCGGCGACGTACTCGCCCGGGGGTGGCACCAGGACCGGACGGCCGAAGATGCCCGGTGCCAGCTGCTGCACCGCGGGGGACCGGGCGGCGCCGCCGATCAGCAGCACCCGGTCGACGCCCACCCCCTGGCCGACGACGGCCTCGATCCCGTCGGCGAGGCCGCAGAGCAGGCCCTCCACCGCCGCCCGGGCCCAGAAGGCGGGGGTCGACGTCCGCAGGGTGAGCCCGTGGACGGCGCCGGTGGCCCTCGGGAGGTTCGGCGTCCGCTCGCCCTCGAGGTAGGGGACGAGCACGAGGCCGCCGGCCCCGGACGGCGCCGACAGCGCCAGGTCGGACAGGGTCGCGTGGTCGACGCCGAGCAGCGTGGCCGCGGCATCGAGCACCCGGGCGGCGTTCAGCGTCGCGACGAGCGGCAGGTGGTGGCCGGTCGCGTCGGCGAAGCCGGCCACGGTGCCGGTGACGTCGGCGACGGCGGTCGGCGTCACCGCGGAGACGACGCCCGAGGTGCCGATGGAGACGATGACGTCGCCCGGCCGGGCGGCGAGGCCGAGCGCGGCCGCCGCGTTGTCGCCGGTTCCCGGCCCGAGGACGGCCGCCGACTGCAGGAGGGCGCCGACCTGCTCGGCCGGTCCGGCCACCCGCGGGACGGCGGGACGACGGCCCCGCATGGCCAGCTCCAGCAGGTCCGGGCGGTACTCGCCGGTACGTGCCGACCAGTAGGCCGTCCCGCTGGCGTCACCGCGGTCGGTGACCAGGGAACCGAGGGTCCGGTCGGCGGACAGCCGCCAGGTCAGCCAGTCGTGCGGCAGGCAGACGGCGGCGGTGCGGTCGGCGTTCACGGGCTCGACGTCGGCCAGCCACCGCAGCTTGGTCGCGGTGAAGGACGCGACCGGGACCACGCCGACGGCGTCCGCCCAGGCCTGCCGGCCGGCGGCCTCGTCGCCGTCGCCGAGCTCGACGATGAGGTCGGACGCCGCCCGGGCGGACCGGACGTCGTTCCACAGCAGGGCGTCCCGGACGACGGCGCCGTCCTCGTCGAGGCACACCATGCCGTGCTGCTGACCGCCCACGGCCAGCGCGGCCACGTCCGCCAGTCCGCCGGCCGCCTCGGCGGCCGCGGTGAACGCCGTCTCCCATGCGGCGGGGGAGACCTCGGTGCCGTCGGGGTGGGGGGCCCGTCCGGACCGGACGACCGCACCGGAGTCCGCGTCGCGGACGACGACCTTGCAGGCTTGCGTGGAGGTGTCGATCCCCGCCACGAGGGTCATCGAGGGGCCGCCGCGAACGTCATGCGCGGGACTGTAGCCAGCACGGTCTTGACCGGGGAGTCCCTCCGGCATAATTTGTTGGCGCTACCGACTAATGACCGCGACGAAGCGATCGAAGGTCGGCGTCGACGTGGGGGTCAGAGTGGACAACCGACGGCTGTACGACGGGGTGTCCGTTCCGCGTTCCCCGGCCGACCAGGCCGCCGTCCGGCGCAGCAACCTCGGTCTGGTGCTGCGGCACCTGCGTGACGCGGGGCCGCGGTCGCGTGCCCGCATCGCGCAGGAGACCGGCCTGAACAAGGCGACGGTGTCCAGTCTCGTCGCCGAACTGGCCGATCGCCGGCTGATCAGCGCCGGCGACGTCGACCGCGCCGGAACTGTCGGCCGACCCGGCCTCATCGTGCACCTGGACGGCCGCGGGGTGTGCGGCATCGGCGTCGAGCTCAACGTCGACTACGCCGCCGCCCTCGTGCTGGACCTCCGCGGCGAGGTGATGTTCGAGGACCGGGTGGCCCTCGACGTCCCGGCGCTGGGTCCCGACCGGACGCTGGACGAGGTCGCCGCACTCGTGGGCGAGGCGCTCGACGCGGCGGCCGCCCACGGCGCCGTCCCCGTGGGCATCACCCTCGCGATCCCGGGACTGGTGCGCAGCGTCGACGGCATCGTCACCCACGCCCCCAACCTCGGCTGGCGTGACGTCGGGGTGCTGGCGGGCCTGCGGGCCCGGATCGACCTCGACTGCCCGATCCGGGTGGAGAACGACGCCAACCTGTCCGCCATCGCCGAGTGGGCCATGGGGTCGGAGGCGCGCACGTCCGACCTCGTCTACCTGACCGGAGAGGTGGGCGTAGGCGGCGGCGTCATCGTGGCCGGCCAGCTGCTGCGCGGCGCGGGTGGACTCTCCGGCGAGGTCGGGCACATCGCGCTCGGCGACCCCGGCGTCGTCTGCGGATGCGGCCGCCACGGCTGCTGGGAGACCGCGGTCGGGCTGAGCGCGCTGCTGCGGGCCGCCGCCGATCCGGGCGATCCGGTGCGCGACCCCGGCCGTGACCTGGAGACGCGGCTGGCCGAGGTGGCCGCCCGCGCCGATGCGGGGGACGAGCGCACGCTGGCCGCGCTGCACCAGGTGGGCACGGGCCTGGGCACCGGTGCGGCGGTCCTCATCAACCTGTTCAACCCCGAGGTGGTCCTCCTCGGCGGCTTCTTCGCCGTCCTGGGGCGGTTCCTCGTGGAGCCGATGGCCGCCGAACTGCGCGAGCGGGTCTTCGGCCCCGACCTGGCCGGGGCCCGCGTCGTCCTCTCCACCCTCGGGTTCACCGCCGCCGTCCGCGGCGGTGCGCACGTGGCGCTGGAGTCGGTCTTCGAGGACCCGACCCTCGTCCCCCTCAGCAGCACCGACCTGAGTTCACCCGACAGTTCGACCCGGACGGAGAGCACCGCATGACCGACTACACCCCCACCAAGGACGACAAGTTCAGCTTCGGCCTCTGGACGGTGGGCTGGCAGGGCGTCGACGTCTTCGGCGGCGCCGTCCGGGACCGTGTGGACCCGGTGGAGACGGTGCACCGGCTCGCCGAGCTCGGCGCCGCGGCGGTCACCTTCCACGACGACGACCTCCTGCCCGACGACGCCACCCGCGACAAGGAGCTCACCCGCTTCACCGAGGCGCTGGCCGAGACCGGGATGGGCGTGGAGATGGCGACGACCAACCTGTTCAGCCACGCCGTCTTCAAGGACGGCGGCCTGACCGCCAACGACCGCGACGTGCGCCGGTACGCGCTGGCCAAGGTGCTGCGGAACGTCGACCTCGCGGCGGAGCTGGGCGCGAAGACCTACGTCCTGTGGGGTGGACGCGAGGGCGCGGAGTCCGGTGGCAGCAAGGACGTGCACGCCGCACTCGACCGCTACAAGGAGTCGATGGACCTGCTGTGCGGCTACGTGCGGGACAAGGGCTACGACATGCGGTTCGCGCTGGAGCCCAAGCCGAACGAGCCGCGCGGCGACATCCTGCTGCCGACGATCGGCCATGCGATCGCCTTCATCAACGACCTGGAGGAGCCCGACCGCGTCGGTCTCAACCCCGAGGTCGGGCACGAGGAGATGGCCGGGCTGAACTACGCGCAGGGCATCGCCCAGGCGATGTGGCACGGGAAGCTCTTCCACATCGACCTCAACGGCCAGCACGGACCGCGCTTCGACCAGGACCTGCGCTTCGGCGCCGGAAACCTTCGGGGCGCGTTCTGGACCGTCGACGTCCTCGAGGGCCCCGGCGCGGGCCCGGGCTACGACGGCTACGTCCACTTCGACTACAAGCCGCCGCGCAGCGAGGACATGGACGGCGTGTGGGAGACCGCCCGCGCGTGCATGCGCAACTACCTGATCCTGCGGGAGAAGGTGCGCGCCTTCCGCGCCGACGCCGAGGTCACCGAGGCGCTGGCCGCCGCGCGGGTCGACCAGCTCGCCGTCCCGACGCTGGGCGAGGGGGAGACGCTCGACGCGCTGCGCGCCGAGGCCCACGACCCCGAGGCCATGGCGAAGCGGGGCATGCACTTCGAGCGGCTCGACCAGCTGGCCATGGAGCACCTGCTCGGCGTCCGCTGACCCAGCCGGGTGAGCACCCCCTCGGGGTGCTCACCCGCTCGGGGGCCGGCCCCCGTGACACGCGGTGAGGATCGGGCGGCGTGTCACTATGACGCCGTGGCGCAAACCTCTGCCTCGGCCGGCACGCTGCTGCGGCACGTGCGCACCGGCCGCGCGCGGAGCCGCGCCGAGCTCGTGGCGTTGACCGGGGCGTCCCGCAACACCGTCAGCGCCCGCGTCGACCAGCTGATCGCCGCGAACCTCCTGGAGGAGGGCGGACGGGGCTGGAGCACCGGTGGCCGCCCGCCGACGCTGCTGCAGTTCAACAGCCGCGCGGGATGCGTCCTCGCGGTCGACCTCGGCGTGACCAGTGTCGATGTCGCGGTCACCGACCTCTCCGCCCAGATCCTCGCCACCGTCGGCCACCCGATCGACATCGCCGAGGGTCCTGGGCCGGTGCTGGCGGAGGTCGACAGGCTTGCCCGCCAGGTGCTGGCGGAGGCCGGGCTGACCCCGGCCGACGTGTGCGCGGTGGGCGTCGGAGTGCCCGGACCGGTGGAGTTCTCCGCGGGGCGCCCGTCCCACCCGCCGATCATGCCGGGCTGGCACGACTACCCGATCCCCAGCGCGTTCGGGCGCTACGAGTGCCCCGTCTACGTGGACAACGACGTGAACGTCATGGCCCTCGGCGAGATCGGCGTCGGCGGTTCGGTGCAGGACCTGCTGGTCGTGAAGGTGGGTACCGGCATCGGCTGCGGGGTCATCGTCGACGGGCGCGTCTACCGCGGCGCCCAGGGGAGTGCCGGGGACATCGGGCACATCTACGTCGCCCAGCCCGAGGGGCGGACCGTCGTCTGCCGGTGCGGGAACGAGAACTGCCTCGAGGCGATCGCCGGCGGCGGCGCGCTGCTCCGGGACGCGGTCGCGGCCGGGCTGCCCGTGACCTCCACCCGGGACGTCGTCCAGCTGGCCGCACAGGGTGACGGGGTGTCCCTGGAACTGGTCCGCAACGCCGGCCGCACGATCGGCACCGTGCTCGCGGCGCTGGTCAACTTCTTCAACCCGCACCGCATCGTCATGACCGGCGGGGTGGCACAGGCGGGCGTGCCGCTGCTCGCAGGCATCCGGGAGGCGGTCTACCGGCGCTCCTTGCCGCTGGCCGCGCGGTCCCTGGAGATCACGGTCAGCGAGGCGCCGGACCTGTCCGGCCGGCTGGGGGCCGCGCTGATGGCGATCGAGGGTTTCCTCGACGAGGACTCGGTCCACCAGGCGATCGCGCGTTAGTCCGGCTCCTCCGGAGCTTGTGTGACGGGCGCCATATTTGGTTGCGGTTCGATAACTGCGGCCCAGGGGCTTGACCTATTAGTTTGGCGGCCATACGTTCTCCGCTGAACCGACTAATGGTCAATGCTGAGCAAAAGTCCGGGTGGTGGCATGAACGACGTACCTGCGAGCCGCGGGCCGCTGGCGTCCCCCCTGCTCGAGATGCACGGGATCGTCAAGCAGTTCCCCGGCGTCCGTGCCCTGGACGGCGTCGACCTCGACGTCCGTGCCGGTGAGGTGCACTGCCTGCTCGGCCAGAACGGCGCCGGCAAGTCCACGCTGATCAAGGTGCTGGCCGGGGCGCACCAGCCCGACGAGGGGTCCATCTCCTGGCGCGGCGAACAGGTCTCCCTCAGCGACCCGCAGGCCGCGATGAGCCTGGGGATCGCCACGATCTACCAGGAACTCGACCTCGTCTCCGGTCTGTCCGTCGCGGACAACATCTTCCTGGGGCGGGAGAGCTCGCGGTTCGGCATCACGCGGCCGGCCGCGGCCAACCGCGCGGCGTCCCGGCTGCTGACGCGACTCGGCCATCCGGAGATCCGGCCCGCGGCCGAGGTCGGCTCGCTGTCGGCGGCCTCGCAGCAGATGGTGAGCATCGCCCGGGCGCTGTCCCAGGACGCGAAGCTGATCATCATGGACGAGCCGTCCGCCGTCCTGGACAACGAGGAGGTGGAGCGGCTCTTCGGCGTCATCCGCGACCTCACCGCCCACGACGTCGCCGTCGTCTACATCTCCCACCGGCTCGAGGAGATCCGCGAGATCGGTGACCGGATCACCGTCCTCAAGGACGGGCGGACCGTCGCCACCGGACTCCCGGCCCGCGAGACCCCCACCCGCGAGGTCATCACGCTGATGACCGGACGCACGATCGAGTACGTCTTCCCGCCCCGGCAGGCGGCCCCGCCGAGCGGCGACCCGCTGCTCGAGGTGGACCACCTGGGCCTGCGCGGCCGGTTCGAGGACGTGAGCTTCACCGTCCGCCCCGGCGAGATCGTCGGTGTCGCCGGCCTGGTGGGCTCGGGACGGTCGGAGATCCTCGAGACGATCTACGGTGCGCGCCGCCCCACGTCCGGCACGGTCCGCCTGGCCGGCAAGCGGCTGCGGCCCGGCGACGTCGGCGCCGCGGTGGCGGCCGGCGTCGGCCTCGCGCCGGAGGAGCGCAAGAGCCAGGCGCTGCTGCTGGACGACTCCGTCTACCGCAACATCACGGTGTCCAGCCTGGGCCGGTTCGCCCGCGGCGGGTTCCTGTCCGGCAGTGCCGAGAAGGTCGCCGCCCGGGCGCAGACCGAGTCGCTGGACGTCCGCCCGGCCGACGTCAGCCGGATCGTCCGCACGCTCTCCGGCGGCAACCAGCAGAAGGTCGTCCTGGCCCGCTGGCTGCTCCGCGACTGCCGGGTGCTGCTGCTCGACGAGCCCACCCGCGGGGTCGACGTCGGCGCCCGGTCGGAGATGTACGCGCTGGTCCGCGACCTCGCCGACCGCGGGGTCGCCGTCGTCGTGGTCTCCAGCGAGATCCCCGAGGTCCTCGGACTGGCCGACCGCGTGCTGGTGATCGCCGACGGCGCCGTCGTCGCCGAGGCGCCGGCCGACGCGCTCGACGAGCACCGGGTCCTCGACCTGATCATGGAAGGCACGCCGCACACCGGCGTCGCTCCGACGGCAATGCAGCACGAAGGGGACGTGGCATGAGCGAGAGCGCGACGGTGGCGACGCGGGGCCCCGAGCCCGGCAGCGCCCAGGCGTCCAACGGCGGGGGCAGCTTCATGTCCGGACCGGTCGGCCGCAACCTCGGTCTGGTCATCGCCCTGGCGATCCTGTGCATCGTCGGGGTGATCACCGCCGGTGACCGGTTCGCCGACATCGACAACATCCTCACGATCCTGCGCCTGGCGTCGGTCATCGGCGTCGTGAGCGTGGGCATGACCTTCGTGATCATCGGCGGTGGCATCGACCTCTCGGTCGGCGCCCTCGTCGCGCTGTCCTCGGTCTGGGCGACGACGCTCGCGACCCAGGCGCTCGCCGAGGACTTCCACTGGATCGTCATGGTGATCACCGCCCTGGCCGTCGGAGCCGGCGCCGGCCTGATCAACGGCGTGGTGATCGCCTACGGCAAGCTCGTCGCCTTCATCGCGACGCTGGCCATGCTGGCCGCCGCCCGCGGCCTCGCCGAGATCATCGCCAACCGGCGGACGCAGATCGTCCGGGACCAGGCCTTCCTCGACTTCTTCTCCGGCGACGTCCTCGGCATCCCGACGCTGGTCATCATCTTCGCGCTGGTCGCACTCGCCGGCTGGGTGCTGCTGAACCGGACGACGTTCGGCCGGCGGACCTTCGCCGTCGGCGGCAACGCCGAGGCGGCGCGCCTGGCCGGCATCCGGGTGCAGCGGCACACCGTGAAGCTCTATGTCCTGTCCGGCATCACCTGCGGGATCGCCGCGGTCATGATCATGGCGCGGACGACGACCGGGAGCTCCACGCACGGCACGCTGTACGAGCTCGACGCCATCGCCGCCGTCGTCATCGGCGGCACGCTGTTGATCGGCGGTCGCGGAACCATCGTCGGCACCGTCCTGGGCGTGCTGATCTTCACGACGCTCGGCAACGTCTTCACGCTGAACAACCTCTCCAGCTCCGCGCAGGCCGTCGCCCGCGGCGTGATCATCGTCGCCGCCGTCCTCCTGCAGATGCGACTGGTGAGCGGGGAGGGTCGCAGCCGGCGCACGAAACCGGCTGCTGCGGTGTCCGCCCCGGGCGGACCCGGCGGTGCCGCCGGCGGCGGCAGCGCCGTCCCGGGAGCCCCGGCCGGAGCCCGGCAGGGCGGCGGGGGCGAGACCACGACCTGACCCCGACCGCGGGTCAGCACCATCCGGAGGGGCCGCCCGGCCCCGACACCCACAGACCACCTGGCGACGCGCCAGGGAGGCGATAACCGAGGAGACAAGATGTCTGCAACGAGGCAGCGCGGCTACCGTCGCCTGACGTCCACCGCGGTGGCGCTGATCGGCGCCGGCGCGCTGATCGCCGGCTGCACCGGCAACACGCCCGAGGCCGAGGGCGGTGGCGGTGGCGGCGGCAACAACGCCGCCAGCGACAACGACGAGGCCGGCGACACCGTCCAGATCGCGTTCTCCGCCCCGGCGGCGGACCACGGCTGGATCGCCGGCATCACCGAGGCCGCCCGTGCGGAGGCCGAGAAGTACGAGGACGTCGAGCTGGTCGTCGCCGAGGGCACCAACGACGTCAGCACCCAGATCAGCCAGGTCGAGACCTTCATCAACGACGGCGTCGACGCGATCGTGCTCCTGCCCTTCGACGGCGCCGCCCTGACGCCGGTCGCGCTCCAGGCGATGGAGGCGGGCATCCCGGTCATCAACGTCGACCGCGAGTTCGACGACCCGGCCGCCTCCCGCGCCACGATCCTGGGCGACAACTACGGCATGGGCGTCTCGGCCGGCACGTACGTCTGCGAGCAGGTGGGCGACAACCCCGATGCCGTGGTCGCCGAGATCGCCGGCATCGACTCGCTGCCGCTGACCCAGGACCGCAGCCAGGGCTTCGCCGACGCGCTCGAGGAGTGCGGCCTCGACGTCGACAACCGCGTCGCTGCCGACTTCACCGTCGAGGGCGGCGAGGAGGCGGCGTCCAACCTGCTCCAGGCGGCCCCGCAGATCGACGCCCTCTGGAACCACGACGACGACCAGGGCGTCGGCGTCCTGGCCGCGATCGAGAGCGCCGGCCGCGACGAGTTCATCATGGTCGGCGGCGCGGGCTCCGCGAACGCGATGCGGGCCATCCAGGAGGGCAACTCGGTCCTCGAGGCCACCGTCATCTACCCGCACACCCAGGCGGCCGACGGCATCAAGCTCGCCCGGCTCGTGGCCCAGAGCAAGAACATCTCGGACCTGACCTCGCAGGGCGTCCCGCGGCGGATCGTGCTCGACGCCCCGGTCGTCACGTCGGAGAACGTCGACCAGTTCATCGACAACGCGTTCGAGTCCTGACCGACTGACCCGGAGTGGCCGGGGAGGTTCGTCCCTCCCCGGCCGCTCCACCCGATCCCGGGAGCCCCTCGCATGACCTCCGCCAACCGGCCCTCCCTCGGGGTGGGCCTGATCGGTTACGCCTTCATGGGCGCCGCGCACTCCCAGGCCTGGCGCACCGCCCCCCACTTCTTCGACCTCCCGCTCCGCCCGGAGCTGACGGCCCTCGCCGGCCGGAACGCCGCGGCGGTCACCGACGCCGCGCAGCGGCTGGGCTGGAAGAGCACCGAGACCGACTGGCGGCGGGTGATCGAGCGGGACGACGTCGGCCTGGTCGACGTCTGCACCCCCGGTGACACGCACGCCGAGATCGCCATCGCCGCGCTCGAGGCCGGCAAGCACGTCCTGTGCGAGAAGCCCCTGGCGAACACCGTCGCCGAGGCAGAGGCCATGGCCGACGCCGCCGCGAAGGCCGCCGCCCAGGGCGTGCGGTCGATGGTGGGGTTCACGTACCGCCGGGTGCCGGCCATCGGGCTCGCCCGCAAGCTGGTGTCCGACGGCCGGATCGGCGACATCCGGCACGTGCGGGCCCAGTACCTGCAGGACTGGATCGCCGATCCGGCAGCACCGATGTCGTGGCGGCTGGAGAAGGACAAGGCCGGCTCCGGCGCGCTCGGCGACATCGGTGCCCACATCGTCGACCTCACGCAGCACATCACCGGCCAGACGCTGACCGGCGTCAGCGGGCTGATGGAGACCTTCGTCAAGGAGCGTCCGCTGCCGACCGAGACCGGCAAGCTGGGCGGCGTCGGCGGCGCGGAGACCGGCGCGGTCACCGTGGACGACGCGGCGCTGTTCCTGGGCCGCTTCAGCGGCGGCGCGCTGGCGTCGTTCGAGGCGACCCGCTTCGCGCTGGGCCGCAAGAACGCCATCCGGATCGAGGTCAACGGTTCGGCCGGGAGCCTGGCGTTCGACTTCGAGGACATGAACGTCCTGGAGTTCTTCGACGGCGGCGAGCCCGCCGAGTCCGCCGGGTTCCGCCGGATCCTCGTCACCGAGCCCATGCACCCGTACGTGGGCGCGTGGTGGCCCGCCGGCCACGGCCTCGGCTACGAGCACGGCTTCACCCACCAGGTCGTGGACCTGGTCACCGCCATCGCGGCGGGGGAAGACCCGACGCCGTCCTTCGCGGACGGGCTGCAGGTCCAGCGGGTGCTCGACGCGGTCGAGCGCAGCGCCGCCAACAACTCCGCCTTCACCGAGATCTGATCAAGGACCTCGTCCTCCCCATCGTGGAAGGACCCTCTCCTCCCCACCCTTCGCAAGCTCAGGGTGGGCCCCGGGAGGGGGCCACGGTGCCCAGGACGAGGCCACACGAAGAATCGAACGAAGGGACTCCTTTCGATGCCTCGCCCCGTCACCCTGTTCACCGGCCAGTGGGCCGACCTGCCGTTCGAGGAGATGTGCCGGCTGGCCTCCGGGTGGGGCTACGACGGCCTGGAGATCGCCTGCTGGGGCGACCACCTCGACGTCGAGCGCGCCGCCACCGACGACGCCTACGTCGCCGAGCGGCTCGACCTGCTGAAGCGGCACAACCTGCAGGTCTTCGCGATCTCCAACCACCTCAACGGCCAGGCCGTGTGCGACGACCCCATCGACGAGCGGCACCGCGGCATGGTGCACCCGCGCGTCTGGGGCGACGGGGATCCCGAGGGCGTGCGGCAGCGGGCCGCCGAGGAGATGAAGCTGACCGCGCGCGCGGCGGCCAAGCTGGGCGTGAAGACTGTCGTCGGGTTCACCGGATCGAAGATCTGGAAGACCGTGGCGATGTTCCCGCCGGTGCCCGAGTCGATGATCGAGGACGGCTACGCCGACTTCGCGAACCGCTGGAACCCGATCCTCGACGTCTTCGACGAGGTCGGCGTCCGGTTCGCCCACGAGGTGCACCCGTCGGAGATCGCCTACGACTACTGGACGACGGTGCGCACGATGGAGGCCATCGGCCACCGGGAGGCGTTCGGGCTCAACTGGGACCCCAGCCACTTCGTCTGGCAGGACCTCGACCCGGTCTCCTTCATCTGGGACTTCAAGGACCGGATCTACCACGTCGACTGCAAGGACGCGAAGAAGCAGGTCGGGAACGGCCGCAACGGGCGGATGGGCTCGCACCTGCCCTGGGCCGACCCGCGCCGCGGCTGGGACTTCGTGTCCACCGGGCACGGCGACGTCCCGTGGGAGGCGTGCTTCCGGATGCTCAACACGATCGGCTACGACGGCCCGATCTCGGTGGAGTGGGAGGACGCCGGCATGGACCGCCTCGTCGGCGCGCCCGAGGCGCTGGAGTTCGTCCGCCGACTGGCGTTCGACCCGCCGGCGGCGGCCTTCGACGCGGCCTTCTCCAGCGGGAACTGACCCGCTGACCTGACCGGGGGAGGTGGGCGGGGTCACGGCCTCCCCTCCCCGGTCAGGTGCCGCGGTTCCGTGCCGCCGGGAACGCCGGTGCGGGAACCGTGGGCATCACGTCACCTGCACCGTGATCTCCATGCCTGCCGCGCGGTGGCCGCCGATGGGGCAGTAGAAGACGTATCTGCCGGGCTCGAGCGTGACCTCGAACGTGGTCGAGCCGCCCGGGTCGACGGAATCGGACTCGGCGACGTCCTCACCGTCGCGCTCGACGTCCAGGGCGTGCGCCATGGCCCCCTGGTTGACCACCTCGACCCGGTAGGTGCCCGCCGTCAGGGCGTCGGAGTCGAGGCTGATGCTGAAGTCCGCCTCGGTGGCGGTGAGGGTCTGGACCGTGGCGACGGGCGGCGGCGCCGCGGTGGGACGCGCGGCGGGGGAGGAGCTGGGCGCTTCCGAGCTGGTGGTCTCCTCGGCGGAGGCGCTCGTCGCGCCGGCCTCCGGTTCGTCGTCCCCGCCGCCGCACGCGGTCAGCGAGAGGACCGCCAGGGCGAGCGCGGCGGTGATCCGGGCCCGAGGAGTGGTGCGGAACCTGTGGGTCACGGGCGCTTCCTCCTCGTCCACGGTCCGCTCGCCGGCGGGGCCGGGCGGAGGACGCGCGTCGGACTACTGCACCGTGCAGTACCGAGGGAGCACCCGCGGGGCTGCCGGTTCGCCGGACGTGCCGACACCCATGGACACGGAGTCGGCAGCCGTCCGGTTCACCGGCGGGCGAGGCGGTTCAGTCCGTGACCCTCCGCTGGGCCTTCGCGGCCTTCTTGTTCGCCTTGGCCAGCGTCTTGGCGGCCTTGCGCACGCGGCGCGGCTCACGGTCGACCGTCCCACGGGTGAGCAGGCCGATCCCGATGCCCAGGAGCCAGACGTCCTTGGCGATGGCCAGCCCCTCCTGGGTCGGCGCCAGGCTGCCCGGCTTCCGCATGCCGGGGGTGTTCAGGTAGAGCCCGAGCAGCCCACCGGAGAACCCGGTGAGTGCGAGCCCGGCCACCGCCGTTGGGACGAACGGGGCCAGCAGAGTGGCGCCGATCGCGATCTCCGCGGTCGCCAGGGCCTTGGCGAACTGCTGCGGCTCGAGGTTCTTCAGGAACGGATAGGTGCCCGACGCGAACCCGTGCAGCCCCGCCGCGGTCGCCTCGTCGGCGCCCCGCTTGCCGAGGCCGCTGTTGAGGATGAACGCGCCGGCCGAGATGCGTGGGCCGATCTCGGACAGGGTGATGGGCAGTCGCATGGCTGTACCTCGCTGATAGGGGTGTGCAGGCGCGCACTTCTCTCGCGTCCGACTCCGGTGCCCAGCGAGGGGCGGGTCAACCGTCCGCCGGAGCCCGCACGGGGCTCCGGCGGAGAGGGATCAGCGTCCCCGGCGGGAGCGGGCGCTGAAGGACGCCGCTGACGAGGATCCGGCGCGGGCGGCGAGCTCGGCACGGGTGCGCGCCGGCGCGGACGCGCGGGCGGAACCGCCGGACCTGGCGGCACTGCCCGAACTGCTGCGGGCACCCGAGGAGGCCACAGCCCCGGACCCCCCTCGAGCCGAGCCGCCGCGACGTCGTCCGCCGCCGTTGCCCTGGGGCTGCGGCTCCGCCATCGGGGCCGGCTCGACGTACGGCGCGGCCGGGCCGATCAGCGCGGTGATCTCGCGGGCGCCGGGCTTGATGGCCGACACCTCGGGGGTGATGCCTGCCTGCCGGGCCAGCGCGCGGACCTCGCCGGCCTGGTCGGGCGTGGCGATGGTGACGACGGCGCCCTCGGCACCGGCCCGCGCCGTGCGGCCGGAGCGGTGCAGGTAGGCCTTGTGCTCGGCCGGCGGGTCCACGTGCACGACGATGGCGACGTCGTCGAC
>NZ_SPQM01000336.1 GCF_004570345.1 Blastococcus sp. CT_GayMR20 | reverse complement strand
AGCACCCAGGCGACCGCGCCGCTGGTACCCATCGCCACGAGGCGTGAGTTGTCGTCGTCGCTGCGGACCCAGCGGACGGCGCTGTAGATGCCGACGGCGAGCAGTGGCAGCGACGCTGTGCCGGCGAGGCCGCTGGCGACCGAGAAGTACTTCCCGGGCTCGAGGCTCCCCCGGGCCTCCGGCTGCGTGCCGGATCGCAGGAACGCGGCGATGTGCCCGATGTGGGCGGGGCGCAGCGCACCCCCGTGCCCCTTGTCGAACGCCCGGTGCGCGAACACATCGGCTCGCTCGTCGAACCCGTAGACGCCCGCGGTGCCGACGTCCCGCATGCCGAGGCCGCGAAGCATCGCGCACAGGATGCCGACGGGGACGTCGTTCGTCGACTGGTCGTTATGGATGCCCCGGATCACCTGTCCGCGCTCGACGATCCGTGACCACTCGAATTCCCGAGGAAGCACCGAACCGGCGAGGTAGACACGATCGAATGTCACCGCCGGCACGGCAAGCAGCGCACGACCCAGCATGTACGTGCCATTGCTGTGGCCGGCGAAGCTCTTTTCCTCGTACTCGACGTGAAGCTGGCCGTACCAATGGAGGAAGTGCCGCAGGTTTCGGCTCCGGCTGAACGGGAGGGCGAAGTCGATGGCGCTGAAGAAGCCGTAGCTGGGA
>NZ_SPQM01000060.1 GCF_004570345.1 Blastococcus sp. CT_GayMR20 | reverse complement strand
AGATCCGGGGATCCCGTCGGCGTCAGAAGAGCACGCCGTCCGGCGTGGGCACGGTGAGCAGCAACTCGAAGACGACGTAGAGGAGCACCCCGATCACCGCGGCATAGGCGACGCTGAGCCGCCAGGAAGCCCTGACGGTCAGACGGAGGTAGGCCAGCGTGAACAGCGGGGCCGTCACGAGTACGCCGAGGACGTAGAGGCCCACGAAGAACGCCGCGATCCATGCCAGCGACACCGTCCAGGCGCGCCTCCCCGCGGTGGAGAAGGCGTAATCGAGAGGATCGTCCTCCGGATCGCTGATCGGGACCAGCCCGTGGCCGGCGTCTGCGCTGGTCCCGGAACGCCGGCGCACGAGCAGCAGTACCAGGTGGAGCAGCGCGATAGCCAGCCCGAACGTGGTCACCAGTCGCGGGAAGAGGGCCGCCCTGACCGACCACTCCATCGAGGACGAGAGTGCCCAGGTGAAGAGGGCGATCAGCGCGGCCGTGATGACCAGGTCCGCCACCGGCCACGCACGGGCCGATTGCGAGCTCTCCGGCTTCACGGTCCGACCTTCTGCTGATCCGGGGCCTTCTTCGCTGCCCTGAACCGCCGCACCAGCGGCTGCAGGAGTACGAGCAGCACCAGGGCGCCCACGGCGAGAACGATGGGTCGCGTCAGCCAGGACCAGCCGAACAGCGAGTACGACAGGAAGAGGTATCGCTCCGCGATGCCCCCCAGGACGACGGCGAGCAGGAACGGCACGCGGGGCCAGTCCCAACGGAGGCATGCCACGCCGATGGCCGCCGCGCCGAGCATGACGAACACGTCGCCGAAGGAGTTGCTCGAGCTGTAGGAGCCGAGCCCGAGCAGCAGGAGGAGGAACGGCACCAGGAGTGGTCCCGAGATGAAGGAGAGGTGCGTCAGGGGCCGGAGGAACATGAAGGCGACCGCAACGGCGATCGCGTTCGCGATGATGACGACCCACACCATGGAGAACGTGACGTCCAGGTGCGTCGTGAGCATCTCCGGCCCTGGGTTCAGGCCGACGATGAGGAACGCGCTCAGCAGGACGGCCGTCGAGGCGCCGCCGGGAATGCCGAAGGCGATCGTGGGGATCAGGCTGGCGCCGTCCTTGGCGTTGTTGTTGGCGCCACTGGCGATGACGCCGTCGATCGCGCCCTTGCCGAACATCTCAGGGTTCTTGGACGCCTGGCGCGCATGCCCGTACGCGATGAACTGCGCCACGGAGCCCCCGAGGCCCGGGATCAACCCGACGAGGGCCCCGATGCTGCTCGCGCGCAGCACGACCCGCCAGTGGGTCAACGTGTTCCGGATGCCCTCACCGACGCCCGACACCTTCGCCGGCACGCCGTCGGTCCCTCCGGCGATGCTCTTCTTGCTCAACATCAGCTGGAGCAGTTCGGCCCCGCCGAACAGGCCGATCACCAAGGGGATGAGTCCGATCCCGTCCCACAGGTAGAGCTGGTCGAACGTGTACCTCGGCACCCCTTCCTGGGGGTCGATCCCGACGAGGGCCACGAAGAGTCCGAACGCCGCCATCAGGAAGCCCTTGAGCACCTGGCTCCCGGAGAGGGTCACGACGAAGGTGAGTCCGAGGAGGGTGAGGGCGAAGAACTCGGGGGCGCTCAGCGCGAGCACGACCGGCCGCACCACGGGTATCGAGAGGGCCAGGATCGCGGCCCCGAAGAGGGATCCGAGAGCCGAGCTGAACAGGACGGCCCCGAGGGCGCGCCCCGACTCGCCACGCCGGGTCATCGGATAGCCGTCCAGTGCTGCCGCTGCTGATGTGGCCTCACCGGGGATGCCGAAGAGCACCGACGTGATGTCGCCGGTCGTCGCCGTCACCACCAGCATGCCCAGCAGGAAGGCGAAGGCCTCGATGGGCTCCATGCTGAAGGTGAACGGGAGCATGAGGGCGAGCGTCACGGGACCGCCCAGGCCCGGGAGAATGCCGACGACGAAGCCGATCGCTACGCCCAGGAGCATCAGTACGAACGTGCCGGGCTCGAGGACCTGCATCAAGCCGGAGAGAAGGGCCTCCCCCACGCGCACTCCCAAGAGTCGAGGTGTAGTTCGGGGCTCGGGCCCACACTCGGCGAGGGCGAGATCCGTTGCAGAGTCCCACCAGCCCATCCGGTAGTGCAACGGCTCCTCAGCAGGCGGAACGCCCACGTCGAAGTCCCTTGCACCGGCGTACACGACGGTATACCGTGGCGCCCCATCGACGCTAGTAGTAGCGCCGAAAATGGATTCGGCAGTCATCTGGAGCCGGTCCCCACGTCGTCGCACGAGCGCTTTCCGCGCCACCTGTGACGCTTTGAGAGCGGAGGCCTCCTCGATGGTGGAGCACGGTCCGATGGCGGTCCGTCCACTGCCGCGTCTGGTGGGTGTCGCGGCAGTCGCCGTCCTCCTCGCCGCGTGCGGCGGCGGCTCGGAGGTGGAGGGCGAGTCCGGCTCAGGCGGCGAGGAAGCTGCGTCGTTCTACGCCGGGGAGACGGTCGACCTGGTGGTCCCGTACGACCCGGGCGGGGGATTCGACGTCTACGCCCGGGCCATCGCTCCCTACCTGAGCGAGTGCCTGGACGCTCAGGTCGTCGTCAAGAACGAGCCCGGTGCCGGTGGCCTGCTCGCCACCAACGCAACGGCGGTCGCCGACCCCGACGACCGGCGCATCATGATCATGAACACGGCCGGGTTCGCAGCGGCCCAGATCGCCGGTGCCGAAGGCGTCCAGTTCGACCTGTCGGAGTTCTCGCACGTCGGCCGCATCGCCGGCGCTCCCACCGCTCTGGTCGTTGCCACCGACAGTGACATCACATCGTTCGACGACATCCTGGCGTCCGAGGATCCCGTGCGCTTCGTCGCGACCGGGCCCGGCAGCGAGGGGTACATCGCGGCGACGGGACTCGCGGAGGCCTACGGGTTCCCGATCGAGGTCATCACCGGGTTCCCGGGGTCCGGCGAGGCTCGCACCGCCGTCGTGGCCGGGGACGCCGACGTCATGGCGCTGACGTTCGACAGCCTGCTCGGGGCCATCGAGGCCGGCGAGGTGCGTCCCGTCGTCCTGGTCGACGAGGAAGCCGACGACCTGCTGCCGGACACCCCACCGATCACCGACTTCGCCGCCGCCGACGACCGCGCGGAAGGGCTCGTGGACAGCCTCGTCGAGCTCGGTGAGAGCGGCCGTTCCATCGCTGCGCCGCCCGGCCTGCCGGAGGAGCCGCTGAGCGAGCTCCGGGACGCATTCGCGTGCGCCATGGAGAACGAGGAACTCCTCGAGGAGCTCGAGTCCCAGAAGCGCCCGGTCGACGTCGTGGAAGGCGAGGCGTACGCGGAGCAGGTGCAGGAGCTGCTCGATGCGTCCCCCGAGTTCGAGGCGACTCTCAAGGAGTCGTTCTGAGCTCTGGCTCGGACCGCAGTTGACATCGGGGTCCGTACGCGCCGCGTGCGCGTACATGGGGCCCGGCAACTCCAACCGGAAGGACTTTGCACATGGCGAAGCACGGCAAGAACAAGCGCGTCGCGTGGCGTAGGTCGATCGGCGTCGGGACCGTGGCCCTGACCGTCGCCGCCTGCGGCGGGGGATCGGGCGACGAGGAGGAGGCCGCGTCCGGTGGCGCCTTCTACGAGGGCAAGACGATCGACCTGGTCGTGCCGTACGACGCCGGCGGCGGATACGACGTGTTCTCCCGCACCCTGGCCCCTTACCTGGGGGACTGCCTCGGCGCGCAGATGGTGGTGCGGAACGAGCCCGGCGCCGGCGGCCTCGTGGCCACGAACGCAACGGCGAACGCTTCTCCCGACGAACTCCGGATCCAGATCGTGAACGTGGGCGGGACCGCAGCCGCGCAGATCGCCGAGGCCGAGGGTGCCCAGCTCGACCTGGCGGAGCTGTCCTGGATCGGTCGCCTCGCCAACGCTCCCGACGTCGTCACCGTGTCGCCGGGCGGTGAGTTCGCCTCGTTCGAGGACATCATCGACGCCTCGGACCCGGTCCGCTTCGTCACCACGGGCCCGGGCAGTCAGGAGTCCATCGCCGCGAGCGTGCTCTCGGCGGCATACGGCTTCCCGCTGGAGCTCGTGTCCGGATTCGCCGGGTCCGGTGAGGCGCGCAATGCCGTCATCGCCGGCAATGCCGACGCCCATGCTCTGGTCTACGACAGCTCTCTGGCCGCCATCGAGTCCGGCGACGTGGAGCCACTGGTCCTGGTCGACGACGAGCCGGCCGAGATGCTGCCCGACGTCCCCCCGGTCTCGGAGTTCGAGGCGCCGGATGCCGAGGGCGATGCCCTGGTGGAGAGTCTCATCCGGCTGGAGCAGCTCGGTCGTGCCTTCACGGCACCGCCCGGTCTTCCCGAGGAGCAGCTCACCGAGCTCCGTGAGGGGTTCCAGTGCGCCGTGGAGGACGAGGAGCTGCTCGCCGAGTACGAGTCGCAGCAGCGGCCCGTGAACATCCTCAGCGGTGAGGAGTTCGTGGAGCTCCTCGACGAGGTGCTCGACCCGTCGCCCGAGTTCGAGGCGGCCATCAAGGAGTCGTTCTAGGTCTCCGGCGCGCACCGGGCGCAGCGGCGACGGCGCGGTGCCGCCCGTCCGTCATGAAGGTCATCAACGTGGAGGATTCGTGAGAATGCAGTTCGGAGCGAGGACGAACCGGTCGCTGCGGTGGGCGACAGGCGGCGCGGCGATCGTCGTGGGGCTCGCCGCGTGCGGGGGCGGCTCGGGGGAGGAGGACGCGTCCGGCGGGTCAGCTGCCGAGGGAGGCGGCTTCTACCAGGACGAGACGATCGATCTGGTCGTCCCGTACGACCCGGGAGGTGGCTACGACGTCTACGCCCGCGCCATCGCCCCCTACCTCGGTGACTGCCTCGGTGCGGACATCGTCGTCAGGAACGAACCAGGTGCCGGCGGGCTGCTGGCCACGAGCGCCACCGCGGTCGCCGAGCCCGACGACAACCGACTGCAGCTCATGAACACCGTCGGGTTCGCCGCCGCGCAGATCGCCGACGCCGAAGGGGTGCGGTTCGACCTGGCGGAGATGTCCTGGCTTGGTCGCGTCGCCGACGCCACCCCGGCGCTGACCGTCGGCGCCGACAGCGAGATCAGCGGGTTCGCCGACATCATCGACGCATCCGAACCCGTTCGGTTCGTCGCCACCGGTCCGGGTGGCGACGACTACATCGTCCCCACGGTCCTGTCGGCTGCGTACGGCTTCCCCCTCCAGGTGATCACGGGCTTCCCCGGCTCCGGAGAGGCCCGGAATGCGCTCGTTGCGGGTGACGCGGATGCCCAGGCCCTCTCCCTGACGAGCCAGGTCCCGTCCGTGCAGTCCGGTGAGGTGCGGGCGGTTCTCGTCGTGGACGACGAGTCGAACGAGCTCCTCCCCGACACTCCACCGATCTCCGAGTTCTCCCCAGCCGACGAGGAGGCCCAGGGACTCGTGGACAGCTTGGTCACCCTCGGTGCGAGCGGCCGCGCGATCGCCGGGCCGCCCGGCCTCCCGGAGGAGCGCCTGGCGGAGCTGCGAGAGGGCCTCGACTGCGCGTTGGGCAGCGAGGCGCTGCTTCAGGACCTGGGCCCGGAGCGCCCGATCAACCCGATGGGGGGCGACGAGTACGCGGACGAGGTGGAGGCCCTGCTCGACGCCTCCCCCGAGTTCGAGGCTGCGATCAAGGCGTCGTTCTAGGCGCCCCATGCCGTTTCCGCCCCACGACCAACCGATCACGATGGAGGACTTCGTCCATGAGCAAGCTGAGACTGTCCCTTGCCTGTTGGGACTACGACCGGACCCGGGCGATCCAGGACGGCCGGGTGCAGCCGGACGGAATCGATCTGAACTTCATCCCGCTGCGCGTCGAGGAGATCTTCTTCCGTCAACTGCGTCACCGTGAGTTCGACGTCGCGGAGATGTCCCTCTCCTCCTATGTGATGACGCTGAGCGACGAGAAGCCGCCGTTCATCGCAATCCCGGTCTTCCCGTCGAAGTTCTTCCGCCACGGGAACATCTACATCAACCGCAATTCCGGCATCGACAGCCCTGCGGACCTGGTGGGCAAGAAGGTCGGCGTCGCCGAGTTCCAGATGACGGCCGGCGTCTGGCAGCGGGGCGTGCTCGCCGAGGAGTACGGCGTGCCCGTCGACAGCGTGACGTACTGGACGGGTGGCGTCGACCAGCCCGGCCGCATCGAGAAGCTGCCGCTGGACCTTCCGGACAATCTCAGCGTCACGGCCATCCCGACCGACCGGACGCTCTCCGACATGTTGGAGAAGGGCGAGATCGACGCCCTCATGGCGGCGGTGGCGCCGTCCTCCTTCCTGCGGCGGACCGCGGAGTCACCTGTCACGCGGCTGTTCCCCGACTACGTCGAGGTGGAGCAGGACTACTACCGGCGCACCGGCATCCACCACATCATGCACACGGTCGTGATCCGTCGTGACGTGTACGACGCCGACCCGTGGGTGGCGCAGTCCCTCGTGAAGGCCTTCGAGGAGGCCAAGCAGCTCGTCTACGCGGATCTCGTCGAGACGGGTGCGCTCAAGTACATGCTTCCCTGGTCCGTCGCCGAGGCCGAGAGGACCCGCGAGATCTTCGGGACCGACGACTTCTGGTCCTACGGCCTCGAGCCGAACCGCAGGACGCTCGTGAAGTTCCTGGAGTACTCGAAGGACCAGGGGTTGGCCAAGCGGCATTACGAGCCGGAGGAGCTCTTCGCCCCGGAGTCGCTGGAAGCGTGGAAGAAGTAGGCGGACGGCGCAGGGGCCCGGCTGCCCGGGCCGCTGCTCGTCCGAGGGACGGCTCGTTCGGCGGACGCAGATGAAAGGCGGGCGAGGACGGTGAAACCGGTGCCCTTCCGTTATGTCCGGGCGGACAGCCTGGAGGAGGTGCTGGATGCGCTGTCCGAGCACGGTGATGAGGCCAAGGTGCTGGCCGGCGGCCAGAGTCTCGGGCCGTTGCTCAACCTGCGACTCGCGACACCGGCCGTTCTCGTCGACATCAACAGGGTGCCGGAGCTGGGGGGCGCCCCGCGGGACGAGGGGGTGGCCGTCACGGTTCCGGCGATGACGCGACAGCGGGACGCGGAGCGCTCGGCGGTCCTGGCGACCAGGTGCCCGATGGTGACCCAGGCCCTGCCCTTCGTGGCTCACTCCACCATCCGCAACCGCGGCACGGTGGGTGGGAGCCTGGCGCACGCCGACCCAGCCGCTGAGCTGCCGACCGTTGCGACGGCCCTCGACGCGGAGTTCACGGCCCGGAGCACGAGGGGAGTACGGGTCATCCCGGCCGCCGACTTCTTCCGGAGCTTCTTCACCTCGGAGCTGGCCGAGGACGAGGTGCTCGTCTCCGTCCGGTTCCCTGCCCGCACCAGCGGTGAGGGCACGGCGTGGGTCGAATTCGCGCCCCGACACGGTGACTTCGCGATCGTCGGGGTGGCAGCGAAGGTCGGACTGGACGGCTCGGGCGTCGTGACGGCTGCGCGCCTCGTCTACTCGGGGGTGGCGGAGACGCCCTACCGGGCGACCGAGGCGGAAGAGGCTCTGGTCGGACAGGCGCCGACGCCGGAAGCCATGGTGGCAGCGGGGGCGGCGGCCGCCGCGGCCTGCCGTCCCCCGGCCGACCTCCTCGGTTCGTCCGAGTACCGACAGAACCTGATCCAGCTGCTGACGGCGCGTGCGCTGCAGAGCGCAGCCGAGAGCGCGAGGAGGAGCGAGTGAGAGAGCCGACCGAGTACGTGACCATCGAGGTCACGGTGAACGGGAAGACCTACCGTCGCAGCGTAGAAGCGCGCATGACGGGATCCGATTTCCTCCGCGACGTGTTGCAGCTGACCGGTACTCACGTGGGTTGTGAGCACGGCGTCTGTGGCGCCTGCACAGTGCTCGTCGACGGGCGTTCCGTCCGCTCGTGCATCATTTATGCAGGCCAGCTCGACGGTGTCTCGGTCGAGACCGTGGAGGGGATGGAGGCCGCGCCAGGGCAGCTGCACCCGTTGCAAGAGGCATTCCGGCAGTGTCATGCCCTTCAGTGCGGGTTCTGCACCCCGGGCTTCCTGATGGTGGCTCAGGAATACCTCCGCGAGGTCACCGAACCTGGTGAGGACGAGATCCGGGATGCGCTGTCGGGGAACATCTGCCGGTGCACCGGCTACCAGAGCATCGTGGATGCCGTGCAGCTGGCCGACCGGACCTGGAGCCGCTGAGATGCGCGTCGCTCCCCGGGACGCCGGTGGCAGAGCAGGAGGCGATCACCGCTGTGCTCGGCTGAGCGCCGGCGGTCAGGCGCAGGGGACGCGTCGAGGGGGCGTGGACCGGTGAGCACCGACAAGGCTGCCGGCCCGATCGGCGCGTCGGTTCTCCGTGCGGAGGATCCGCGCCTGCTCACCGGACGGGGACGGTTCGTCGGTGACGTCGTCCTTCCTCGCATGCTCGAGGCCGTCTTCGTGCGGTCCGGTCATGCCCACGCGCGGCTGTTGGGTGTCGACTCGGAGGCGGCACGTGGTGCGCCGGGGGTGGAGGCGGTCCTGGATGCACGGGACCTGCCTCCCGTGACGTTCACCTCCAACCGCCATCCGCACCTCCTCCTGACCCCGCAACCGGTGCTCGCGACCGACCGGGTCCGGTTCGTCGGGGAGCCGCTCGCGATCGTCCTCGCGGAGAACCGTTACGTGGCCGAGGACGCCGCTGAGCTGGTGGACGTGGAGTACGACGAGCTCGCCCCGTCGCTGTCCGCCGACCGGCAGGGGGACCCGTTGTTCGACGACATCCCGGACAACGTGGTCTTCCGCGACCGGCAGGTCTACGGCGACGTCGACGAGGCATTCGCCCGGGCCGCGACCGTGGTCACGAAGACTCTTCGGTTTCCGCGGCAGTCGGCCTCTCCGTTGGAGCCGCGTGGTTGCGTGGCCGATTTCGACCCGTCGTCTCGGCGGCTCACGGTCTGGTCGTCGACGCAGGCGCCGCACCGCCTGGCCCGCGATCTCGCTGCTGTCGTCGGCCTGCCGGAGCACGCGATCCGTGTGGTGATGCACGACATCGGCGGCGGGTTCGGCCAGAAGATCCCCACCCAGCTCGAGGACGTCGCCGTGGTGCTGGCGTCCATGGCGTGCGGGCGTCCGGTCCGGTGGATGGAGGACCGCCAGGAGAACCTGATCGCGGCGCCGCACTCCCGCGATCAGGATCTGCACCTGGAACTGGCGCTGGACGAGCAGATGCGTTTCACCGGTCTCCGGGCCCGCATCGTCGGCAACGCCGGCGCATACAGCTTCAACAGTGCGAGCCCGCTGACCGAGGCCTACCGCGCGGCGCGGTCGGTACCTGGTGTGTACCGGATCGACAACTTCGCGTACGACATCACCATCGCCCTGTCGAACAAGTCGCCCATCGCCCCCTATCGGGGCGTGGGTATGGTCGCGGCGCAGTGTGCCCGGGAGCTCCTCATCGACGAGGCCGCCCGTCAGCTCGGTGTCGACCGCTTCGAGCTTCGCGCACGCAACATGATCCGGGGCTCGGAGATGCCGTACACGACGGCCACCGGGTGGGTATTCCAGGACATGAGCTTCCAGGAGACCCTGGCTCAGGCACGCGAGAGGCTGGAGGAACCCGCCGCGGCTGCCGCCGCACCGCGTCGCTCCGGGCGCCTTCGCGGTGTGGGTATCAGCCCCTATGCCGAGCCGACGGGGATGGGCGGCTCCGGGGGCATGCAGTTGCACGGCTTCCTGTCCCCCTCCCACGATTCCGCACGAGTGGTGGTCAACACCTCGGGGAAGGCGACCGTCAGCATCGGCACCCCGTCCATGGGGCAAGGGCTGGAGACCACCATGGCGCAGGTGGCGGCCGAGGCCCTCGGACTGCCCGTCACCGACGTCTCCGTGACCTGGAGTGACACCTCGCAGGCGCCGATCAGCCTCACCGGGTCGCGCGCCAGTCGCGGAGCCGTGGTCAGCGGTGGAGCCGTCGGGTTGGCTGCGGGCGACGTCAAGAAGCAGCTGCTGGAGGTGGCCGCCCAACTCCTGGAAGCGGACGCGGAGGATCTGGACATCCGGGACGGCGGGATCTGGGTGGCCGGCGAGCCGGAGGCGCGGCTGTCGGTACGCGAGACCGTCGCGGCGGGATTCGGCCGCGACGACCTCCGGAGTCCTGAGCAGGAGCGCAGCTTCGAGGCAACGAGGCTCTACGACCCCCCGGCGAACTACTCGAACGCGTGCGTGGTCGCAGTCGTCGACGTCGATCCCGACACCGGGGGCGTGGAGATCCAGCGGCTGCTCGCCGTCGAGGACTGCGGAACCATGATCAACCCGATGATCGTCGAGGGGCAGTTCCTGGGGGCCGCCGCCCAGGCCATCGGCGCCGCATTGCTCGAGCGAATCGCCTACAACGAGGACGGCCAGCCGATCACCTCCACCCTGGTGGACTATCTGCTGCCGACGGCCGGCGACACCGTTCGGGTGGAGCTCTCACACATCGAGACACCGTCCACCGCCACGTGGGGAGGACTCAAGGGTGTCGGGGAGTCGGGTGCCATCGGATCGCTGGCGGCCATCGTGGCCGCCGTCGCCGACGCGGTGGCTGCTCGAGGGGGAGTGGTCGAGGACCTGCCACTCCTACCGGGCACCGTCTGGTCCCTGTTGCAGGGAGCAGACGGCCGACCGGGTGCCGCAGCCCCGCCGACCGCACCGGCCTCCGACGCCGTGGACGACCTTCCGGCATAGCCGGAGCCCGCTCATCTCGGCAGCGGTCATCCCGCTTGCCGCCCAGGCAGCACCCTAGGAGACGCAATGGACGTACTGCACTCACATGTGATGCCCCCGAAGTCGGGGCATTCGGTCCTCGTACGGCGCGGGGAGCACCTGCGCGTCACGGACCTCGAGGGCCAACAGGTGGTCGACATGGCCCTCTTCAACGCGGACAACTACCGGGAGAAGCTGTCCACGTCCTACTCGCGCACGAGGTACACCCCCAAGCCGGGGGAGCCGTACGTCCCGAGGGACAGCTTGACCGAGGGCGACACGCTGATGTCGACGATCTGCCGGCCGATGATGACCATCGTGAGGGAGACGCCTGAGCCGAAGGGTGTCCACGACCTGCACAACCGCATGTGCAACACCTGGAACTACGAGGCGTACGGCGTCGACTCCCGGGACGGCTGCCACGAGATCATCAGCAAGGCGGTCGCGCAGTACGGGATCCTGCCCGAGGACATCCCTGACACGATGGACATCTTCATGAATTACCACCACGACTGCGAACGCCGGCGGTGGGTCACGGAGGAACCCGTCAGCAGGGCCGGGGACTACATCGAGTTCCGCGCCGAGATGGACTGCCTCGTGGGCTTGTCGAACTGTCCGCAGGACATCCTCAACCCGTGCAATGCCTATCACTGCACGCCGATGAAGATCGAAGTCTTCGTCGGGGTTCCCTGACGGCTCGACCGTCCCCGTGAGGGACCGACGGGGCGGCAGCGGTGGCTGCTGACGCACGCACTTCGTGGAAGCCGGGCACGTCCGCCCGGCGTCCTACGTCGGGCTGCCTCTCTGTCGCCCCGTCGCGCAGGGGCGCGAAGGGTGGTCTGGCGCCGTCAGGCGGCGACGCGAGGGTCGACGCGCGACAGGTACCGCCCGTCCACGACCGCCCGGCCCGGCTTCTCCACAGCCGTGCGACCGTGGTCGGCCTGGCTGACGAAGCGGTCCAGGACGGCTCGCCGCTCGCCGTTGGACCGGGCGGCGTCGTACGCTCGCGCTGCGCGGATCGACTCCACCACGAGCCCGCGGAGGCCGGAGATCGTGCTGGTGAAGGTCGTGGTCACTCTCATCCCTCTATTTCGACTGGTCGAACTTTTGTTTCTTGTTCAAAAACAGTAACGCGCGACTCGAGCGCACAATGCCGGGAACCGTTGTGATGACAGCCACGCTGTCCGGCCTAGAAGTGACGCACCGCACACCAATACCGCCATGGGTGATGCAGGTCCCATGACGAAGGCGCGGCGGGTGGATCCGCAGCGTGATGAAGCAGTCGGCAGCATGACCAGGACTGCCTCGGGCGCGCAGGCTGGTGCCGGGGACGGCTTCACGGGCTGGACCCGAGGACGAGGCGCATTCGATGAATGGCTGGTCGGCACATTCTTCATAAGGAAGTCTTCTGTGCGTCCACGCCTGATCGGCGGAAAGGGCGAGGGACAAAGTCGGCCCCTGAGAATCGCGTCCGGCAATGCTCGCCATCAGTCCGTGCGGCTCGGAGGCGACCGATGTCGGGGGCCGCACCCGGGTCCTTCCCGCGGCGGCCCGGGTCGGCGGCCTCGCACCGTGCGCCCAGTTCGAGCGGTCGCGAAGTGGCCCGTATACAGTTGCATGCAGGAGGTGGAGGATCGGTGCGAACGGCGCGAGGGCACACGCCGATGTCGTCTCCTCGGGGGCGTGGTGCGCGGCGCCCGCCCACAGGCGAACGGCGACCTCCGTGTGCTGCCGGGAGCAGGGTGGACCCCCCGGAGCGGGGGCGGCCCGAGCACGACGGCCAGCTGACCTGATGTACATCGCGACCCTCAGCTGCGGCACGGTGCTCAGCTACGAGACCTTGAACCTGGTTCCTGCGGGCGGCGAACTCGTTCCCTGTCGCAACCATGGCTACTGCGCGGTCAGCCGACGCGCCAAGAGAGCCACCGGTGGGCGCCGTCTGGGGCCTCGTGCGAAGCGTCGGTCTCAGGAGGAGCTGCTGGAGTGGCTACAGCATCACCCGGTCACCACGGTGCACGCGTTGCGCCGGCAGCGCTTCACGCTCCGCATGATCATGGCGGTCGGCATCGACGCACTCCTCGACCTGGATCTCGCGACCGGCCGAGTGGTGGTGCGGTCACCCGAGCTGCTCGTACGGGCGCCGGGGGAGGTGGAGTGTCAGTCGACGCGGCCTCCGTGACATCGTCGTGTCGGGCGCGTTCCCGGTCGATCGACGGGTGGGCACGCCTGCATCGTCCCCTGCAGAGACCTGTCGGCGATGGTCGTTCCTCCTCGCCGCGATCGGCCGGTGCCGGCAGCATCTCCGGGGGAGACTCCGGTGCCGATCGCCGCTGGGCGATCGTCGCCGGTCGCGGAGGTAGCCCCCGGCGGCCGGCGGGTGTCGACCGCCGCTTCCGCCGCACAACCGATCGCCGCACGCTGCCCGTGGTGTGTCAGCGCGAGAGTCCCCCTGAGGAGTTCCGATGATGACCGTGGTGACGACGACGAAGGTGCGTCCGGGCGGAGAGGAGGAGTGGGATGCGGCGATGCAGGCACGTTTCGAGTCCGCGCACGACCGGCCGGGCTGGGTCTCGGGTCAGCTGCTGATCTCGACCGGCGACGCCCTCAACCGGGTCATCGTCGGGACCTGGCGCAGTCGGCAGGACTGGCAGGCCTGGCACGACGATCCCGCCTTTCTCGAGCAGAGGCAGACGCTCCAGCGCCTCGAGGCAGGGCCCGGCCGAACGGAATGGTTCGACGTCGTCGCGTCGGCGCACGCCGGCGGTTGACAGGGGCTCCCTCGACGAGGCGTCGCGGCAGGCCGTCGGTCAGCCGGCCGGCATCTGGCTGCGGGTGAGCGCGGCTCTCAGTTCCAGACCCTCCGCGGCCAGGTTCGCCGCGCCGCCTTCTTCCCTGTCGATGGCGCACAGGACCGTGTCGACGACAGCCCCGGCCGACCGAAGGGCCGAGCACGAGGCGAGCAGGGCCCCCCCGGTGGTGACCACGTCCTCCACCACGACCAACCGGATCCCGTCCACGGGCGGGCCCTCGGCGACCTTCCTGGTCCCGTACTCCTTGGGTGTCTTGCGCACGAAGACGGTCGGCAGACCGGTGAGCTGAGACATCACCGTCGCCAGCGGGATCCCGCCCATCTCCATCCCCGCGAGGGCGTCGCACTCGGGCAACCGGCCCACCATGGCCTGTGCCACTTCGCGGAGGAGGCTCGGGTCGGACTCGAACAGGTACTTGTCGAAGTACTGAGCACTCTCCCGCCCCGACCGAAGGACGAACCTTCCCTCGAGGTGGCAGGCGTGGAACACCCGTGCGGACAGGGGGGCCGGGTCCGGACTCATCGGGCCGCCCCTCGCGCCGGTCGGACAGCGGGCCGGTGGGCGTAGCAGGTCCTGGAGGAAGTGGCCACGGTGACGGTGGTGACCGCCGACGCGATGGTCGTCATGGAGATCGGTCCTGTCGGGGGAGTGGGCGGCTTCGTCATGGTGGGCGGACCCGGAACCGGGGACCGTCGAGCACGATAGCGATGGTCGACTGCGCGTCCGGCCGGGCTCCCGGTTGGACCCCGTGCTCAGGGGCCGCTTGGGCAGACCCTCCGGACGGCCACCGCCATCGCGCCCCGGGAGCGTGTCGCTGCCCTCCGGGAAGCGGCCGTCCGGGGCCGGCAGCCTGGCCCGGTTCCGGCCGGTTCCGCACCCGACCTGAGGGGGATGAAGCGCCCTCGCCTCGCGAAATGCATCGGGTTGGTCTCGGCTGCTAACCGTTCATTGACCGAGGCGGACACCCTTGTGTATACACGTGTCCACAAAGCGATGGGGCCGTCTCGACGACCCGATCGGACCGTGCCCGGCCTAGCGCGCGACGTCTGTGCGCCCACCTCGACAAGGGACCCACATGCACCGGTTCGGAAAGCGGGACGCCTCGGCGGCCCTCCTCGTCGCCGCACTCCTCGTGGCGGGCTGCGGCGGCGGCGACAGCGGCGGCGGCGATGGTGGCGGCGGCGGCGGTGAGCAGACGCTGAAGGTCGGGCTCTTCCTCCCGGAGGTCGGGCCGTTCGCGGGGAACGCGGACGCACAGGAGCAAGGCTTCCGGCACTACGTCGAGAACGTCAGCGACGGCAGCCTGTCCGGGTACCAGGTCGAGATCATCAATGCTGACACGGCGAACGACCCCGCCGTCGCGCGGGAGAACGTGCAGCGCCTCGTGGAGCGCGACGAGGTGGACGTCGTGGTGGGTGTCATCAGCAGTGCGGTGGCCTACGCCATCGCGCCGTACCTGGAGGAGAGCGGGGTGCCGATGATCTTCACCGCGGCCGCTGCCGACGACCTCACCCAGCGCGATCACGCCCCGAACATGTTCCGGACCAACACGGCCGCTTCCCAGGTCATGCTGCCGCTCGGCACCTACGCCTGCGAGGAGCTGGGGTACAAGACCGCCGCGATGGTGAGCCTGGACTACGCCTTCGGCTACGAGTCGAACGGCGGGTTCGCGAGGGCCTACGAGGACGCCGGCTGCGAGATCGTGCAGGAGGTCTATTCCCCTCTGGGGACGACCGACTGGGGTCCGGTGGTCCAGAGCATCGACAAGAACGTCGACGTGATCGTGCAGACGACCTCCGGGTCCGACGCGGTCAAGTTGCTGCAGGCGTACCGGGACTTCGGGCTGACGGACATCCCGATGCTGGCCAACGGCGCCGGCACCGACCCCTCCACGTTGCCCGAGGAGGCGCAACGGGAACTGGCCATGGGCATCCAGAGCGTCTACTTCTACGCGGAGGGCCTGGACACCCCCGAGAACCAGGAGTTCCAGGAGAGCTTCCAGGAGGCGTACGGGACGACCGCGGGTACCTACGCCGAGGCTGCTTACGTGGCCGCGATGGTCCTGGAGGCGGCGCTCGAGAACGTGGACGAGCTCGACTACGAGAGCCTGGTCGCAGCGATGTCCGAGGTCACTCTGGACGACGCTCCCCGCGGCGCGTTCAAGTTCGACGAGTACGGCCAGGCCGTCTTCCCGGTGTACCTGCGGGAGATGAGTCAGGGGGCGAACGGGGAGCTGCTGAACCAGGTCGTCGGGACGATCGACGAAGAGGTCACCCAGTTCTGGAGCTACGACCCGGACGAGTACCTCGAGAACGAGCCCTACGTGGACCTGAAGGGCACCTGGCCCGACAACTAGTCCCGGACCCAGGTACCGGTCGACCGCCGGACGGAACGAGTGAGGGGGGCGTGGCGGACGTGATCGCGGAGATCCTGCCGCGGGCGCTGAACGGGTTGTCGTTCGGGGCCCTGCTGTTCCTGATCGCAAGCGGGCTGACGTTGACGTTCGGGCTCATGCGGACGCTCAACCTGGCGCACGGAGCCTTCTATCTCTTGGGGGGTTACATCGCGCTGGACCTGCTGCGGCGCACCGACAGCTACTGGGTCGGGCTGGGTGGCGCCCTCTTGTTCGTCGGACTCCTCGGCCTGATCTTCGAGCGACTGCTGCTCCACCGTTTCATCGGTCGGGAACTGCCGCAGATCATCCTGACGATCGGGCTGGCCTTCATCATCTCGGACCTCGTCCTGGGCCACTACGGGGGTGCGCCGGCGACGCCGCCGCGGCCGCCCGGGCTGCAGGGGAGCTTCACGGTGGGCTCGTTCACCTTCCCGTGGTTCCGCCTCGGCCTGATAGTGATCGCGGTCGTCGTGTGGGCCGGCCTGTGGCTCCTCGTCAACCGGACCAGAGCCGGCGCGGTCATCCGCGCGGCGGTCGATGATCAGGAGATGGCGAGGGCGATCGGCATCCGGGTGCCGGTGATCTTCATGGTGATGTTCTCCTTCGGCGCGGCCCTCGCGGCCTTCGCCGGCGTCTGGGGCGGGGCCTTCACGGGGCTGGCTCCGGGGGAGGAGTTCCAGATCCTCATCCTCGCCCTCGTCGTCGTCGTGGTGGGGGGCCTCGGATCGGTCAACGGAGCTCTGCTGGCGGCGGCGCTCGTGGGGCTCGTGGACGAGTTCGGCAGGGCGTTGTTCCCCGAGTTCGCGTTCTTCACGGTGTTCGCGCCGGTCGCACTCCTGCTCGCGCTGCGGCCGCAAGGCCTGTTCGGGAAGGCGGCCACCTGATGGCAGAGCGCACCCTCCGCTACGTCCGCACCCATCCTCTGGCCTTGGTACTGGCGCTGGCCGCCCTGGTCGCGTTGATCGCTGCGCCCTCGTTCCTCCCCACGTACTACGTGTCCGCGGCGACCCGCATCGTGATCATGGGTACGTTCGCGGTGGCCTTCAACCTGGTCTTCGGCCTGGGCGGGATGCCGTCGCTGGGGCACGCGGCATTCTTCGGCACCGGTGGCTACGTGGTGGCGCTCGGCCTCACGCGATGGGAATGGGGCTTCTGGACGGTCATCGGCGTGGTCCTGCTCGGGGGAGTGCTGCTGGGGCTCCTCTTCGGCCTGCTCAGCCAGCGCCTGTCCGGTATCTACCTGCTGCTCATGACCTTGGCGCTGGCGCAGGCTGTGTGGGGACTCGCCTTCCAGATGGTCGACGTCACGGGCGGGGACACCGGCATCAGCGGCGTGTCGAGGGACACCATCCCGTTCCCGGTCGACGACCGGGACACCTTCCACTACTTCGCTCTGGCCGTCTGCCTGGTCATCGTCGCGCTGCTGTGGGGCTTCGCCCGGTCGCCGGTCGGACGGGCGATCGACGGCATGCGCGCCAGCTCGACGCGCATGTCCGCTCTGGGTTACAACATCGGCGCCTACAAGGTGTGCGCCTTCCTCGTCTCCGGCGTCGCGTCGGCGCTGACCGGGGCGCTGTTCGCCTACCAGCAGGGCTTCGTCGGCGTGGAGACCCTGGACTGGACCACGAGCGCGACGGTACTGCTGGCGGCCATCATCGGTGGAGCCCGGCACTTCCTGGGCCCTGCCCTGGGAATGGGCCTCCTCATCGTCGCCGAGACGGTGCTGTCCGACTACACCGACCGCTGGACTGCCGTTCTCGGCCTGCTCTACATCATCACGATCCTCGTGCTTCCGGAGGGCGTCCTCGGGGTGAATCGTCGCTTCCGTCGGCGAAAGCCCGGCGGGGACACGGTGGAGGAGCGCGCGGAGGCCGAACTCTCGACGATGGAGTCAGAAGTGGCGAGGAGCAGCACCCATGGCTGAGCCGGCAGTCTCCGTCCAGGACGTCCGGGTCACGTTCCGGGGCGTCACTGCGCTGGACGGCGTGAACCTCACAGTGCCCGCCGGCCAGCGTCGGGCGCTCATCGGGCCCAACGGAGCCGGGAAGACGACGCTGTTCAACGTCCTCTCCGGCGTCATCCGTCCGGATGCGGGGCGGGTGTCCCTGTTCGGGGAGGACATGAACCGGGCGTCGGTCCAGGCGCGCGCCCAGAAGGGGCTCGGACGGACCTTCCAGATCACCAATCTGCTGTCGGACCTCTCCGTCCGGGACAACGTCATGCTGGCGGTGGCGGCGGTCAAGCCGTCGGCGCGGATCACCTTCTGGCGCTCGCTCGCCACCGTGCCGGGGGTCGCCGACCGGACGGAGGAGCTACTGAGGCGATGGGAGCTCTGGGGAGTCCGCGACCACGTGGTGTCGGAGCTCGCCTACGGCCAGCAGCGCGTCCTCGAGATCGCCATGGCGCTGGCGAGCGACCCGCGGGTGCTGTTGCTGGACGAGCCGACGGCGGGACTGTCCAAGCGCGACGCCGCGATGCTCACCGACGTGGCAGCTGCGCTCCCCGAATCGCTCTCGCTGCTGGTGATCGAGCACGACATGGACGTCGCGTTCACGCTGGGGGACGTCGTCACCGTGCTGGCTGACGGCAAGGTCCTCGCCGAGGGGCCTCCCGACGTCATCCGCGCGTCCCCAGTCGTGATCGAGACCTACCTGGGGGAGCACGACGATGCTGCTTGAGGTCCGTGACGTCGACACGTTCTACGGCGACAGCCAGGTGCTGAACGGCGCAGCGTTCGCCGTGGCCCCCGGCCAGCAGGTAGGCATCCTCGGCCGCAACGGCATGGGAAAGACGACCCTGGTGCACACCATCATGGGGTTCCTGCGCCCGCGGCAGGGGGAGATCCTCTTCGACGGGCACCGGATCTCCGGGTCGGCACCCGAGAAGATCGCGCGGCGTGGCGTCACCCTCGTACCTCAGGGGCGGCGGGTGTTCGGGTCGTTGACCGTGGGGGAGACCCTGCAGATCGCCTACCGCAAGCGCGGAGCCCAGCCGTGGACAGTGAAGGAGGTCTGCGAGCGATTGCCCATCCTGGGGGACCGGTGGAACCAGCAGGCCGGCCTGATGAGCGGGGGCCAGCGGCAGATGCTGGCACTGGGCCGGGCGCTCGTCGGCAACGGCCAGTTGGTCCTGATGGACGAGCCGAGCGAGGGACTGGACCAGCACCACCTCGCAATGGTCGTCGAGACGGTGCACGAGTTGCGTCGCAGAGGGACTGCCGTGGTCGTGGTCGAACAGAAGCTCCGCTTCGTCCTCGACCTCGTCGACAGCGTGCACATCATGGTGCGAGGGCAATTCGTCGAGTCGTTCTCGTCGGCCGACGTCCGTGGGGACCCGGCGCCCGTCCTGCGTGCCCTCGGCTTCACGGGGCGAGACGCCGTGGCCACCATCCGACCGTCCTGATCGCCTCCGTCCTCGCGCGCCCACACGGCGAGGCCGACGATCGTGGGGAGGGGCGCAGCCCGTGCAGTCCCGGCCGTCGCCGATCGGGAGGACGCCTGTCTCCGTCGTGTCCCCGTACGACCGCATCAGGAGGGCGATCATCGACGGGACGTTCCAGCCCGGTGTCCTCCTCACCGAGTCGGCGCTCGGCGCGTGGGTCGGGACGAGTCGGACGCCCGTGCGCGAGGCCCTGGGCCGGCTCGAGCAGGACGGTCTGATCAGCCGCACCGGACGGGGAATCGCGGTCATCGACCGGACGCCCGAAGAGATCCTGGACGTCTACGAAGCGTGGATCGCGCTGGAGGTGACGGCTGCCCGTGTGGCGGCGGTCCGCCACGGATTGCTCGATCGCGGTCGACTGGAACGCCTCACGGAGGCGAGCGAGCGGGTGGACCGCCGGGATGCCCGGGCCATGGTCGACGTCGGCAGCGCGTTCCACCGCGCGGTCTGGCAGGCCAGCTGCAACCGGTCGCTCATCGACCTGCTCGAGCGCCTGCACCCACAGCTGCTCCGCCATGCCGTGACCGCGTCGGCTGCTCCGGCGCGATGGGACGAGGCGCTCGCCGAGCACCGGGCCATGGTGGTCGCGATCACCGATCGCGACCCCGAGCGCGCCGGGGAAGCGACCGAGCGGCACGTCCGCGCGGCCCGCGACGTCCACCTCGCGATGTGGGAACAGGGCAGCACCTGAAGCCGGCGCCCCGGCGCCTGTCCCTCCACCGGGCTCGTCCGAACGGGGGCCCGGAGGCGCTGGACGACTCTCGGCGACGTAGTGCATGCTGACGTATACAGACCGGCCGGAGGACTCATGCAGCTCAGTAGACCCACCACCATCGATGAGGCGCTTCGCCTGCGGGCCGAGCACGGGGAAGACTGCACGGTCATCGCCGGCGGCACCGCGATCATGCTCATGATGCGTGCCGGTCTGCTGCACCCGGAGCACCTGCTGTCCCTCGACCGGGTGCCCGGACTGGACCGCATCGACGTCGAGGGTGACGGGGTGCGCATGGGAGCGCGCGTGCCGCTCCTGGAGCTGGAGCGGTCCACCGAGGCGCGGTCGGTCCTGCCCACCCTGACCAGTGCACTGGCGCTCGTCGCCAACCACAGGGTCCGGCGGCAGGCGACTGTCGGAGGCAACGTGTGCGAGGCGGACTATGCGTCGGATCCGCCGTCGATCCTGGTCACTCTCGGCTGCCGTGTCCGCCTGGTGTCCGTCCGGGGAGAGCGGTGGCTCCCTCTGGAGGACTTCCTGCTGGACTACTACACGAACGCCGCCGAGCCCGACGAGCTCGTCCTCGACGTCGTGGTTCCTCGGCCCTCGCCGACGGCGGGCACCAGTTACATCAAGTACGTGAGCCGGACCAGTGAGGACCGCCCCTGCGTCGGAGTGGCGACGTACGTCGATCGGGACGCGTCGGGGCGCTGCGTCGACCTCCGGGTCGCCGTTGCGGGGGCCACCTCGACTCCGTTCACGTTGCCGGACGTCACGGCGGCCGTCCGGGGCAAGCCGATGGACGGCGCAGCGTGGCGAGAGGTCGGGGAGGCCTACAGGGAGCAGATCCGGCCCATCGACGACATCCGCGGCTCGGCCGCGTACCGCAAGCACGTGACCGGTGAGTTGGTCGTCCGGGCACTGGAGATGGCATCGACAGCGGGGACGAACGGAGCCACGAGGCTGTGAACAACCAAGAGGTCGCCGTCAAGGTCGCCGCGGGGAAGAGCATCGGCCGCAGCCACGACATGTTCGAGGCCCGCGCCCGTGTCGACGGCTCGCTGAACTTCGCGCTGAACGCAGAACTGCCGAACATGACCGTCGCGCGCCTGCTCCGCAGCCAGACACCGCACGCGCGCATCACCTCCATCGACACCAGTCAGGCCGAGGCGATGGAGGGAGTCGTGGCCGTTCTCACCGCCGCGGACTTCGACGGGGAGGGGAGCCCGAACCGTCACTTCGGAGCCGTCATCCGGGACCAGCCGGTGGTCTGCGGCACCAAGGTGCGCTTCGCCGGCGACATCGTGGCCGCCGTGGCGGCCGAGACCGACGACATCGCCGAGGCGGCCCTGCTCGCGATCGAGGTCGAGTACGAGGAGCTGCCGGTCGTCGCTGAACTCGACGACGCGCTGGCCGACGACGCCGCCCTCGTCCACGAGCGGCCACCGGAGCCACGGGAACGCTCCTACGCCGACATCAAGTTGCAGGGCCGTGAGGGCAACATCTGCACCAAGTTCCAACTACGGAAGGGAGATCTCGACGCGGGGTTCGCGATGGCCGACCACATCGTCGAGACCACCTACGAGAGCCCAGCGGTCCAGCACGTCCCGATGGAGCCCCACGTCGTCCTCGCTTCCTTCGAGGGGCGCCGGCTGACGGTGATCAGCAGCACGCAGACGCCCTACGCCGTCCGGGACACCCTCGCCGAGATGTTCGGCCTGCCCACGTGGTCGGTCCGTGTGATCGTGCCGCCGCTGGGCGGCGGCTACGGAGCCAAGACCTATTCGAAGTTCGAGCCGGTCACCGCGGCTCTGGCCTGGAAGGCGCGTCGGCCGGTGAAGCTGGTGCTGTCGCGGGAAGAGGAGTTCGTCGCCGTCACCAAGCACGCGGCACGGATCCGGCTGCGCACGGGCGTCACCGCAGAGGGCAAGCTCGTCGCGCGGGACGTCGAGGTCCACTTCAACGCCGGGGCGTACGCGGACATCAGCCCTCGCCTGATCAAGAACGGCGGGTACAGCTGCGTCGGCCCGTACGACATCCCGCACGTCCGCGTCGACTCCTACGCCGTGTACACCAACCGTCCTCCGGCGGGCGCCTATCGCGGGTACGGGGTGTCCCAGGCGGCCTGGGCCTACGAACGGCAGATGGATGAGATCGCCGATCTGCTGGGGATCGACCCGGTGGAACTGCGGCGGCGCAACCTCCTGCAGGAAGGCTCCCGCTTCGCGACCGGTGAGGTGATGCACGAGGCGCGGTGGACGGAGTTGCTGGAGCGGAGCGCCGCCGCCGTCGGATGGCCCGCCGACCGGCGCGTGCAGGTCAGCGACACGCGGGTCAGGGGCAAGGGCATCGCGGTCATCCTCAAGTCGACGATCACGCCGTCCACCTCCAATGCGGTCGTCCGCCTCGACGCGGACGGCAGCCTGCAGGTGCTGACGTCCTCGGTCGAGATGGGTCAGGGCGCGCACACGGTCCTGGCTCAGATCGCAGCCGAGCCGCTGGGCATCCCCGTCACCTCCGTCCACGTGACCGCACCCGACACCCAGTACACGCCCTACGACCAGACCACGAGTTCCAGCCGCACCACGCGGGCCATGGGGGGTGCGGTCACGCACGCGGTCTCCGCAGTGCGCGACCGGCTGCTGGCGCTCGCCGGCGACCTGCTCGAGGTGGCAGCCGACGACCTGGTGCTGGAGGACGGCGACGTCGTGCTGCGTGGCGCGCCGGCCACCCGGGTGTCGATCCAGGACGTGCTCTACCGGACACGTACCGGCAGCATCAGCGGCGACGGCGAGATCAAGACCGTCGGAGGCCTCGACGCGGAGACCGGCCAGGGCATCGCCAGCGACCACTGGCACCAGGGGGCGGCCGGTGCCGAGGTGGAGGTCGACCTGGGGACAGGGAAGGTCTACGTCAAGCACCTGCACGCGATCGCGTACGCGGGACGCGTGGTGAACCCCAAGATGGCCCGGCTCCAGATGCACGGCAGCATGTTCTTCGGGATGGGTCACGCCCTCTACGAGGAGCTGGTCTTCGAGGACGGCATCCTCACCAACCCGAATCTCTCCGACTACTCCCTTCTGGCGATGGGAGACGTGCCGGAGGTCCTGGAGGTGGAGTTCCTCGAGGACGAGCACGAGACGACGATCCACGGGCTGGGGGAGACCGTCCTGCCGCCGGTGATCGCTGCCATCGGCAATGCCGTGAGCGCGGCGATCGGCGCCCGCGTGACCCGCTTGCCCATCACGCCCGAACGCGTCCTGGAGGCCATGAACGCATGAGCGAGACCTACGACGACGAGCAGCAGGCTTTCGACTGCACGGTCAACGGCACCCCGACCCGGCTGGTCGGGGACCCGGCGGCGCCGGCCAGCATCGCACTGCGCGCGCGGGGCCTGTTCAGCGTGCGCGAGACGTGTGGTCTGGGTGTCTGCGGGACGTGCACCGTGCTTCTCGACGACGAGCCGGTCAGCACGTGCATCACTCCGCTGTTCGCCCTCGAAGGGCGCAGCGTCCGCACCGCCGAGGGGCTGGAGGACGGGGGGCGGCTGAGCGAGCTGCAGCAGCAGTTCGTCGAGTCCCAGGCCTTCCAGTGCTCCTTCTGCACGCCGGGGTTCCTGCTCAGCGGTACGGCACTGCTCAGCCGTACGGAGGGCGAACTCGACGACGACGCGATCGAGGAGGGACTGCAGGGTCACCTGTGCCGGTGCGGCTGCTACGACTCGATCAAGCACGCGGTGCGCACGTGCGCGGCCCGGCGGCTCCAGGACACCGGCCGTATCCGGTGAGCGATCGGCCCGAGGAGCCGGCGCGCGGGAACCCCTGCCCGGCCAGGACGGGGGCGGCGTGACCGGCTTCCCGCACGAGCGTCCCTTCGCCCCGGTGCACGACCGCCTGCCGTACTCGCCCATCGTGGATCGCAGGCCCATCGAGTGGCCGCAGGGCGCGAACGTGGCCGTCTGGATCGTGCCCAACGTCGAGCACTACGAGTACCTGCCACCGCCGGGTCCGGTCGACCCCTATCCGCGGACGCCGCACCCCGACGTGCGGAAGTTCGCCTATCACGACTACGGGAACCGGGTCGGGTTCTGGCGGATGCTGGACGTGCTCGACCGGCACGAGATCCCGTGCACGGTCTCGCTGAACGTCGCCGTCCTCGACCACTACCCGGAGATCGCTCGGGCGATGGCCGAGCGCCCATGGGACTTCATGAGTCATGGCCTGTACAACACCCGCTACCTGACGGGGATGGACGCGTCGGAGGAGCGCGCGTTCCTGGATTCGTGTGACACCGTCCTGCGCCGGCACACCGGCCGGCCCTTCGCGGGGATGCTGGGGCCCAACATCACCGCCACGGCACAGACCCCCGACCTCATGGCCGAGAGGGGGATGCGCTACTACGCCGACTGCGTGCACGACGAGCGCCCCACGCCGTTCCTCACCTCCGGAGGGAACCGCCTGGTCGCGCTGCCCTACAGCTACGAGCTGAACGACGCCCCACTGCTCATGAGGTCGGCCGTCGAGGGCGAGACCTACGTGGAGCTCTGCCGGAGCCAGCTGGAGCGGCTCGTGGCGGAGGACGGGGGCGGCCGGCTGATGTGCCTGCCCCTCCATCCGTTCGCGATCGGCCAACCGCACCGGATCAGCTACCTCGACCGGCTGCTGGACATCCTCCGGAGCCGGGACGACGTCTGGATCGCCACCGCCTCCGACATCGTCGCCCACTACCTCGAGCACGGCTACGACGACGACCTGGCCATGGCGGGGACGGTGCGCGGTGGCTGACGGCCGGGCGAGTGCCACGACGATGAACGTCACCTCGCCGGACGGCCTGACGCCGGCCGGTCCGGGCTACGACCACGGCTGGTTCCCCTGGAGTCCCTGGCCCGCCAGGGCGCCGTTGAGCCTCCCCGGCGGGGCTCGGCTGGCCGTCAGCGTCGTCCTCGACCTGGGTGCGGTGGAGTGGGAGCGGGCGGCTCCTGTCGTCCCGCCACCCGGCGGCCGGGGGATCGCGCCCTATCCGGACATGCCGCGCCTGTCGCACCGGGAGTTCGGTCACCGCGTGGGGGTGTTCCGGCTGGTGCGCATGGCCCAGGATCTCGGCATCCCGTTGGCAGCCGCCCTCGATGTGCTGACCGTCGAGCACTACGGCCGACTCGTGGACCACCTGGTACCGGTGATCGACGAGTTCCTGGCGGGTGGGCTGAGCGCCAGTCGTCCGATCACCAGCGAGATGTCCGAGGAGGAGGAACGCCACTACGTGACGACGTCGCTGGAGCGTCTCCGGGCCGGCCTGCCAACGGGCACCGTGGGGTGGCTCGGTCCCGCACGCGGCGAATCGGCCCGCACGCCTGCCCTGCTGGCCGAGGCCGGTCTGCGGTACGTGGCCGACTGGTGCAACGACGACCGGCCGTACCGGATGACGGGCGCCGGGGACCTGTGGTCCTTCCCTCTCTCGTGGGAGCTCAGCGACCTCGCGGCGGAGTTCGACCGACAGGTCACCCCGTGGACGTACGCGGCGAGCATCGGTGATGCAGTGGACGTCCTGGTCGAGGAGGGGACCCGCTCCGGGCGGGTGCTGGGCCTGCACCTGCATCCGTGGTTGTCCGGCCAGGCGTTCCGTGCCTCGTCGCTGGAGGACGTGCTGCGTCGGATGCGCGCCGACGAGCGCATCTGGTTCGCGACCCCCGGCGAGATCGTCGAGTGGTGTGCGAAGGCGGACTGATGGGTGGGCTGGAGCGACCGGAGGTGTACTGGGAGGTGAGTCCGTGGACAGAGCGCGCGTAGCCCTGATCTCGACGGGCGGGACCATCGACTCGGTGGGCACGTCCGGTCTCGACCTCGCCTGGTACACCGAGACGCGCAAGCGGCTGCCCGACGGTGAGTTGGTGGCCTCGCTGGGAGAGCTCCGCGAGGTGGCCGACCTGCACCCCGTGCCCTTCCCCCGCGTGCCGAGCTACGCCCTCACGGCCGGCGACTGGCTGACGTTGGCGCGGACGGTCACCGGGCTGGTCTCGGGCGACGACTGCGACGGCGTGGTCATCACCCATGGCACGAACACCATCGAGGAGACCGCCTACTTCCTGCAGCTGGTGCTGCCGGTCGGCAAGCCGGTCGTCCTCGTCGGGGCCATGCGGCCCTCCTCGGGCCTGGGGGCGGACGGCCCACTGAACCTCGTGCGAGCCGTGCAGGTGGCGGCGTCCCCGGACGCCCGGGGGCACGGTGTGCTGGTGGTCATGAACGACACGATCTACTCCGCGAGGGACGTGACGAAGACGGCCACGTTCCGCGTCGAGACGTTCCGGGCCCCGGACACCGGGCCGCTCGGCTACGCCGACGCCGACGGCCGGATCGAGTTCTACCACCGCAGCGGGCGGCTCCCGTCCCCGTCGCCGGCCTTCGACGTCGGTTCCCTCGACTCGCTCCCGCGCGTCGACGTCGTGGTGTCCTACGTCGGCGCCGATGGCGCTCTGATCGAGGCCGCCGTGGCGGCGGGCGCCCGCGGCATCGTGAGCGCGGGGACCGGGGCGGGACGCACGACCCCGGCCGAGGAGGCCGCCCTCGACCGGGCGGTCGCGGGGGGTGTCGTCGTGTGCCAGGCGACCCGTGTCGGGTCGGGACGGGTGTCGCGGTCGCCCGGCATGTGCCGGCGGGGCCTGGTCGTCGCGGACAACCTCGTGCCCTGGAAGGCGCGGGTCCTCCTGTCGCTCGCGCTGACCCGGACCGCCGATGCGTCGGAGGTCCAGGACCTGTTCGACCGGCTCTAGCCCTGCCACCGATGCACCCGGCCGCGGACCTCGCGGCCCCGCCACGGAGATCCCGATGCCACGAAGGAGAGCTTGATGACCAACACGGTGCTGAGCCTCCTCGACCTGCCCTCCGCCCGGACCTTCTACGAGGCCGGGTTCTGGCAGGCCGACACGATCTACTCGCTCGCCCGTCGTTCCGCCGAGGCGACACCGGAGAAGACCGCCGTGCGGGAGAGCCGGCGCACCGTCACCTACCGCGAGCTGGTGGACGCCGCAGATCGGCTCGCTGCTGCCCTGCGCGCCCGGGGTCTGCGCCGGGGCATGCGGGTCGCCGCGTGGTTGTCCAGCCGCGTCGAGACCGCGGTCGTGGTCCTCGCGTGCTCACGCAACGGCTACGTGTGCTGTCCGTCGCTGCACCGGGACCACACGGTGGGCGAGATCGTGGCGCTCCTCCGGCGCATGGACGCGGCGGCGCTCGTCGCCGAGCGTGGGTACGGGGCCGATGCCGACCGTGCTGACCTGTTCGGGCAGGCGGCGGACGTGGAGTCGCTGCGGCTGGTCGTGCCGCTGGAACCCCGGGACGGCTCGCAGGCAGTGGACGGGCGGTTGTTCCCGGACCTCCCGGCCGCCGACCCCGGCGAGGCGCGCGACGATCCCGACAGCGTCGTCTACCTGGCCTTCACGTCGGGGACGACCGGCGAACCCAAAGGCGTGATGCACTCGGACAACACGCTGCTCGCACCGGTCCGCGCCCTCGCCGCGGACTGGTCCCTGGACGGCGACGCCACCGTCTACTCGTTGTCGCCGCTGAGCCACAACCTGGGGTTCGGCGCGATGATCCTCGCCCTGACCCGCGGTGCGGAGCTCGTGGTGCACGACCTCCCGCGAGGTGCCAGCCTGGCCGCCCGGCTCGCCGAGACCGGCGCGACCTTCCTGTTCGGCGTCCCGACGCACGCGATGGACCTCCTGGCGGAGCTGCGGCTCCCCGGCACGGCGGCCCTCCACCGGCTCCGGGGCTTCCGCATCTCGGGAGCGGCGGTACCTCCCGTCGTAGCGCAGGAACTGATCGACCACGGCATCGTCCCGCAGAGCGGTTACGGGATGACGGAGGCCGGTTCGCACCACTACACGCGGCCGGACGACGATCCCGACCTCATCGTCGGTACCTCCGGGAGGGCCTGCGCGGGCTACGAGGTGCGCATCTTCTCGAAGGAGGACCCGGACGTCGAACTGCCGGCGGGTGAGGTCGGCCAGGTGGGGGGGCGCGGCGCGTCGCTCATGCTCGGCTACTTCGGTGACCAGCTCGTCACGGAGTCCTCGTTCAACGCGGCCGGGTGGTTCATGACCGGTGACCTCGGCTGGATGGATGCGCAGGGGTACCTGCGCATCACCGGGCGCAAGAAGGACCTCATCATCCGGGGTGGCCACAACATCTATCCGAGCAGGATCGAGAACCTGGCCCTCCGCCACGGCGACGTCGCCCAGGCGGCGGTGATCCCCGTGCCCGACGAACGCCTCGGCGAGAAGGTCTGCCTGGTGGTCACCGCCGCCGACGGCCGCGACGTCGACCCGCAGGAGCTGCTCGCCCACCTCGATGCCGTCGGCCTGTCCAAGTACGACATGCCGGAGTACTTCGCGCAGGTGCCCGCCATGCCGCTGATGCCCTCCGGCAAGGTGCTCAAGCGCCGGCTGCAGGAGATGGTCGCGGACGGCACCCTCGCGCCCGCCGCGGTCAGGTTCAGGGCCCCGGCATGAGCTCCGGTGAGACGCCAGACCCGCTGGACCGCTTGCGGGGGGAGATCGCGCGGTGTCCCTACCACGACTTCCTCCGGGTGGAGGCGGTCGAGGCCGACGCCGAGACCGGCGTCGTCGTCGTGCGACTGCCCAACCGACCCGAGTTCCGGCTGGCTCCCGACAGCGACGCCTTCCACGGCGGCATCCTCGCCGCGCTCGTCGATGTGACGGGCCACGCCGCAGTCGCCTGCGCGATCGGTCGCGTTGCGCCCACGGTGGACCTCCGGATCGACTTCCTCGCCATGGCGCGGGGGGAGGCGCTGACCGCCACGGGACGGCCGCTCAAGGTCGGGCGGTCGATCGCGCGGGCCGACGTCGAGGTCCGCAACGCGGAGGGCGCGCTCGTCGCCGCCGGACGCGGCACGTTCAGCACCCGATGAGCACAGGAGAGGACACGACAATGCGCGCAGTACTCGTCCACGAGTTCGGCTCGTTGGAGCGCACCGGGATACAGGAGACCGCGGACCCCGTCCCGGCGCCGGGCGAGGTCCTCGTCGAGATCCATGCCGCGCCGGTCAACTTCGTCGACCTGGTCACCTTCCGCGGCGAGTACCAGTTCCGGCC
>NZ_SPQM01000335.1 GCF_004570345.1 Blastococcus sp. CT_GayMR20 | reverse complement strand
GTCCCCGGGGATCGGGTCAGCGGACGGCGCCGCGCGAGCGACCGCCGGAGACGCCCTCGGCGACGCCGATGAGCAGCACGGCTGCGACGACGGCGATGATGAAACCGAGGACGTTCAGCTCCCAGATGCTGGTGTTCTCGTTGAACAGGTGCCCGATCAGCCCGCCGATGATCGCACCGACGACGCCGAGGAGCAGGGTCGCGAGGAGGCTCAGACGCTGCTTGCCGGGCTTGATCAGCCGGGCGAGCGCGCCGATGATGAGGCCGACCACGATGAGGCCGAGGATCTGCACAGCGTTCTCCTTCGTTCGGCCGGTGATGCTCCCGTGCCGGCGCTCGCCGGCTGCACCACCGGTGCACGACGGATGGCTGTACCCCGCTGAACGCTCCTGATGCGCCGTTCCCCCTAACGGGGAGGTCACGGCGTCAGCCGGCGTCGGCGACCCGGGCCACGTGGGCAGGGACCTTCTCCAGCTCGGCGTCGACGGTGCGCTGGACCAGCCGCCGCATCGCCCCCCGCTGGAGCCGCCGGACGACCCGGCCGCCGCCGGTGGGCTCGTGGGTGATCGTCATGGTGACCCGGGTGCCGCCGGCGCCGGTGTCCTCGAGCTCGATCCGTGTCGTCCAGGTCTCCGGCGTCAGCTCGAGCCGGGTCGTGACCAGCCGCGGGGGC
>NZ_SPQM01000005.1 GCF_004570345.1 Blastococcus sp. CT_GayMR20 | reverse complement strand
GCCGGTGGGCTCGTGGGTGATCGTCATGGTGACCCGGGTGCCGCCGGCGCCGGTGTCCTCGAGCTCGATCCGTGTCGTCCAGGTCTCCGGCGTCAGCTCGAGCCGGGTCGTGACCAGCCGCGGGGGCGACCAGTCCACGATCTCCCCTTGGGGCGCCCCCGCCGCGGGCGGGAACCCGTCGAGCCGGCCCGGTGCGCAGACGAACGTCGTCCCGACCCCGGGCTCGGCGGCGTCGTCCCCGACCACGTAGGAGACGTCGCAGACCGCGCAGTACGGCTCCAGGACGGCGAGGGCGCGCCAGACCTCGGCCCGCGGCTCGGGCACGTCGCGGACGCCGGTGGCCGTCGTCGTCCCGGTCATGTCAGGTCGGTCACTCAGCGGCCGCCGACCGAGACCTCGAACTCGACCTGGCTGACGTCGGGACGCAGCCGGGAGAAGCTGTGCACCAGCGGATGGCCGCTGCTGTCCCGGACGGTGGTGCGGACGACGAGCAGCGGCGAGCCGGCGACGATGTGCAGGAGATCGGCCTCGTCGGGGGCCGCGGTGCCGACGTCGACGACGATCCGGGCGGTCGCGAGGTCGGCGGAGTACTCGCGGCGCAGGAAGTCGTAGAGCGAGCCCTCGCTGAAGTCCGCCTCGACGGCTCCGGCGTACAGGGCCGCCGGCAGGAAGCTGTGCGCCACGTGGTTGGGCTCGCCGTCGAGACTGCGCAGCCGCTCGAGCTCCACGACGTCGGCCGTGCCCTCCAGGGCCAGTTCCACGGCCACCGGAGCCGGGGCCGGGACGATCCGCTGGGTGAGCACCTTCGTGCCCACCTGGGCGCCCTGCTCGCTCATCACCGAGCTGAAGCCGGCGATCCGGTGGACGAAGCTCTCGCGGTACTCGTGCCGGATGGCCGGCCGGGTCACGTACGTGCCACGGCCCTGCTCGCGGACGAGGTGACCGTCGGCGACGAGGCCGTCGACTGCGCGGCGCAGCGTGATGCGGCTGACGCCGTACTCGGCGCAGAGGACGGGCTCCGGCGGGAGGACGGTGTGCTCGGGCAGCGCGGCGACGCGGCGCCGGAGGTGCTCGCGGACCGACAGGTACTTCGGTCCGGTGACGGGGCTGACCACGCGTCAAAGGTACGGGATCGCAAGACGTCTGGACGTCATGTCGTATGAGACGTCCGTTTCGCCCGTCCGGACGACACGCCGGGGCGGAATCATCAGGACGTCATGACGTATCGTCGGGCGCTCGGCCAGCAGAAGGAGCGACCGGTGCGCATCGGTGTCCTCACCGGCGGGGGCGACTGCCCCGGCCTGAACGCAGTCATCCGGTCCGTCGTCCGTACGGCGACGACCCACTACGGCAGCGAGGTCATCGGCTTCCGCGACGGCTGGCGCGGCCTGCTGGAGGACCGGACGACGCCGCTGGACATCGCCGCCGTCGACGGCCTCCTCACCCGGGGCGGGACGACACTCGGCTCGGCGCGGGTCGCCCCCGAGCGGCTGGACGCCGGCATCGCGGAGATGAAGGGGGTGCTCGCCCGCCACGGCGTCGACGTCCTCATCCCGATCGGCGGGGAGGGCACCCTGACGGCTGCGCACCTGCTGTCGCGGGCCGGCGTCCCGGTCGTGGGGATCCCGAAGACGATCGACAACGACATCGACGAGACCGACCTGACCTTCGGCTTCGACACGGCGGTCAGCATCGCCACCGAGATGATCGACCGGCTGCACACCACCGCCGAGTCGCACCAGCGGGTGCTGCTGGTCGAGGTGATGGGCCGGCACGCCGGCTGGATCGCGCTGCACGCAGGCCTGGCGTCCGGGGCGCACCTCACCCTGGTGCCGGAGGAGCCGTTCGACGTCGAGGAGGTCTGCCGCCTGGTCACCGCCCGGTTCGACCGCGGCGACTCGCACGTCATCGGCGTCGTCGCGGAGGGCGCCACCCCGCTGCCTGGCACGATGCCGTTGCGCGACGGCGGCGTCGACGAGTTCGGCCACCGCCGGTTCACCGGGGTCGCCCAGCAGCTCGGCGACGAGCTGGAGCGGCGCACCGGCAAGGAGGTCCGCACCACCGTCCTCGGGCACGTCCAGCGCGGCGGCACCCCCACCTCGTTCGACCGGGTCCTGGCGACCCGGTTCGGCCTGCACGCCACGGTCGCCGCCCACGAGGGGGCGCACGGGCAGATGGTGGCGCTGCGCGGAACCGAGATCGAGCTCGTCCCGCTGGCCAAGGCCGTCGCGAAGCTGAAGACGGTGAGCGCCTCCCGGCTGGCCGAGACGGGGGCCTTCACCGGCTGATTCGGCCCCGCGGGCGGCGCTCGGACCGCGTGAAGTGCGAAACCGCGGGTAGGGGCGGCAGGATGCGGCCCGTAGTCATCCGGGGACACCCGGTGGGGCGGCTGCGCTCAGTGCTGCGCGCGGACGAGGGAGTGACCAGTGGCGGACACGGGGGACTGGCGGATGCGCCGATGGGAGACGACCCACCGGCGGGTCTACGACGTGGCGATGGGCCTGTTCAGGGAGCACGGCTTCGAGCGGGTGAGCGTCGGCCAGATCGCCACGGCGGCGGAGGTCTCCGTGCCGACGTTCTACGCGCACTACCCGTCGAAGGAACACCTCGTCATGCAACTGCCGAGCGCCGAGGACATGGAGGCGCTCGTGGCCGCCCTCCCGGCCGAACTGCCGCTGCGGGAGCGCCTGAAGCACGCCCCGGCCATCTGGGTGTCCGCCTGGAGCCTGGAGGAACGGGAGGCCACTCTGGCGCGGTGGCGGATCATCGCGGCCACCCCGGCGCTGCGGACGCGGGCCGCGGAGTTCGAGCGCACCACGGCCAACCTGATCAGCGACGCGCTGCGGAAACAGGCGGGCGGCGCGCTCCCTCCGGCGGACGCCGTCGTCGTCCAGGTCTTCATGGCCGCCTTCACCGCGGGTGTGCTCGCGTGGGCGGACCGCGACGGCGAGCGCAAGCTCGAGGAGCTCATCGACGAGGCGTTCGAGGCCCTGTAGGGCCGCAGCCCACGACTCAGCCGGGCAGTGGCCGCAGTTCCACGACCGTGACCTCGGGCCGCGCCCCGATCCGCATCGGCGGACCCCAGTAGCCGGCGCCCGACGTGACGTAGAGCTGGGTGTCCCCGTGCCGGGTGAGCCCCTCGACGGACGGCTGGTCCAGCCGGATCGCGTAGTCGAAGGGCCACAGCTGGCCGCCGTGCGTGTGGCCGGAGAGCTGCAGGCCGACGCCGGCCGCTCGTGCCTGGTCGACCATGACGGGCTGGTGGGCCAGGAGGACGACGGGCGTCGCGTCGTCGCGTCCGTCGAGGGCGGCGTCGAGGTCCGCGCCGTGCCCGGGCAGGCCCGAGGACGCCGCCGTCCGGTCGTCGATGCCGGCCAGGTCGAAGGACGCCGCGCCGCGCCGGATGGCGACGCGTTCGTTGCGCAGCACGTCCACCCCGAGCGTCGGCAGGTGCCGCAGCCAGGCGTTCGTGTCGACGAAGTACTCGTGGTTGCCGGTCACGAAGAACACGCCCTGCGCGCTGACCAGGTCGGCGAGTGGCGCCGCCTCCTCGCGCAGCTCGCTCACGTCGCCGTCCACCAGGTCGCCGACGATCGCGACGACGTCCGGGCGCTGCTCGTTCACGAGCTCGACGAGCCGCTCGAAGCGGCGGCCGCCGTAGGTGGCCGAGAGGTGCCCGTCGGAGAAGGTGACGATCCGCAGGCCGTCGAGCGAGGGATCCAGGCCGGCCAGGGTCACCGGCACCCGGCGGACGACGGGTGCGGAGTTGGCGAAGTACGCCCCCGTGCCGGCCGTCCCGAGGGCGATCGCCCCCGCCGTGACGGCGAGGCTGCGCGCCAGGAACAACCGCCGCGCGGGATCCGGTGGCCCTTCCGGGAGAGCTTCGTCTCTCCTCCGGCGCAGCAGCAGCCGGCCCACGAGCCGCACGGGCTCCAGGAACAGCAGCGCGAGGAAGCCGTAGAACGCGATCCCGAGCCAGCTGTAGGCGACCCAGTCCAGCGGCGCCGAGGCGCCGAGGGGCAGCGTCCGGCGCAGCGAGATCGCGAGCACCGGCAGCAGCATGAGGCCGACGGTCAGCAGCGTCAGCCGCCGGCGGACCTGGCCAGGCGGCGTCGTGCCGCGGACCAGCCGGAACCAGAGATAGCCGTGCAGCAGCGTCATGGCCAGCAGGACGACGGTGCCGAAACCGAGCAACCGGATCAGGGACACCGGCGCCCCGGCTCGCACAGCACGGTCCCACTGTCGCAGGTGCGGCGGGCCGGCCGCCGTACAGCTAGCGCGCGGCGCGGTCCAGGGCCTTGCGGAGCTTCGGCTCCTCGGCCCAGAACGCCTCCTCGGCCCGCTCGGCGCGCGCCTGCTCGAGCGCGTGCAGCCGGCCGTAGGTGAAGGTGCTCTCCCCCTCGGCGAAGGCCACGACCCCGAAGCGGCGGCAGTGCTCGCGGGTGACCGTCGTGTCCTGCAGCTCGCCCAGGTCCGCCTGGATGCGCTTGGCGGCACGCACGAGGGGCTTCGCCGGCCCGAGCTCACCGGTGCCGATCTCGGCCGCGTAGCGCACGCGCTTCGCGGCCTTGCGGACGGCGTGCAGGGCCTCGTGCCGCTGCTCCTCGGATGCCTTCTCGGCGGTCGCGAGATGCCGGCGCAGTCGCTGCACCGAACTCCCGACGGCCTTCCGGAGCACGGGGCGCACCGGGCTCCCTGCCTTCCCGGTGAAGGGCGGCTCGGCGAGCAGCGCGTGCAGGGCGTCGAGGAGCTGCAGGTATCTCGGCTCCGAGAGCGTGACGAGAGCGCGGTCGAGCCCGGCCCGGGCCTCGCGGATCTGCGCCTGCTGCAGCCGCGCCGCCACCGGCCCGAGCACCAGTTCCTCCGGCTGCCCCCGCACGAGCTCCCGCAGGTGGGCCAGCGCCACCTCGTCGTCCCGGGCGTTCGACAGCTGCCCGCCCAGCCAGCGGAGCTCCTCCCGCAGTGGCGCCGTCGCCTCCCGGTCGAGCACCGCTCGGAACGCCGCGAGCGTGCTGCGGAGGCGCCGCGCGGAGACCCGGAGCTGGTGGACGGCGTCGGGCTGCTGGGTGCGCAGGTCGAGGTCTGCCTGCTGCAGCGCGGCGACCTGCTCGCCGAGGGCTGCCTGCACGAACTCGCCGGCCCGGGGGCGCTTGTCCTTCCGGCCCCGCTCCGCCGGGAGGGCGCCGGCCGCCAGCCGCGCCGCCAGCACGCGCCCGGCCTTCGACGCCGACTCCGACGGGCGGGCGCCGGCTCCGGTGAGGAGCTCCGCCACTGTCCCCAGGAGCTCCTCGCCGCCGTCGACCAGCTCCACCTCGAGCTCGCGCCAGACCTGCACCTCGGCCGGCTCGCCGATCCCGACGGCCGGCGTCGTCGCGGTCACCGTGTCGTCGGCCAACTCGGCCAGGGTCCGCCCGTCGGCGTCCCGGACGTGGGTGACGACCCGGCGCGTCCGGAGGGTGGCGACCGGACCGGTCGCAGCGCCGCGGAGGATCCCCCGCACCGGCGCGAGGAAGCCCTTCGGCGGGTTCTTGACCGCCCGCCCCAGCGGTGCGTGCAGCTCGCGCCGCGCGGGCCCGGCCGGCAGCTTGAGGTGCCAGCCCGCGTCGGCGCCCCCGGTGCGGCGGCGCAGCGTCACCCGCGCCCGCAGCAGCCGCAGGTCGGATGTGTCGTGGTAGACCGCCTCGAGCTCGTGGACCACCGGCGCGTCGACCGTCGCGACGCCGTCCAGGCCCGCCAGCCCGGGCAGCGCGAAGGTCTCGTCGACGTCGAACTTGCGCTCGACCTCCAGGTGTCCGGCAGTCACGACTGCGAACCTAGGCGCGCGGCGGTTCCTCCACCACGCCGACGGGGCTCGCGGCACCGCTGGCTACGGTGACCGCGATGGCCGCACCGGTTCGCGTCCGCCGCCGGACGGCGGTCGCCGTCGCGCTGCCGTGGGTGGGATGGGCGGTCGTCCGGGTGACCGGAACGGAGCGCGGATTCCCCCTCGTGCCGGCGATCTCCTTCACCCCCTACGCCGCGGTCACCGCCGTCCTGCCTCTCGCCGCCGCGGTCCTGGCCGGATCCGTCCCGGCCGCGGCGCTGTCGGCGGGCGCGGGCGCGGCACTCGCCGGGGCGGTGCTGTCCCGGGCCGGGGGATCGCCGGCACCGGCGGAGGGGCGCACCCGCCGAGTGCGCGTCGCGACTGTCAGCCTGCGCAAGGGGCTGGTGGAGGCCCGGCCGGTCCTCGACCTGGTTCGCCGGCACGACGTCGACGTCCTCTCGGTGCAGGAGCTGACCCCCCGGGCCGAGGCGGCCCTGCGGGCGGCGGGGATCGACGAGGTGCTGCCCCACGCGCACGTGATCCCGGCCCGCCCCGGATCCGTGCCGGCGGGCTCCGGCGCCGTGTGGACCCGCCTGATCGTGCTCGACCGCGGTGCCGAACCCGGGACCTTCGAGCAGCCGACCGTACGGCTGGCGGTCGACGGCGCACCGGACCTCGTGCTCACCGCCGTCCACACGACCCCGCCGGCGACCTCGCCGGCCGCCGTCCGGGCCTGGACCGGGGACCTCGCTGCCCTTCCGGACCCGGAGGCCGGCGTCCTGCGCGTGCTGGCCGGCGACTACAACGCCACCTTCGACCACGCCGCCTTCCGGGCGGTGCTGCGCCGCGGATACGTCGACGCCGCGCGGGTCGCGGGTGGCGCACTGGCGTGGACCTGGCACCCCCTCCGGCTGCGGGTCCCCCGCCTCGCCGTGGACCACGTGCTCGTCGACCCGCGGATCACGGTGGCCGACGTGGGGCTCGTCGCGGTCCACGGCAGCGACCACCGGGCCGTCGTCGCCGACCTCGTGCTGCCGGCCCGATGACGGCGATGTTCACCGAGCGGCCCGGCTGGGCACGATCATTCCCATGCTGAGCGAGCGAGAGGTCTCCACCTCCATCGGGAGCACCGTGTACGGCACCAACGGCGACAAGCTCGGCACCGTCGAGCACTTCTACGTCGACGACCGCACCGGAGCGCCGACGTGGGTCGCGGTGACCACCGGGCTCTTCGGCACGAAGCAGTCGATCGTCCCTGCGGTGGACGCCACCATCGAGGAGTCGGGCGGACTGCGGGTACCGGTCACCGCCGAAGCGGTGAAGGGCGCGCCGCACCTGACCGGCGACCACCTCACGCCCCACGACGAGGCCGAGCTGCGCCGCCACTACGGCCTGGGACAGGCGGGCGGTGAGGCGGTGGCCCCGGTCGTCGACGCGCCCGTGCCCGCCTCGCTGACCGACGCACCGGTCGACCGGACCCAGCCGGTACCCGTCGATGCCGAGGGCGGGATGGTGCGCAACGAGGAGCGCCTGGTCGTCGGCACCGAGCGGGTGGCGACCACCCGCGCGCGGATCGTGAAGTACGTGGTGACGGAGGAGGTCCAGATCACCGTGCCGATCCGGCGCGAGGAGATCCGCGTCGAGGAGGTGCCGGTCGACGCCCCGGACCTGCCGGGCGAGTCGCTGCTCGACGACGGCCGTCCGGGGACGGACGTCCAGGGCATGCCGGCGGGCGACGGGCTGCCCGGCGAGATCATCCTCCACACCGAGCGACCGGTGGTGACCGTCGAGGTCGTGCCGGTCGAGCGGGTCCGCCTGCGCACCGAGGTCGTGCAGGGGCAGGAGACGGTCACGGAGCAGGTCCAGCGCGAGCAGATCGCCGTCGACCAGCACGCAGTGCCGCGGACGACCGCCCGGCACGCGGCCACCGACGATCCGGCCGTCTGACCCCTCAGCCCACCCGGTCGGTCCCGGCGGCACGCAGCAGCTCGTCGACGGTCGGCTCGACGAGCACGCGGCCGTCGGCGGCGAGGACGACCGGCCGGTGGTCGTCGAGGCCCTCGATCTCGGTCAGCATCGCCCGGGCGGCCTCGTCCTGCGTCGGGTCGAGCCACTGGTGGACGATGCCGCGCTCCGCCAGGACGGCGCGCAGCTCGGCGCTGGCCGGCCAGCGGGGGTCGCCGACGACCCGCAGCCCCGTCGCCCGCCCGATCAGCATGGCCCGGCGCAGCAGGAACGCCCGCATGATGACGTCGGAGAGCTCGCGGTCGGCCGCCATCACCTCGCGCAACCGGTCGACCGAGAGCGTCACCACCGAACCCGGGGCCGCCACGACGACCGACCGCACCGCGCGCTGCCCGGCGAGCATGTTCAGCCCGCCCAGGAAGCGCCCGGGTCCGACCACCGACACCACCCGCGGCCCGGCGACGGCGCCGTCGGCCGCGTCGGGCGGGAGCCCGTCCTCGACGACGGCGACGGTGCCCTCCAGGACGACGACGAAGTCCCACTCCGACGAGCCGCCCTGCACCAGCACGTCCCCGGTCGACGTCGACCGCCGCCGGCCGGCCCGCCGCAGCACCGCGAGCTGCCGGGCGTCCAGTCGCGGTGAGGCGCCGCTGGGGTCCTCGGTCTCCGCGAGTCCCTCGACCGCGGGCAGCCGGGCCGGGGGCGAGAGCGGCGCGGGGGGACGCGTCCCCGGCACGGGGGACGGCCCGGCGGCGGAGCGCTCCAGGGCGGTGCCCCGCGGGTCGGTGCTCAGCAGGGCCGCCGCCAGCTCGTCGGTCCCGGCGCGGCCGACGTGCCGGACGCCGTTGACGAAGAACGTCGGGGTCCCCTCGACCCCGCTGGCCTCCGCTCCGGCGACGTCGTCCCGGATGTGCTGGGCGTACGTGCCGTCGCCGAGGTCGCGGGCGAACCGCTCGAGGTCGAGCCCCAGGGCCGAGGCGTAGTCGAGGAGGTCGGGCGCCTCCAGGTCGTCCTGGTGGGCGAAGAGCTTGTCGTGCATCTCCCAGAACTTGCCCTGGGCGCCGGCGGCCTCGGTCGCCTCGGCGGCCAGCTGGGCGTGCGGATGCAGCTCCACGAGCGGCAGGTGCCGGAAGACGTAGCGCAGGTCGTCGCCGAATCGGCCGCGGAGTTCGCTGACCACGCCTGTCGCCCGCCCGCAGAAGGGGCACTCCATGTCGCCGTACTCGACGAGGGTCAGCGGCGCGTCGACCGGACCGCGGACGTGGTCGACGTCGGGGTCGACCGGCGGGTCAAGCTCCACCGGCCGCTCGGGGGCGCTGCTTCGCTGGCTCAGCACGCGGAAGAAGAGGGCGCCCACGGCCGTGGAGACCACGGCGGCGGCGAGGATGCCGACGGTCGCCTCCTCCCGCAGCCGCTCGTCGTCGAACGCGAGGTCGGTGACGAACAGCGAGACCGTGAAGCCCAGGCCGGTGAGGGCGGCACCGCTCCAGACGTTGCCGAGGGTGACGCCCGGCGGGAGGACGCCCAGTCGCAGCCGCACGGCGAGTGCCGCCGCCAGACCGACACCGAGCAGCTTGCCGACCGCGAGGCCGACGAAGACGCCGATCGTCACCGGCGAGGTGACGGCCCGTTCGAGCAGGGCGCCGTCGATCCGCACGCCGGCGTTGGCCAGGGCGAACACCGGCACGACGACGTAGCTGCTCCACGGGACCAGGACGGCGCCGATCCGCTCGTTGGGCGAGATCGCGCGCTCCACCGACAGCTTCGCCTCCCGGGCGAGGGCCGGCTCCGGGGACTGGCGGAAGGCGCGGGCCAGGGACCCGGCGCGCTCGACCTCGGCCCGGCGCGGCGGGTACGCGCTGACCAGCAGCCCCAGCACGACGCCACCGATGGTGGCGTGCACGCCGGACTCGTACATGGCCACCCACATGACCGCGCCCACGGCGAAGTAGGCCGGTCCCCGCCACACCTGCATGCGCGACAGGCCGATGAACGCGAAGACGCAGAATCCGGCGATCGCCAGGGCGACGAGGTCGATCTCGTCGGAGTAGAAGATCGCGATCGCACTGAGGGCGCCGATGTCGTCGACCACGGACAGCGACAGCAGGAAGACCCGCAGCTGGATGGGGGTGTGCCGGCCGAACAGGGCCAGGGCGCCCAGCACGAACGCGGTATCCGTGGCCATCGGGATGCCCCACCCCACCGCGCCCTCCCCGCCGGCGTTGATGGCAAGGTAGAGCAGTGCCGGGAGGACGAGGCCGGCCACCGCGGCGAGCACCGGGATGGTGAGCCGGCTGCGCTGCACGAGCTCCCCCATCGAGAGCTCGCGACGCACCTCCATCCCGATCAGGAAGAAGAAGAAGACCATCAGGCCGTCGTTGACCCAGTGCTGCAGGTCCATCGCGATCTCGGCGTTCCCGAACCGCAGGGCCAGCTCGGTGTGCCAGAGCTGGTCGTAGGAGTCGGCCCAGGGCGAGTTGGCCCAGGCCAGCGCGACCAGGGTGGCGGCCACCATCAGGCCCGCGCCGGCCACACCGGAGCGCATCAGCCGGCGGACGGGGGCCGAGAGCTGCGCGGCGAGGTGGGCGGATCCGGTGCGGCTCGCTCCGGCGACGGTGGTCACCCGGGGAACGCTAGGGCCGGACGGTTTCCGGTGGGAGTCCCCGTCAGTCCCCCCGACGGTCGGGCAGGAACCTCAGCCGGTCCCGGGTCGCGGCGACCTCGGCGGCGTCGACGTCGGCGAGGACGATCGTCTCCACGCCGGCCGCCGTGGCGAGCAACTCCCCCATCGGGCTGACGATCCGGCTGTCCCCGACGTGCTCGGTGCCGTCGCCGGCGGTACCGACCCGGTTGCAGCCGACGACGTAGGCCTGGTTCTCGATGGCCCGGGCCTGCAGCAGCGTCTGCCAGTGGTGCCGGCGCGGGCTGGGCCAGTTCGCCGGCACGAGGTAGACGTCGGTGTCCGGCGCCGCCTTCCAGAAGACGTCGGCGAAGCGCAGGTCGTAGCAGATGAACGGGGTGATCCGGAGGCCCCCGACCTCGATCGTCACCGGCTTCTCCCCCGCCTTGAACCGCTCGTGCTCGCCGGCGTGGGTGAACGGGTGCAGCTTCCGGTACCGGTGCGTGGTGCCGTCCGGGCCCGCGATGACGAAGGAGTTGTAGGGCAGCTCCTCCCCGGTCGCCACCTCGGGACAGGTGCCCGCCACCCAGGCGCCCTGCGCCGACGCCTGGGCGGCAAGGAACTGCGCGGACGGCCCGCCCTCCGGCTCGCCGATCCCCGGGGTCATCGAGAACCCGGTGGAGAAGGTCTCGGTGAGCAGGACGAACTCCGCGCCGGCACCGACCGCCCGCTCGACCAGCGGGGCCAGCCGCTCGAAGTTGGCCTCGCGGTCCTCCCAGACGATGTCGTGCTGCACCGCCGCGATCCTCATGTCATCCCCCTCAACCGCCGGACGGCCTCGGCCAGCACATCGTCGCCCTTGCAGAACGCGAACCGCACCAGGTGCCGGCCGAGGTGGGCGTGCGCCGGGTCGTAGAAGACCACGGTGGGGATCGCGACGACCCCCGCCCGTTCCGGCAGTCCGCGGCAGAACGCCAGGCCGTCCCCGTCCGGTTGCACGGAGCGGACGTCGACGGTCGCGAAGTAGGTCGCCTCGGGGCTGATCACCGGCAGGCCGGCGTCGGTCAGCCCCCGGACGAGGACGTCGCGCCGGTACTCGAGGTCGCGGGCGGCCCGCGTGAAGTACTCGTCGGGCAGGCCCAGCCCCGCGGCCACCGCCGGCTGGAACGGCCCGCCGTTCACGTAGGTCAGGAACTGCTTGGCGGTCCGGACGGCGGAGACCAGCGCCCCCGGCCCGCAGATCCAGCCGATCTTCCAGCCGGTGACGTTGAAGGTCTTCCCGGCACTGCTGACGACGAGCGTGCGCTCGCGCATCCCGGGCAGCGTGGCGATCGACCGGTGCACCGCATCCCCGAAGACCAGGTGCTCGTAGACCTCGTCGGTCACGACCAGCAGGTCGTGCTCGATCGCGGCGGCCGCGACGAGGGTCAGCTCGTCGGCGGTGAACACCTTGCCGGTGGGGTTGTGCGGGCTGTTCAGCAGCAGGATCTTGGTGCGTGGCGTGATCGCGGCGTGCAGCTCGGCCGGGTCGAACGCCCAGCGGCCCTCCCCGTCGTCCGGGGGCCGGAGGGGGACCGGTCGGGCGACGCCGCCGGCCATGGCGATGCCCGCCGCGTAGCAGTCGTACATCGGCTCGAACAGCACGACCTCGTCACCGGTGTCGAGCAGCGCGAGCAGTGCTCCCGACAGCGCCTCGGTCGCGCCGGCGGTGACCAGCACCTCGGTGTCGGCGTCGTAGCTGCCGCCGCCGAACCGCGCGCGGTGGTCGGCGACGGCGGCGCGCAGCTCGGGGATGCCGGTGCCCGGCGGGTACTGGTCGGCGGCCGTGCCGATCGCGGCACGGGCCACGTCGAGGACCTCGGGGGGGCCGGGGTAGTCGGGGAAGCCCTGGCCGAGGTTCACCGCGCCGGTGGCCACCGCGAGCGCGCTCATCTCCGCGAACACCGTCGTCCCGAAGCCCTGCAGGCGGGCCGACAGGTACGGCACCCGGCTCACGGCTCGCCCGCCGTCGTGAAGCGCACCGACCGGCCGGCCACGTCGGCCTCCTCCAGGCGAACCCGCACCCGGGTGCCCGGCCGCAGGTGGTCCCCGGTGCACCTCCCGCGGATCGCGAGGGCGTCGAGCACGACCGTGCCCTTGCCGTTCTCGGCGTCGACGACCACGGCGGAGAAGGTCTGGCCGACGTGGTCGCGGATCAGCCAGGCCTCGGTCGCGTCGATGACCGCCCGCTCCACCTCCCGGGTCCGCCGGTCCGACGCCGACATCTGCGCCGGGAGCTCGGGCAGGGCGGCGCGCAGCTCGGGCGCCGGCTCCCGGCCGGCGGCGAGCGCGAGGCAGACCTCGGTGCCGAAGCGGTCGACCAGCCGGCGCAGCGGCGCTGTCACGTGCGCGTAGGGCGCGGCGACCCCGCTGTGCACCGCCTGTGCGGGCGGCGGACCGTCGAAGGGGGTGTACGCCGCGCCGCGCAGCAGGGTGACGGCCTCCTCGAGGAACGCCGCGTGCCCGGGCCGGGACGCGTCCAGGCGGGCGATCACCTCACCGGGCCCCGCGTCGGCCGGCCAGTCGACGCCGAGGGCCGGGGCGAGCAGGCGGAGCCGGCTGACGTCCTCCGGGCGGGCCGGCGGCAGGGTGCGCAGGACCCCCACGCCGCCGTCGAGCATCAGCGCGGCCGCACAGCGACCGGTGAGCAGCGAGATCTGGGCGTTCCACCCTTCGACTGGCAGGTCGCCGCGCAGGGCCAGCGTCCAGCCGCCGTCCTTCCCGGCCACCACCTCCTGGTCCGGGGTGCCCAGCTCGATCGCACCCCGCTCCGTCGCCCGCTGCTGCAGGAGGGCGCCGATCTCCGGCAGCAGCGCCAGCGGCTCGGGCAGCGTGCCGGCGTCCGCCTGCGCCTGCACCGCGGGGTAGTCCAGCTGCGCCCGGCTGCGCACGCGGGCCCGTCGGAGGTCGACGCGCACCGGTTCGCCGTCCGCGTCGAGGTCGATGGTCCACAGGACGGCGGGACGCAGCCGGTCGGCGAGCAGGCTCGCGGCGCCCTCGCTCAGCGCGGGCGGGTGCAGCGGTGTCCGGCGGTCGGGGCTGTAGAGGGTCTGGCCCCGGCGGCGCGCCTCGCGGTCGATCGCACCGCCCAGGACGACGAAGGCCCCGACGTCGGCGATCGCGTAGCTGACCCGGTAGCCGCCGTCGCGGGCGGCGAGGTGCACGGCCTGGTCGAGGTCGCGGCTGCCGACGGGGTCGAGGGTCACCAGGGGGACGTCGGTGGCGTCCAGCTCGGGCAGGGGTGGCTCGGCGGCCCGCCGCTCGGCCTCGGCCAGCACGTCGGCCGGGAACTCCTCCGGGACGTCGAACTCCGCGCGGATCGCCGCGAAGTCGGGACCGTCCTCGGCCGCGGCGGGCCAGCGCGGGAGGCGGATGGGGGCCGCGGACGGGACAGGCACGGTCGCCAGCCTGACAGAGGCGGCGGGACCGCGCGGTTCCACGTGGAACCGCGACGTCAGCCGATGCGCACGTCCTCCATGCCCTCGACGGAGATCACGTCGCCCGTGCGCAGCTGCCGGCCGCGGCGCTCCTCCGGCTGCCCGTTGACGCGAACCTCCCCGGCGAACAGCACGTCCTTCACCTGGGCCCCGGTGGGGACCGCGTCGACGAGCTTGAGCAGCTGCCCGAGGCGGATGCTGTCCTCGCCCGGGCGGAGGGAGACGGTGCGCACGGTGCCCAGTCTCGTCTCAGGCCGGGACGAGCACGTCACCGGTGCGCACCGTGCCGGAGGTGAGGACGGCGGCGCGCACCGCCAGCAGGCCGTCGCGCTCGCGGTGGATCGTCTTCAGCACGGAGGTGTCGCGGGCGATCCCGCCCGGTTGCGGCCGCGTGGTCATGACGCACCGGGAGATGGGCAGGCCGAACCGCAGCCGGACCCCGCCGAGCTCCGCCTCGCGACCGCGAAGCGCGTCCTCGCCCGCGCCGTCGAGGACGACGTTGGCGCGGAACCGGCGCCGGTCCCAGGTCCCGAGCGTGCCGGTCGAGACCAGCGACAGGCGGATCCGCGGGCTGTCGTGGAAGGGGCCGGGCGCACCCTCCCACTGCAGCCACTCCGTGGGATCGGGCACCTCCTCGTCCGCCGGGGTCTCGTAGGTCGGGGCCACGTCGCCGCGCTCGTCGGCCGCCCGGAGCTCCACCCGGCGGCCGAGCCAGCCGGAGATGTCCCCGTCGTCGGTGGTGACCGTCCCGTCGGGGAGCACCACCTCCACGCCGCCGTCCGCCCGGAGGCGGGCCGAGGCGAACAGCAGCTCCGGCACCCGCCGGGCGGTGAGGCCCAGGCCGGTGTCGAGGTCGAACAACGCCCAGCGCCGGTCGCCTGCGATGCCGAGGGCGTCGACGGCCGCCTCGGCCAGGCGTTCGCCCTGCAGCGACTTGACCGGGTAGCGCCAGAGCTCGGCGACTCTCATTCCCCGGCCGACCAGCTCAGCGTCCAGGTGCCCGACCAGTCCTCCCCGGGCTCGAGGACCACGAGATCGACGGCGTCGGCGAAGGCGTTCGGCGGGCAGGTCATCGGCTCGACCGCGAGGCTGCGGCGGCGCTGGCCCACCGGCAGGGTGTCGCCGCTGTAGACCTGGAGCCAGGGCCACGACGCGTCGACGGCGAGCTCGACCGCGCCCGCCGGGCCGCGGAGTCGGACGCGCGCCCAGCCGTCGTCGTCCCGCACGAGATCGGTGAGCGGGTCGTCGAAGGACCTGCCGCCGATCCGCCCGACCGCGCCGTCGAACGGCCGCCGCTCGCCGGTGGGCAGGCCGTCGCCGTCCACGACCAGCAGCGTGCGCGCGGGCAGCTCGAGCTCCGCCGTCCCCACGTCGCCGTCCTCGCTGCCCCCGACCGCCAGGTAGGGGTGCAGCCCGACGCCGAACGGGGCGGGCTCGTCGCCGGCGTTGCGCACCCGGACGGTCGACTCGAGCCGGTCGGGGGAGAGCGCGTAGTCGATCGCCGCGGCGAGCCGGAAGGGGTAGCCGGAGCGCTTCTCGACGACGGTCCCGACGGTCACGCGGTCGGCCTCGGAGTGCAGGACCCGCCAAGGCTGCGCCGAGACCAGGCCGTGGATGGCGGTCGGCTTGCTGGTCGATGCGATGTCCAGCTGGAGGTCGTGCCCCTGCCAGGTCCACCGTCCGTCGCGGATGCGGTTCGGCCAGGGCAGCAGCACGCCGCCCCGCCGTCCCGACGGCACCTCGCCGGGGGCGTACCCGTCGAGGACGTCCCAGGCGCCGACGGTGAGCGCGCGCAGGCCGCCGCCGTTGAGGTCGACGGCCAGCCGGGCGTCGCCGGCGGTCGCATGGACCTCGGTGGGCTCCGTCTCGGGCCAGGCGTGCTGCGACATGGCGCCAGCTCACCACACGCCCGTCGGCGAAGGAGTCCTGCTGCCGGGGCAGCCGGGAGATGCGGACCAGCCCCCTCGATCACCCGGATACGCACGACGGCGCGTATGGGGCGTCCGATGACCGCCGTCGTGCGCATATCGGCGCTCATCGCTGCGGCGTCCAGCAGCCGCTCGAAGAAGAGGGACTCGTCGGGGCCTTCGAGACGCCGCGCCCCCGGGCTGCCGGGACGACGAACATGCGCTTCACCTCCGCGACACCCGTCCCCAGCTCGCGCAGGGCGCCGCAGCCGATCGCCGTCCCGTCCTCGTCGCGCGCCACCAGGACGACGCCGATGTCGGCGGTGGACGGCGGCGTGCCTGGTTCCCCTTGCCGTCGTAGCGGGCGCGCACCTCCGCCTGCTGGTCGGCGGCCAGCCGCTGGACCTCGGGGTCGTCCCAGGAGGCGAACCCGACCGTCACAGCGCGATCCCGTGCAGCAGCAGGGCGGCCAGCTCGCGGTAGGCGGTGGCGTCGTCCAGGCCGGTCGCCCGGGCGGTGTCGCCGCGGCCGATGCGGAACATCAAGGTGGTCACGGTGTCGGCGATCAGCGCCGGGTGCACCTCGCGGAAGCGGCCCTGGGCCACCCCCTCGGCGATCAGCGCGCGCACCCGGTCGGCCGCCAGCGCGGTGTTGCGCTCGTAGACCTCGCGGCCCGGGGCGAAGGAGTCGAGGTCCCGGTGGAAGTCGGGGCCGGCGGGAGCCAGCGCCCGCGCGACGGCGCTCAGGTACGCGGTCACCCGCAGGGCCGGGTCGGTCTCGGTGACGGTCTGCGCCTCGACGTCCTCGGTCGCCTTGCGGAAGAAGTGCCGGATCACCCGCGAGGCCAGCCGTTCCTTGCTCTCGGCGAGCGCGTAGAGGGTGCTCTTCGAGCAGTGCAGCCGGACGGCGAGGTCGTCGAGGGTGAACCGCGCAAACCCCTCCGTGAGGAACAGCTCCTCGAGCTGGTCGAGCAGCTCGGCCCGCCGCCGGGTCAGCCGGGCGTCCGCCGGAACCGTGCTCGTCATCGCGCCTCCCAGCATGAACCAGGACGTACAACAGTACTGCGGTACCGTCGTGAGTACTGTTTTCGACGAGGGGACGCCCGTGCCGGTCGACCGCGAACTGCCCACGCCCGAGGCGTACGACCTGATCGCGCTCACCCGCGAGCTGGCCGACGCGGAGCTCGCGCCGAAGGCCGCGCAGTACGAACGCGAGGAGCGCTTCCCCCGCGAGGTCTTCCGCCTGCTCGGGAACGCCGGGCTGCTCGGCCTGCCCTTCGGCGAGGACGTCGGCGGCGGCAGCCAGCCCTACGAGGTCTACCTGCAGGTCGTCGAGGAGCTCGCGGCGCGCTGGGCCAGCGTCGCCCTCGGCGTCAGCGTGCACACGCTGTCGTGCTTCCCGATCGACCGGTTCGGCACCGAAGGACAGCGCCGCGACCTGCTGCCCGAGATGGTCGGCGGCCGGCTGCTGGGCGCCTACTGCCTGTCGGAGGCCCACGCCGGTTCCGACCCGGCCGCCATGCGCGCCGCCGCCCGGACCAGCGACGACGGCTGGCTCGCCACCGGCGAGAAGGCCTGGGTGACCCACGGGGGGCACGCGGACTTCTACTCGACGTTCCTCCGGACCCCGGACGACGGGGAGCGCGCGATCTCCACCTTCCACCTCACCCCGGACCTGCCCGGGTTCACCGCGGCCAGGCCCGAGGAGAAGATGGGCCTGACCGGGTCGACGACCGCGGCGATCCGGCTCGACGAGGTGCCGGTGCCCGCCGACCGGCTGGTCGGCGAGCGCGGCCGCGGGCTGTCGATCGCGCTGGCCGCCCTGGACTCCGGGCGCCTGGGCGTCAGCGCCGTCGCGGTCGGGCTCGCGCAGTCCGCGCTCGACGTCGCCGTCCGCTACGCCGGGGAGCGTGAGGCGTTCGGCCGGCCGATCGTCGAGCACCAGGGCGTGGCGTTCCTGCTCGCCGACATGGCCGCCGCCGTCGAGTCCGCGCGCGCCACGTACCTGGTGGCCGCCCGCCGCAAGGACGCCGGCAAGGACTACTCCCGGCAGGCCAGCATCGCCAAGCTCGTCGCCACCGACGCGGCCATGAAGGTCACGACCGACGCCGTCCAGGTGCTCGGCGGCGCGGGGTACACCCGCGAGTTCCCGGTCGAGCGCTACATGCGCGAGGCGAAGGTCATGCAGATCTTCGAGGGCACCAACCAGATCCAGCGCATGGTCATCGGCAAGTCCCTCGCCAGGGACGCGGCACCGGCCGGGAGCTGACCCTCGAAATCGTCGGCGCCCGGGTGGAGCATCCCGGCATGGCCTCGTTCGCCGATCTGGAGTCCCGGGAGCCGGAGTTCGCCGCGCGCGTGCGCGCGGCCTTCGACGCCCACGAGCACAAGTTCCTGGCCACGCTCCGGGCCGACGGGTCCCCGCGGATCAGCGGCATCACGATGCAGTTCGTGGGCGGCGAGCCCTGGCTGGCGGGCATGCCGGAGTCGGTCAAGTTCGCCGACCTGCGGCGCGATCCCCGGTTCGCCCTGCACAGCGGGAGCTCCGAGCCCGACGCCTTCTCCGGTGACGCCAAACTGAGCGGACGCGCCGCCGAGGTCACCGGATCGGCCGAGCGCAGCGGCTACGCGAAGGCGGCCGGCGTCCCGAAGGCGATGATGCACTTCGTCCTGTTCCGGGTGGCGCTCGAGCAGGTGGTGCTGGTCGCTCTCAACGACGAGAAGACCGCACTGGTCATCTCGTCGTGGCGCCCCGGGAGGGGCCTGACCCGGACGCTGCGCACCTGACGGCCGGAGTTCCACGTGGAACTGGTGACGTCCGTCAGTGGACCGGAACGACCGTCGCGGACGACACTGGCTGCACACCGACCAGGAGACGTCCGATGCCCGAGCCCCACCTGCGCGCCGCCGACACCGACCGCGCCGCCGTCGCCACCGTCCTCGGCCAGCACATGTCCGCGGGCCGGCTGACGGTCGACGAGTACGACGACCGGCTGGCACGGGCCTACGCGGCGAAGACGTATGGCGAGCTGGCCGAGCTGACCGCCGACCTCCCGGCCGCCCCGAAGCCCCGGGCCCCCGAGGCCGCCCGCCCGCAGGGCGCCGTCCCCGCCTGCACGCCCATGGCCAACCCCTGGGCCTGGCACGGCAGCGCCCAGTCCTCCTGGCGGTCCTGGCTGACCACCGCGCTCATCGTCGTGACCATCTGGGCGGCGACGTCACTGGCATCGTGGGAGTTCCACTACTTCTGGCCGATCTGGGTCATCGGTCCGTGGGGCGCGGTCCTGCTCGCGCAGACCCTCACGCGCGGCCGGCACGACCGGGAGCGGTACCGCCAGCTGGGCTGAGGCCCCGCGGCGCTCCGCGCGGGCCGGACCACCAGCGCGCCGGAGGCGGTCCACCTGCCAGGGACGCCGCTGCGCGGGGGGGTCCGCCAGGTGGCGCCGTAGAACTGGGGTGGGCAAGGGGGGAGTTGAACCCCCACGTCCTTTCGGACACACGGACCTGAACCGTGCGCGTCTGCCATTCCGCCACTTGCCCTGGCGAGCGCCGACATTAGCAGCCGGAGGCCGTGACCCGGCCGGGGGGTCGGTCGTTGCCCGGGTCACCAGAGGACGGCGCGGACGTGATTGCGGGGAGTCGCGGGTCACCGGCCGGTCGGTCGGGCACCGCCCGGCTACGATCACCGTTGGCACAGCGGGACGTCCGACCGAACGCAAAGGAGCGACTGTGGGTGTGCTGCAGCGCTTCGAGCGACGGCTCGAGGGCATGGTCGGCCTGGCCTTCGCCCGCATCTTCAAGGGCAAGGTGCACCCCGCCGAGATCGCGAAGGCACTCCAGCGCGAGGCAGACGAGCAGCGCTCCGTCCTCGGCGAGGGCCGCGTCCTGGCGCCCAACGTCTACGTCGTCACCCTCGGCCGCACCGACTTCGAGCACCTCGGCCAGTGGTCGGACCAGCTCGCCGGCGAGCTCGCGGACATGGTCAGCGAGCACATCGACGACGAGGGCTACCAGATCTTCGACAAGGTGACGGTGCGCCTCGAGCGCGACACCGACCTGCCCACGGGTGTCTTCGAGGTCAGCTCGCACGTCGCCGACCCGGCCCGCCCCGCGTCCCGCGACGACATGGCGGTGGCCGCTCCCCCGCGCGGTGCTCCGCCGGTCACCGGCCAGCACCCGCCGCTCCCCCCGCTGCCGCCCCTCCCCCCGCTGCGCGGCCGGGTCGCGACCGACACGGGGAAGCAGGGCCCGTCGATCGTCGGCCGGGCCGGCTCCCGACCGGGCGTGACCCACGTGCTCGTCGTCGACGGCCCGGGTACGCGCCACGAGCTCTCCACGGGGCGCAACGTCATCGGCCGTGGCACCGAGGCCGACATCCGGCTGCCGGACACCGGCGTCAGCCGCAAGCACGTCGACGTCGTCCTGGACGGCGGGACGGCGACGGTCGAGGACCTCGGCTCCACCAACGGCACGCTCGTCAACGGACGACGGGTCAGCCGGCAGGCCCTGGTCGACGGGGACGTCATCCGCATCGGCCACTCCGTGCTGGTCTACCGGCAGGATGGCTCGTGACCGAGCTTGCGAGGGCACGCAGGGACACAGCACGAGGGTTCTTGGGGCCGTGACCGCCGAGATCGTCCTCCAGGTCTTCCGCTTCGGCTTCCTGCTGCTGCTGTGGCTGTTCATCTTCGCGGCGTTCCGCGTGGTGCGCGCCGACCTGTTCGGCGGCCGGACCGGACGGGTCGCCTCGGTCCCGCCCCGGGCCGCCCCCGCCGGCAAGAAGCGCGGGCAGAAGGGCATGCGCACGCTGGTCGTCACCGCCGGCCCGCTGGCCGGCACGAAGATCACCCTGGGCGACCAGCCGATCCTGATCGGCCGGGCCGACGACTCCACGCTGGTGCTCACCGACGACTTCGCCAGCTCCCGCCACGCGCGGCTGACCAACCGCGGGGGTTCCTGGTACGTCGAGGACCTCGGCTCCACCAACGGGACCTACCTCGACCAGCAGCGCGTGCAGGGTCCGCTCCTGGTCAACCCGGGGCAGCCGATCCGCATCGGGCAGACTGCTCTGGAGCTGCGTACGTGAGGGAGCGTGCGGGCACGGCGATGAGCACAGGAGACGGGCGCCCGCGCCCCCCGAGCGCGAGCGAGGTGGACGGATGAGCCTCGTTCTCAGATATGCGGCCCGCTCGGACCGCGGCCTGATCCGCGGCAACAACCAGGACTCCGTCTACGCCGGCCCTCGCCTGCTCGCGGTGGCCGACGGCATGGGCGGCCACGCGGCCGGCGACGTGGCCAGCAAGGTCGTCATCGCCGCCCTGGAGCACCTGGACGACGACGCCCCTTCCGGCGACATGCTGCAGGCGATGCGCGAGGCGGTCTTCGAGGGCAGCGAGCACCTGCGCGAGGTGATCCGCGAGTCACCGCAGCTCGAGGGCATGGGGACGACGCTCACCGCGATCCTGTTCGCCGGTGGCCGGCTGGCGCTGTGCCACGTCGGCGACTCGCGCGCCTACCTCGTCCGCGACGGCCAGCTGTCGCAGATCACCCATGACGACACGTTCGTCCAGACGCTGATCGACGACGGCCGGATCACCGCCGAGGAGGCCAACAGCCACCCGCAGCGCTCGCTGCTGCTGCGGGCGCTCAACGGCCAGGAGGTCGAGCCGGACCTCTCCATGCGCGAGGCACGGGCCGGCGACCGGTACCTGCTGTGCTCCGACGGCCTCTCGGGCGTGGTGAGCGAGGAGACCCTCGCCGAGGCGCTGAAGGACCCCGACCCGCAGACCACGGCCGACCGGCTCATCGAGCTGGCGCTGCGCAGCGGCGGCCCCGACAACATCACGGTGATCGTCGCCGACGTCATCGAGGACACCGGGGGCGGCGGCCGCGTCGACCCGGTCGTCGACGGCGCGGCCGGTGACAACGTCGGCCAGCGGCAGGTCGACGCCCGCTCGGCCGCCGGCCGAGCCGCGCTCGCCGATCCGCCCGCACCTCCCCCGCCGACATCCACACCGCCGACGGGCGGTGGCCCCTCCGCCCGCCGCCGCCCGGTGCGACTACTCCTGGTGGCGGTGATCGCTCTCGTCGTGCTCGTGGCGGGGGCGGTCGGTACGTACGTCTGGGCCCTCGGACACTGGTTCGTGGGCGTCGACGGCACGGGCGACAGCGAGCAGGTGGCCATCTTCCGCGGCCTGGACGTCTCCGTGGTGGGCTTCGACTTCTTCGAGGTCGACGAGGACACCGGCCTGGCGCTCGCCGATCTCACGCCTGCGGCGCGCAACCGCGTCCGCGGCGGCATCTCGGCCACCGATTCCGACGACGCGAACCGGATCCTGGAGGCCCTGCGCGACCAGCGGCTGCCGGTCTGCTCCTCCGGCGGGGCGTCGTCGTCGAACGGCCCGTCGTCCCCTGCGGTCCCGTCGACCGCGCCGACGACGTCGGCGGTCCCGGGGGATCCTGGTGGCGTGCCGCCGACCACCGCGGAGACGACGACCTCGACCCGCACGACGGAAGCGCAGGAGCCGGGAACGGACTGCCGGGAGGCCGACTGATGTCCGGTCCGGCCACCGACCCCCGGGCCCAGGCGGCCGCCCCGCCCAAGCGGCGGGGCACGGAGGCCGCGCTGCTCGGCTTCGCCGTGCTCATCACCGTCGTCGCGCAGTGCATCGTCGACCTCACGATCACCGGCTCCCTGCGGCCGGAGATGGCCGCGTTCAGCGCCTGGATCACCGCCCTCTGGGTCGTGGCGCACTTCGTCGTCCGCAGGTGGGCTCCGTACGCCGACCCGCTCCTCCTGCCCTGCGTCGCCCTGCTGGTCGGCCTCGGGCTCACCGTCATCCACCGGCTGGACCTCGCCGCGGAGCAGCTCGACAGCACGATCACCCGGGAAGACGCGCCGGTCCAGCTGGTCTGGGCCACCCTCGGCGTGGCCCTGTTCGTCGCGTTCCTCGTGGTCGTGCGCGACCACCGCACGCTGTCCCGGTACGCGTACACGCTGGCGCTGGTCGGCATGGCTCTGCTCGCGCTGCCGGCCCTGCTGCCCTCCTCGATCTCCGAGGTCAACGGCGCCAAGATCTGGATCCGGGTCGCCGGCTTCTCCATCCAGCCCGGTGAGTTCGCCAAGATCTGCCTGGTCGTCTTCTTCGCCGCCTACCTGGTCGACAAGCGCGACGTCCTCGCCCTGGCCAGCCGCCGGGTGATGGGCCTGGAGCTCCCGCGCGGCCGCGACCTCGGCCCGGTGCTGCTGGCCTGGGTGCTGTCGATCCTCGTGCTCGTCTTCGAGCGCGACCTCGGCAGCTCGCTGCTGCTGTTCGGGATCTTCGTGGTGATGCTCTACATCGCCACCGAGCGCTCCAGCTGGCTGCTCATCGGCGTCGGGCTGTTCGCCGGCGGTGCCCTGATCGCCTACCAGATCTTCGGCCACGTCCAGCAGCGCGTGGACACCTGGCTCGACCCCTTCGCCTACCGGGACGGCGCCGGCTACCAGCTCGTGCAGTCGCTGTTCGGCCTGGGCACCGGCGGCCTCTTCGGCGCCGGGCTCGGCGGTGGCCGCCCCGACCAGGTGCCGGTGGCCAAGAGCGACTTCATCGCCTCGGCGATCGGCGAGGAGCTCGGCCTGTTCGGGCTCGTCGCGGTGATCATCGTCTACCTGGTGCTCGTCGAGCGCGGCCTGCGCACCTCGCTCATCGTGCGGGACGCGTTCGGCAAGCTGCTCGCCGCGGGCCTCGCGTTCGCCGTCGCGTGGCAGGTCTTCGTCGTCCTCGGCGGGGTCACCGGCCTGCTGCCGCTGACGGGTCTGACGACGCCGTTCCTCGCCTACGGCGGTTCGTCCCTGGTGGCCAACTTCGTGCTCGTGGCCCTTCTGGTCCGCATCAGCGACGCCGCGCGGCGCCCGGCCACCCCGCACGCGGCCCCGCAACGGCTCGGCGACGCGCCCACCGAGGTCGTGACCCAGTGAACGCCCCGCTGCGCCGCGTCGCGATCAGCATCCTCGTGCTCTTCACCCTGCTGATCATCAACGTCAACTACATCCAGGTCGTGCGCTCCGACGACTTGCGCGACGACACCAGCAACACCCGCGTGCTGGCCGCCGAGTACGACCGCGAGCGCGGCTCGATCATCGTCGGCGGTGAGCCGATCGCCCTCTCGGTCCCGACCGAGGGCCGCCTGAAGTACCTGCGCCAGTACCCGCAGGGAGGGCTGTACGCGGCCGTCACCGGGTACTACTCGCTGATCTACAACAACAGCGGCATCGAGCGCGTCGAGAACGACATCCTCTCGGGCAAGGACCCCCGCCTGGCACTCCGTCGCCTGGCGGACATGTTCACCGGCCGGGACCCCGCCGGCGGTGACGTCGTCCTCACGCTCGACCCTGCCGTGCAGGCCGCGGCCATGGCCGGCCTGGAGGGCGTCACCGGGGCCGTCGTCGCCCTCGACCCCAGCACCGGCGCGGTGCTCGGTCTGGCCAGCACGCCCACCTACGACCCCGGCCTCCTGTCCAGCCACGACCCGGACGCGATCCGCGAGTACGCCGCCGAGCTCGACGCCGCCGACCCCGACCCGCGCGCCAACCAGGCGACCCGCGAGATCTACGCGCCCGGCTCGGTCTTCAAGGTGATCGTGTCGGCCGCCGCGCTGGCCGAGGGCTACACGCCGGACACCGTGATCCCGGCGCCGACGGAGTTCCCGCTGCCCAACAGCTCCCGCGTCATCCCCAACTTCAACGGTTCGAGCTGCAGCAGCACCGGCGAGCAGTCGCTCCTCGACGCGCTCACCATCTCCTGCAACACCGCGTTCGCGATGCTCGGCATCGAGCTGGGCGAGGACAAGGTGCGGGCGATGGCCGAGGCGTTCGGACTGGACGGCGAGCGCCTCCAGATCCCCCTGACGGTCGAGGGCAGCACGGTCGGGGACATCGAGGACGACGCCGCGCTCGGCCAGACCTCGATCGGCCAGCGCGACGTGCGGGTGACCACGCTGCAGGCGGCGATGATCGCCGCAGCCGTGGCCAACGACGGCAGCCTCATGTCCCCGTACCTCGTCGACCAGCTGCGCGCCCCGGACCTCTCCGTCATCGACGAGACGACGCCGGAGGAGCTGAGCCGCCCGGTCTCGACGGAGATCGCGAACCAGCTGACCGAGATGATGCAGAGCGTGGTCGAGCGGGGCTCCGGCCGGGCCGCCCGGATCAGCGGCGTCGAGGTCGCCGGCAAGACCGGCACGGCCCAGACTCCGGACGCCCCCGACCACAACTGGTTCGTCGGTTTCGCCCCGGCCGACGACCCGACGATCGCCGTCGCGGTGTTCGTGAAGAACGGTGGCGGAACCGGCGGCGACGTCTCCGCGCCGATCGCCCGCGAGGTCATGGCCGCCCACCTCGCCGGTCAGGAGGACTGATGGCGCTCTCCGTCGGCAGCCTGCTGGCCGGCCGGTACGAGATCGTGGCCCCGATCGCGACGGGCGGCATGGGCGAGGTCTGGCAGGCCCGCGACCAGGTCCTGGACCGCATCGTGGCCGCCAAGGTCCTCAAGAGCGAGTACACCGGCGACCCGAACTTCCTCGCCCGGTTCCGCAACGAGGCCCGGCACACCGCCGCCCTGACCCACCAGAACATCGCGTCGGTCTACGACTACGGCGAGACCGTGGACGACACCGGCACGCAGAACCTGGCGTTCCTCGTCATGGAGTACGTCGAGGGCCAGCCGCTGGTGACGATCCTCCACGACGAGGGCGCCCTGCCCGTCGACTGGACGCTGCACGTGATCAGCCAGTCCGCCGACGGGCTGTCGGCCGCCCACAAGGGCGGTGTGGTCCACCGCGACATCAAGCCCGGCAACCTCATGGTCCGGCCCGACGGCGTGGTCAAGCTGACCGACTTCGGCATCGCCCAGGCCCGCGACGCCGCACCGCTCACCCGCACCGGCATGGTCGTCGGCACCGCCCAGTACCTCTCCCCGGAGCAGGCCCAGGGGATGGAGGTCGGCCCGCCGTCCGACGTCTACTCGCTGGGCGTGGTCGCCTTCGAGTGCCTCACCGGCGCGCGGCCATTCGACGGCGCCTCCCAGGTGGCCATCGCGCTGGCGCACATCAACCGGCCGCCGCCGCCGTTGCCGGCGCACGTCCCCCCGGCCGTGCGGCTGCTCGTCGAGCGGGCGCTGGCCAAGGACCCCGCCGACCGCTTCCCGGACGGTGGCGCCTTCGCCGAGGCGATCCGGCGGGTCGCCTCCGGCGGCACCCTCACGCCCGTCGTCGGCCCCGTCACCATGCCCACCCAGGTGGTCGCGGCCGGTGGGGACAACTCGCGCACGCAGGTCATCGCCGTCACCGGTGCCACCGCCGTGGCCGGTGCCGGGCTCGCCGGGCCCCCGACGGGGCCGGCCGGCCCGATGCCGCCCCTGCAGGCCCCTCCCGAGGACGACGACGGCTGGCTCGAGGAACCCGAGGAGCCACGCCGGGGACGACGCTGGGCATGGGTGGTCGCCGCGCTGGCGCTCGTCCTGCTGCTGGCCGCGGGCGCCTGGTGGGTCCTCGGCAGCGACGACCCCGGCGGCGGCGGTGACACCGCCAGCACGAACCCGACCGTGACGAGCGCGAGTTCTGCCGGGGTCGTCGTGGACCCGGCGGCGTTCATCGGCGAACCCGCCGACGACGTCGAGGCGGCGCTGACGGCCCAGGGCCTCGGCGTCGTCCGGGAGACGGCCAGCGAGGGCCAGCTCGAGGGCGCCGGGACGGAGCTGGACGCCGGGGACGTGGCTGACCTGGCGCCCACCGGCTCGGTGGCCCCGGGGACGGACATCACGCTCTACGTCGCCGAGGAGGCCTACGCGCCCGGGGGGACGGAGCCGACCGACGAAGCGGAACCGACCGAGACCAGCGCCAGTACGACGTCGACAGCGCCCACCACCACGAGGAGCATCCCGACGACCAGCAGCTCGTCGGCCTCGACGTCCACCACGACGGCCACGACCACGACCACCCTCCCGGCCGACCCCGGCGGGGACCCGCCGTGCGCTCCGCCGGAGGACTGCGACGGCGACGGACTGCCGGACGAGGACCCGAACGCTGGGGCAGCTGATCCGGGTGAGGCCGGGTGAGCCCGCTCCACCGCGTCGTCCCTGGATCGCCCCGCCCAGCGGATAGGCTCGCCGGCGGCAGCCAGCCCGCAGCGCCCCGCGCCCGGGGTGCTCGCCCGCTCGCCGAGGCCCTCGCCCGGACGACGCACCGCCCCGCCCGAGAGGACCTCTGATGACCACGCCGCAGGTGCTCGGGGAGCGCTACGAGATCGGCGGGGTCCTCGGGCGCGGCGGCATGGCCGAGGTGCACCGCGGCCGCGACCTGCGGCTCGGGCGCGAGGTCGCCGTCAAGGTGCTCCGGCACGACCTGGCCCGCGACCCCTCGTTCCAGGTCCGCTTCCGCCGCGAGGCCCAGGCCTCGGCCTCGCTGAACCACCCGGCGATCGTCGCCGTCTACGACACCGGTGAGGACCGCACGACGACCGGCGCCACCCCGTACATCGTCATGGAGTACGTCGAGGGCGAGACGCTGCGCGACGTCCTGCGGCGCGAGGGTCACCTGACCCCCGAGCGCGCGATGGCCCTGTCGGCCGACATCTGCGGGGCGCTGGACTTCAGCCACCGCAACGGCATCGTGCACCGCGACGTGAAGCCCGGGAACGTGATGATCACGCCCCAGGGCACCGTCAAGGTGATGGACTTCGGCATCGCCCGCGCCGTCTCCGACTCGGCCGCGACGATGACCTCGACCGCCGCCGTCATCGGCACCGCCCAGTACCTCTCGCCCGAGCAGGCCCGGGGCGAGGGCGTCGACGCCCGGTCCGACGTCTACTCGATGGGCTGCATGCTCTTCGAGCTCGTGACCGGTGCCCCCCCGTTCACCGGCGACTCCCCTGTCGCCGTTGCCTACCAGCACGTCCGCGAGGACCCGCGCCTGCCGTCGTCGATCAACCCGGCCATCCCGCCGGAGCTCGACGCCATCGTGCTCAAGGCGATGAGCAAGAACCCGGCCAACCGGTACCAGTCGGCCGCGGAGATGCGCAACGACCTCCTCCGGGCGCTCGCCGGGCAGCGGGTGGAGGCGACGCCGGTCATGGGCGACGCCGAGAAGACCACGATCCTCAGCGCCACGCCGGGCGTGCCCTACCGGGACGACGACTGGGACGACGCCGACGAGGCCGACCGCAGGCGCCGGCGGAAGATCATCGCGATCGTCGCCGTCGTCGTGGCCCTGCTCGTCGCCGGTGCCGTCGCGCTGGCGATCGCCATGAGCGGCGACGACGAGACCCCGCCGGCCGCCCAGGTCGCGGTCCCCGGTCTGGTCGACCTCACCGAGGCTGAGGCCCGGCAGCGGATCACCGACGCCGGCCTGGTCGTCGGCGAGGTCACGACGCGACCGGTCACCGACACCACGCAGGTGGGCACGGTCCTGGAGAGCGACCCCGCCGGCGGCGCGCAGGTCGAGGAGGGCACCGAGGTCAGCCTGGTCGTCGGCGCCGAGCCGGACGCCGTCGCCATCCCGGGCGTCGTCGGCCTGGACGTCGAGCAGGCCCAGAGCAATCTCGCGGCCGACGGGTTCAACCGCGTCACCATCGACCGGGTCGACTCAGCGGCACCCGAGGGCGAGGTCATCTCGGTCGACCCGGAAGAGGGCACCCAGGTGCCGGTGGACACCGCCATCACCCTCGAGGTCTCCGACGGCGACGTGGCCGTGCCCGACGTCCGGGGCGAGGACCAGGCGACGGCGACCCAGACCCTGCGGTCCGCGGGCTTCACGAACATCACCTCCGCCGAGGTGGACTCGCAGGAACCGGCGGGGACTGTGCTCGGCACCAGCCCGGCCGCGGGCACCCAGGCCACGGCGGACACCGCGATCACGCTCCAGATCTCCGGCGGCCCCGCCGAGCCCACGTCGGGCACCGTGCCGAACGTGCGCGGCCAGTCGGAGGCCGGGGCCCAGGCGCTCCTGGCGCAGGCGGGCTTCACCAACGTCGACTTCGTGGAGAGCGACGAGGTGGACCCGACCGTAGGCCCCGGCCAGGTGCAGGCCACCGATCCGGCGGGCGGCAGCACTCAGCCGTTCGACACCGAGATCACGGTCATCCTGAACCCGGGCGGCTAGCGGGCGCCTCAGGCCCCGTCCAGAGGCTCGCCGCGAGCTTGCGAGCGGTGAGGAGGACGGGGTCCTTTCTCAGGCCGTGGCTGCCGACAGCCGTCGTGCGGTGGCGCTGGCGCTCTCCACCACGTCCGGGTCGGGCGTCAGCCCGCAGACGGCGAGCCAGGTGGCCAGCATCCGGTGCCCGCCCTCGGTGAGCACCGACTCGGGGTGGAACTGCACGCCCTCGATGGGCAGCTCTCGGTGCCGCAGCGCCATGACGACGCCCGACGGGGTGGCGCCGGTGACCTCCAGCTCCGCCGGAACGGTGGCCGGGTCGACGGCCAGGGAGTGGTAGCGGGTCGCGGTGAAAGGCGACGGCAGCCCGGCGAGGACGCCGTCCCCGTCGTGGACCACCTGGCTGGTCTTGCCGTGCAGGAGCTCCGGGGCGCGCACCACGACGGCGCCGAACGCCTCGGCGATCGCCTGGTGGCCCAGGCAGACGCCGAAGACCGGCGTGCCGGTCTCGGCGGCGGCCCGCACCATCGGCACGGTCACGCCCGCGTCGGACGGCGTCCCGGGCCCGGGGGAGAGCAGCACCCCGGCGACGTCGAGGTCGGCGAGCTCGTCGACGCTGACGGCGTCGTTGCGCCGCACGATGCAGCGGACGCCGAGCTGGCCCAGGTACTGGACGAGGTTGTAGACGAAGCTGTCGAAGTTGTCGACGACCAGCACCGGTCGGTCGGGAGCGGTCATGGAAGTGCGTGCTCCCTCGTCGATGCTCAGCCTGCGGTCGCGTACTGCAGGTCCAGGGGGCCATCGTAGGCGGGCAGCGCGAGCGCCGGCCGCTCCCGCACCTCGAAGGTGAGCCCGTAGGCCTCCACCGCCTGCTGGAACACCGCCACCTGCGGCGACGCCGCGAGCTGGGCGCGCACGGTGGAGGCGTCGGCCACGGCGACGACGACGAACGGCGGCGAGTACGTGCGGCCCTGCAGCAGCAGGGTGTTGCCCACGCACCGGACGGCGCTGGTGGCGATGAGCCGCTGGTCCATGACCGTCACGCCTTCGGCGCCGGCGGCCCAGACCGCGTTCACGACCGCCTGGACGTCGGACTGGTGGATGACCAGGTCGTCGGCCCGGGCACCGCCGGGCAGGGTGCCGTCGGGGCGGGCAGGGGCGTCGTCCAGGGTGATCTCCACGCCCGGGCCGCTGACGGGCACGAGGGCGGCGGCCAGCGCACCCGCCTCACCGGCACTCCGGGCGGCCGCGACGGCGCCGTCGCGGCTGGCGGCCCCCTCGGTCAGCCGGTCCACCTCGCGCTGCAGGTCGGCCAGCTGGTCGCTCTGCCGGGCGATCACGGTGTTGCGCTGCTCGATGAGCTCCGAGAGCTGGGTGACCTCGCCGGCGCGCAGATCGGTGCCCTGCGCCGTCCGGCCGGACGTTGCGAACAGTAGGCCGGCCGCCAGGGCCACCACGGGCACGAGCGCGGTCCAGCCGGAAGGACGGCGGCCGCGGAACCGGGCCGGGACGACCGCGGAGGGGAGCAGGCTGCGGGCCACAGGTTCCTCCTCGCGCGTCGTCGGGACCGGATGCGGGGCGTACCGCACGTGGCAACGGCACCGTCGTCCCCCAGCAGCTTAGGCTGGGAGGCAGTTCCGGCCGGAGGACACGACCCGGCCGCCGGAAGGGAGTTCCACGGTGCCCAAGTCCAAGGTCCGCAAGAAGTCGGCGTACACGCCCCCCGAGGGGGTGCTGCAGGGCCGGTCGGCCCAGGCGCGCGTCGCCCAGCCCAGCCCGCGCTGGTACGCGCCGCTCATGGTGGCGCTGATGCTGGTCGGCCTGCTGTGGATCGTCGTCTACTACGTGGCCGGCGACCGGATCCCCTTCATGGTGTCGCTCGGCGCCTGGAACTTCGCGATCGGGTTCGGCGCCATGGTCGCCGGCCTGGTCATGTCGATGCGCTGGCGCTGAACTCGCCCCCAGCCGCTCGCAGTATCCGAGGCCCTCACCCCGAACCGGGGTGGGGGCCTCGTCCGTTCCGCGGTCCACCCCCGTCCGGTGGCTGTGCACAGACGGACGCTTCATCCACAGGTCGACATGGCGCTCCGCCCCCAGGGTTGTCCACCGTGTGTGGAGAGACGGAACGGACCCGATCCTCGTTGACCTGCGCGAACGTCGTCCGTGAGACGCATGTGACAGGACGACCACGCCAGTAACTACACCCGTGTGAGTCTGTCCCCAGCTGTGTACCCAGCTGTGGATGTATCGACTTGGCGGTTCCTCCGAGGAGCCGACCGCGCCGTGGTGTCGACCCCCTCGTACCCGTCCCGACCTGCGACTACACGGCGGACGACCGCTCCGGGTGGCCGTCCGGCGACGGACCGGTCGGTCACGGGTACTCGGGGGGCGGTGCCCGCGCTGGCACCCTGGGTGCGTGCAGTGGTCCCCCCGTACCGGCGAGACGGTGGCCCTGGTGACCGTCGGCGCCGGCCTCGCGCTGTCCCTCCTCGTCCTCGACTCCGCCGGCCGGGTGCTGGTCGGGCTCGGAGCGCTGCTCGTGCTCGTCCTCGCGGCTCGCGACCTGGTGGCCCGCCCACGGCTGGCCGCCGGTCCCGACGGCGTGGACGTGCGCACGCTCACCGGCGGCCGCCATCTCCCCTGGCCGGGACTGCGCGTCGACGTCCGGGAGACCCGGCGGTTCGGCGTCCGCGGCCGGACCCTCGAGCTGGACACCGTCGGCGGGCCGGACGATCCCGGTGTCCTCGTCGTCCTCGGGCGGCGCGACCTCGGCACCGACCCGGCGGAGGTGGCCCGCGCCCTGCGGGCGCTGGACCCCACCACCCGGCCCTAGATGCCGAGGACGACGACCGTCGGCACGGTGAGGGCGAGGACCAGCAGGACGACGGCGAGCGCGGCGAGCCCGGCGATCTGCAGCGGCGGCCGGCGCCGCGTGAGCACGAGGATCCCCGCGGTCAGCAGCCCGGCGACGAGGCCGCCGAGGTGGCCGAGCAACGAGACGCCCGGCAGGAAGCTGATGAACACGTTCAGCACGATCAGCGTCAGCAGCCCGCGCAGGTCCTGGCGGTTGAACAGCATCAGGACGACGAGACCGCCGAGCAGACCGTAGATGGCCGTGGAGGCGCCCGCGACAGGGACGCGGGGGTCACCGAACAGCTGGATGGCGGCCGCCCCGCCCAGGGCCGACAGCAGGTAGAGGGCGAGGAAGCGCACCCGGCCCAGCTGCCGCTCGAGCTCCGACCCGAAGATCAGCAGGCCCAGCATGTTCATCACGAGGTGGATCGGCCCGATGTGCAGGAACGCCGCGGTGAAGACCCGCCACCACTCACCGAAGAGGTTCACGCCGAAGGGCCACTGCGACAGCTGGTCGAACACCGGGGAGTCGTAGTTCTCCAGCGGGACGTTGCCGACGGACGCGGCGGAGACGGCCGAGACCAGGAACATCGCGACGTTCGCCGCGATCAGGGAGAGGGTGACGACACCCCACCGGCGCCCCGCCACCTGCAGGCCGGTCGTGCGCCGGGGAGCGCGCACCGTGGCCTGCCCCTCCCGGACGCACTCCGGGCACTGGAACCCGACCGAGGCCGGGATCATGCACTCCGGGCAGATCGCCCGGTTGCACCGCGCGCAGGCGATGCCGGTGGGCCGGTCGGGGTGCCGGTAGCAGCAGATGGACCCCGTCCCCCCCACCCCCCGCTCGCTCGGGGCGGGCCCCTGGACGGGGCCGTCGTCTGCGTTCTGCGTCAGCTGCGCTGCACCTCGACGGACTCGATGACGACGTCGTCGACCGGCTTGTCGCCACGGGCGGTGGGCACCTTGGCGATGCGGTCCACCACGTCCCGGCTGGCCTGGTCGGCCACCTCACCGAAGATCGTGTGCTTGCGGTTCAGGTGGGGGGTCGGGCCGACGGTGATGAAGAACTGGGAGCCGTTGGTCCCGGGGCCGGCGTTGGCCATGGCGAGCAGGTACGGGCGGTCGAAGGACAGCTCGGGGTGGAACTCGTCGCCGAACTGGTAGCCGGGGCCACCGAAGCCCTGACCGAGCGGGTCGCCGCCCTGGATCATGAAGCCGTCGATGATGCGGTGGAAGATCGTGCCGTCGTAGAGCTTGTCGGTGGTCTTCTGCCGGGTCTCGGGGTGGGTCCACTCACGGGCACCCTCGGCCAGGTCGGCGAAGTTGGCGACGGTCTTCGGAGCGTGGTCCGGGAACAGGTCGACGGTGATGTCGCCGTGGTTGGTGTGCAGGACCGCGCGGCGGGCGGGAGTCGATTCAGTCACGCCTCCACTCTGCCACCGATCGGCGGGGCACGACCGACCGGTTCCGTGCGGAGGCGCCGACGGCCCTGGCTCCCTCACCCGAACCTCATCGAGCCCTCATCGAACGGGTGCGCCCGTACGCGACGCTCTCCATACGGACGACCGCGATCGGCGAAGGGAACCGTCATGTCGACCTCCGCACTTCCCCGGGGCCTGCCTTCCCCGTCGCGGCGGAAGCACCGGGCGCGCCGCGTGGCGGCGGGCGTGGCGGGGTGCGGGCTCGCGGCGTGGGTCATCGTCGCGGTCACGTCGGACGGCAACAGCCTCGACGTCCTGGGAGCGGCCAACATCTTCGGCGCCGGGCTCGATACCCCGCCACAACCCGGCGGCGGAGGGGCCGGCGTCGAACCGCCCATGTGGGAGATCCCCGACGGCACCGACCGGGTGCTCACGTTCCCCGAGGTCACCGGACGCGTGAACCCGATCACGAGCCAGCCGAACTTCGTCGGCCCCGAGGGGGACGGCGGCGAGTTCGGCACGACCGACGTGCAGTCGTTCGGGGGCATCTCCGGCATCGTGCACGAGGAAGCGGGGATCTTCGTGGTCGGCGTCCTCCTCACCGATGCCCCGCCCGAGGACCCGGCGCCGGAGCGGCTGGACGTCACCGACCAGGCAACGGCCGGATCCATCGAGCCGGAGATCGGCCAGACCTTCCTCATCGGCGACGGGACCGACCTGCGCGTGCAGGTCCCGGACGAGGCCACCCGGCTCTTCGTGGGGTACGCCGACGGCTACTACTACAAGGGCCAGCCGGGCTGGTACGACAACAACTCGGGGCGGGTCCAGGTGACGGTGGAGCTGGCCGACCGGTAGCCGGCGGGAGCCCGCCGGACTCCCGGAGCTGGCCCCGGGGCCGGGACGTACGAACCTTGTACGTCCCGGTTCCGAGGGCCATCCTCCGGGAGTGGGCACGGCCACGCGGTCCCGCATCGCGCCGCTGCTGGGACGCGAGCACGACATCGCACTCCTCGTCGACTCCGCCGGAGCCGGCGGGATCGTGCACGTCCACGGCCTTGCCGGCATGGGCAAGTCCGCACTCCTGGACACCTTCGCCGACCGCACGAGGGCCGCCGGCAGGCACGTCGTGTCCCTGGACTGCCGGACCGTCGAGCCGACCGAACGCGGGTTCCTGCGCGCAGCAGGGGGGTTCGACGACGTCGCCGCCTTCGCTGCGCATCTCGGCGCGCTGGCGCAGCCCGTCGTCCTGGTCCTCGACCAGTACGAGCACTTCCTGCTGCTGGACACCTGGTTGCGCCGGGCGGTCGTGCCCGCCCTGCCGCCCCGCGCCGCCCTGGTGCTCGGCTGCCGGGAGCGGCCGGTACCGGGCTGGTTCGGGGTGCCCGGCTTCCGGACCCTCGCGCTGGCGCCGTTGTCCGAGGCGGATTCCGGCCTGCTGCTGGCCGACCGGGGTGTCCCGCCCTCCGAGGCGGCGCGGCTCAACCGCATCGCTCGTGGCCACCCGCTGGCTCTCGTCCTCGCCTCGGCGGGGGCCGCGGAGAACCCGCAGCTCGCCCTGGAGGACGCGGCGACGTCCCGCGTCGTCGAGGAGCTGACGCGGCTGTACTTCGAGGACATCGACGATCCGCTGACCCGGCAGTCGCTCGAGGCGGCGTCCGTCGTGCGCCGGGTCACCGAGTCGCTCCTCGACGCGGTGCTGGACGGCAACGGCGCCGCAGCCGTGCACCGGCTGCTCTCCCTGCCGTTCGTGGTGGCGGGTCGGGACGGGACCGTCGTGCACGAGGCCGTCCGCGATGCGGTGGCCGGACACCTCCGGAGCACGAGCCCGGTGCGCTACCGGGAGTACCGGCGCGCGGCCTGGCGGCGGCTCCGCGACGAGATGCGTGCGGCCGCTCCCGCCGAGCTCTGGCGCTACACGGCCGACATCCTCTACCTGCTGGACAACCCCGTGGCCCGTGAGGCCTTCTTCCCGAGCGACGCGCAGCAGTTCGCCGTCGAACCGGCCGACCGCTCCGACGAGCGGGCCGTCCACGAGGTCGCCGAACGGCACGACGGACCGGACGCGGCGCGGCTGCTCCGGCAGTGGTGGACCGCGGCCCCCTCGGCGTTCAACGTCTCCCGGGGCCGGGACGGCCGGCTCGCCGGGTTCTTCCTGCTGCTCGACGACGCCCGGATCCGGCACCCGTCCGTGGGGAACGACCCCGTCGTCCAGTCCTGGGCCCGGCAGCTCGACAGCCACCCGACGGCCCGCGGCGAGGTCGTGCTGGGTCTGCGTCGATGGCTGGACCGCGATCGCGGTGAGGCGCCCGGAGCCACCCAGGCGGCCTGCTGGCTGGACGTGAAACGGACGTACATGGCGCTGCGGCCGGCTCTGCGCCGGATGTTCGTCGTCGTGCGTGACGTGCCGTCGTACTGGCCGGTGGTCCGCGAGCTCGGCTTCCGGCCGATCAGTTCGGCGCCGGTCGTGCTCGACGGCGCCGGCTACACGACCGTGATGCTGGACTTCGGCCCGGGCTCGGTCGACGGCTGGCTGGTCGACGTCCTCGCGGCCGAACTCGGGGTCGCCGAGGAGCCGGCGCTCGATGCCGACGCCCACGAACTGGTCGTCGGCGGGCAGCCGGTCGCACTCACACCGCTGGAGTTCGGGCTGTTCCGCCACCTCCACGACCACGAGGGCCAGACCGTGTCCCGCGCCGAGCTGCTGCGGGACGTGTGGGCGACGGAGTACATCGGTGGGAGCAACGTCGTGGACGCCGTCGTGCGCACGCTGCGGACGAAGCTCGGCTCCGGAGGGTCTGCGGTGGAGGCCATCCGTGGGCGCGGCTACCGCCTGCGCGAGGACTGGCGCTCGCGCCTGGACTAGGTGCCCTCCGCCGCGGACGGTCAGCTGCGCACAGCCGGCCGTGCTCCACGTGGAACATCTGCCCCGCGATTGCCGCTACCGTGCCCGCCATGCCGGCTGACGAGCCGCTCGGCGAGCGCGGCTTCCTCGCCGTCGCCCCGCCGTCCTCTGCAGCGGACAAGCTGTTCGCCGGCGACCGGGACGACTTCGGCTTCGTCATGAACACCTCGCACGCCTGGGCTCACCAGCCCAGGGACCATGACGCGCTCGCGGCTCTCTGGACGCGGGCCGCCACCCGCGCCGGGCTCACGTTCCGTCAGCGCGGGATCCTGGTGGCCGCCTCGGCCGGCGCGCTGGGCGACCCGCACTGCTCGCTGGCATGGGGGACGCGCCTGGCCGGTGAGGTCGACGACGAGACCGCCGCCGCGGTGCTCCGGGGGGACGACGCGGGGCTCGACGCCACCGACCGGGCGCTGGCGCGCTGGGCCCGCGCTCTGGCGCGTGATCCGAACACCACGCAGCCCGCCGACGTCCAGGCGCTGCGGGACGCCGGCTTCGACGAGGCGCAGATCGCCGCGCTCACGCTGTACGTCGCGCTGCGGATCGCCTTCTCCACCGTGAACGACGCCCTCGGCGCCCGGCCGAACCGGGAGCTGGTCGAGGCGGCGCCGCCCGCCGTCCGGGATGCGGTCGGCTACGGCCGTCCGCCGGCCGATGGGGAGTCGGCCCCCTAGATGGTCACGGCCGGCCCGTCAGCCACGCGTGCAGGCCGGCGTCCTGCTGCCGGAGCGTGTCCAGGGCGTTCCGCAGGATCATGCGGACGGGCAGGCACTCGCCGCCCATGTAGTACCGGGGCAGACCCATCGGCTGGAAGTGGAAGCCGGACGCGGTCATGTGCTCGAGCAGCCACTGCTCGAGCACCGCCACCCAGGCAGTGACGCCATCGTCAAGCGACAGCTGCAGCGCCGCCCGGTAGAGGTGCAGCCCGACGTCGGTGCCGCGGTGCGCCGCGGTGACCGCCAAGGTGCCCACCTCGGCGTACCGCTCGCCGGTGAGGATGCCGTGCGCCCCCGGGAACGGCGGGAAGTGAGCCACGGCGGGCACCGCACGGGGCCCCTCCGCCATCAGCCGCAGCACGCCGGCCGGCTCGCCGTCCCGCTCGGCGAGCAGCCAGCGCGACTGCCCGTCGAGGTGGGCGTACTCCTCGACGACCCGGGCCTCGCTGGCGGGCGTGAACCCCTCGGCCACGAAGACGTCGTGCTCGAGGGCGCGGGCGGTCCGCAGGTCGTCGGGGTCGGTGGCCAGGCGCACCTGGACGGCGGTCACCACGGCTGGCTCTGATAGGTCGCTGCGACCAGTGCCGAGACCGGGCGTCCCGTGCAGCGGCCACCGCGCAGGACGCTCCGCACGGGACCGAAGACCTCGGGCCGGTACTCCCGCATGGATCCGAGGCTGGCGTGGATGAGGTCCTCGACCTCGGCCTCGCTGGCGCCGTGGTGCTCCACGAACAGGCCACGGCGCCTGCCCTCGGGCTCCTGGATCCAGCCGATGCCGGCCCACGCCTCCTGGCCCACGGTGGTGGCGGTCTGCTCGGCGAGGACGACGTAGAGCCGGTCCCCCCACTCGGTACCGGTGAGGTCGGGCTGCTTCTGCACCACGTCGGCCCCGGGCGGGATGACGGAGGACAGCGGGAGGAGGTTGACGTCGCCGATGCCGGCCTCGTAGAGCGCCGCGTCGAACGCGGCGAGCTGCGTGTCGGCGACACCGACCCCGGTCGAGATCCGGATCTCGATGAGCGGCATGACTGTTCTCCCCCGTGCTGTGTGGTGACCTCCTCGTCGTCGAGCAAGTCGGGCTGGTCTCGTTCGTCCGACTGTCACACGGGGACGCGACGCGACCAAGCAGGACGCCCCCCTTCTGGGGAGCACGACGCGGGTGTTGTGGGCACCGTCACCGGAAGGGCAGCGGGCGTGCAGGATGTGGGTGGAGACGAGGGGAATCGAACCCCTAACCCCCGCCTTGCAAAATCGACCGAGGGGTGGTTTGGCGCGGTGGGCTGTGACTGGAAACCCCACTTGACCAGCACTTTTGCCAAGGGTCGCTCGCGGCTGTGGTTGGCTGATTCTGGCCGTTTTGCGGACCATCTGCGGACTGTGTGCGGACTGGGGCCACCGCAGCAGTCGTCTCGGACACTGCCCGGACGACGGCAACCGCGCCCCACACCCGCAGGAGCCTCTCCGACTGCGCCGGCCGCCGGAAGGGCGCTGCGCGTCCCTTCGGGATGGGCCTTCGGCCCACCCTTCCCCCGGCGCTGCGCCGTCGGAGTAGGGCGGGATATGGGAGGCGGGGTAGACCCTCGGGCTAACCACCCACGCCTTGATCTGCGAGGTCAGGTCCGGCGTCACCGATCAGGTGTCGTGGGTAGCGGGTCTCGAACCAGGACCGGTACAGCTGGTCGACGCCCTCCGGCTCGTCAGCCGAGAGAGCCCTGCAGCCAACTGAATGCGCTAACGACCTGCGCCATGCCGCTCAGCGCTTCGGTGCCCCCAGTCTTGTTGATCGAGTAGACGGTCAAACCGGCCAAGGTCATGAAGCCGCCGACGACCACCGTCAGGGCTACGACGTTCTTGCTGGTGATCACACGCTCACGCGTGACTTCAGAGGAAACAGACTGCATGGCGAACTCCACAAGGGTGTGGCCGCGCCCCGGATCGCAGCACCTCATGGACAGCAAGCGTCTGCTTGGTTGAACAACCCCGGGGCTGACTCATATGCAGCCCGTGAGACCCAACATTTAGGCCTACCGGGATGTACGTCCGGGGACGCACACCACGGCTAGGCGTGGGGTCGTTCGGGAGTGAGGGTAAGGCAGTCTCACCGTCACGGCAAGCAACCGTTACTTTGCGTTGCCTAGCTACGCGGAGGCTTCCTCTCGGCGTAACCGCGCCTCGCGGTGGAAATTCACTGGGCTGTTGTCGAGCACCCGGTTGACGATCGTAGGGAAGAAGACCTCTGGGGAGAGGTTCGGCGGTACGGCGTCGCGACGTAGCCCGACATGCGGGAGGTCCCGGAGCCGTTGATCCAGCTCATCTTCGGGCAGCGGGAGCGGCAGCGGCTCCTCCTCGGCGGAGGCGCTGGTCTGTACACCAGCTGAGACAAGAGGGTCTTCGTCGTCCTCGTCGCCGCCCGGCGGGGACGGCAATTCGTCCGACCAGTCAGGGATGACGAGGCAGACGGCGTCGTAAGCGTCGTCCTCGCGGCCGAGCTTGCCGAGAAGGTCGATGATCCAGGCGGCAATGTCGGCGAACTGCGGCGTCAGCGCGGTCGAGCGCAGGCTGTAGAGAAACCCAAGTGCCGCTTGCGGGTGCCGACTGCGCAGGTTCTTGGCGTCGCCGTAGCTCTCTTCGACACGGTTGGCAGCGTTCTTGCCGAACGACGAGTCCATCCGCTTGGTCGAGATCATGATCTCGGGACCGGTGTTCCAGGCGGACATGACGACGTCGACCTGCTTGACGTAGTTCTTGCCGAGGATGTTCGCGTTCGCGCCGGTCTCGTTACTGTACGTCTTACCGGACTGCAGCATGGCATCGAGCACGCGCAGCTGTTCACGAGTTGCTTCCCGCCGTAGCGCCACCAGAGTCGACGGCAGGATGCGTGGTGGATTTGCCCGGGGCCACACCAGATCGGGCTCGAAGCCGGCTCGGCGCAGCTCGTAGGCAGTCCAGACGTCAAGGGCTAACGCCGGCACACCGGACTGCGAGGCCGCTTGCAGCAGTAGCGGCACGCCCAGCAGCTGCTGGAGAACGTCGTAGTCGGGGTTGTAGCAGAGGGGACCCTCTTCGGACTCGCGGTTCCATGGGTTGCTGTAGTCCTGCAGCTCCCCGCCGATCGCCCGCTCAACGATCCGGTCGAACAGGGTCCAAGCCTCGGACTTGAGACTGCGTTCAGCAGCCATCAGAGACGCCGCAGCCTGTTGCTGTTGGCTCTCCGGCTGACTGTGTCCCCGTCACCGCGATGAACATGCGACGCACCACCTCTTGCGACGCGTCGGGCCGTCAGCTCCTCGTGTCCTTGGCGGAGGGCCTTCACCTCAGCCTCTGGTAGCCCGAGTTCACCAACGAGCAGCACCTCATCGACCGCGCGGGCCGCCGACACGACTTGACCGCTGGCCAGGAGGCGGACCAACTGCGGCCGAAGTCTCCGTAGGGCCGTCTCGGCGGCTTTGGTCAGGGCGGGCGACGGCACGGGCAACAGGTCAGCTTCCTTGGGTTCCAGCTTGAGCATCCCGCCGCCGTAGGCGCGGCCAACCATCTCTGCGCCGAGCAGCGTCATGGAGTTCAAGGACGCCACCGGCAGCAGATCGCTGCCCAGCGCTCGGTGCTCCGGCTTCAGATAAACGCCGTGCACCGAGTTGAGATGGTGCGCCCGGGCCTTGTTGGCAGACAGCCGCGGCGTATCGGCGTTCATGTACGTCAGCAGCAGATCAGCCGGCTTCACCAGCGGCGTCCGCCACCACGGTTTTCTCACCTGGCACTTGTAGGCCTGATCAACCTCTCGCGCCTCGCCCTCTGCGATGTACGCCCACGCAGCCGCAGACGGCTCGCCAGCCGGTCGGAACAACCAGACTGCTGCGCCGGCGTCTCCCAACTCAGTGAGTGCAGCGCTGGTGAGGCTGAGGCCCCGCAGGTGTCGCGAGCCAGGGGGTGACAACCGCAGCAGGTCTGACTTGGACAGGCCAAGCTGAGCGGCGCGCGCTGGGCTCAAGGTGAAGTACTTGTTGTTGCCCGTGACCATGCCGAGCGTCGTGTCGCCCCAGGTCTCCAGCAGCGTGAAGGACTCAGTCGCCAGCAGCCCGGAATAGGCGCCGAGAGTCTCGCTGGTCAGCAGGCTGGCAGTCCACTTGCCGGCGGGCGGGATCGGCCGCCACAGCCGTGGCGTCGTCGTGTTCGCCAGGTCGTCGGCGTTCCTCGCCTGGAACAGCCGGAAGTGGTCGGTGGGGCCGTCGGCGTAACCATCAGCCAGAACCAGGACGACCTCTTCTAGTACCCCGGGAAAGACACGCTCGTCGAAGGCGACGAGGTCGACCTGCTCGAAATTCTGCAGCAGGAAGGTGCGCACCCCGGCCGCGTAGTTGACCGTCAAGAGTTCGGCCGGCAGCACCAAGCCGAGACGACCGCCGGGCTTCAAGAACTGTGCCGCATGCACCGTGAAGGCCGCCCAGGAGGACGCCAGGCCAGTCAGGGAGACGCCGCCGCGGAGCGCCGCGGCGCGGGATCGTGCCCGGCTCTCGCCGGAAAAGTCCTGGTAGCGGACGTAAGGCGGATTTCCGATCACCGCGTCGTACTGCCGCCCCGGATTGATCCCGAAGAAGTCTCCGACGGTGACGGTTGCCTCCACGCCAGCTGCTGTCAGCAGTTCCCGTGCTGCTTGGGCTGAGTCCTCGTGCAGTTCGACGCCGTCGAGGTGGGGGAGCAACGTCTGTCCGGTGCTGGTGGCCTCCAGAGCGGCCAGGCGATCGACCGCGGCGAGGAGGAACGCCGCCTCGCCGCACGAGGGTTCGAGCACACGGTCGTCGACGGAACGGACCGCCCAGTCAGTGATGTAGCGCGCGAGCGGTTCCGGGGTAAAGAAGGCGCCCCGCGCCTTCCGAAGGGCCGCCGTATCAAGATCTGCAGAGGCCGACCGGAGTACCACGGGGTGCAGTCTGACCCATGGGGGTCACAGAACTGGCGACCGGGAGGAAACCCGAGGTCAGCGAGTGGCGGACAACATCACCGGCGACGAGCGTCGAGCATCAGGCCTGAAGGGAAGGCGAAACGGACGCCGGCCGGGCCGCGGCGCAGGACGCTCTCGCCGGCGGCGGTTCCGGCTGGCGTCTGCCCCAGAAACTTCCAAGGCATCTCGCCCTCATGGCCGCCGACTGCCACTTCAGCCTGGGCCGGCAGGAGGCCTGACCCGAGCAGCGACTAGCTCAGCTGCCGCGGCCCTGCGGCAGCATTCAGGGCCCGCTCGACGACCGGCAGAGCGAGGGCCGTCCCACCCTGGTAACCGCGTTCGGGACGATGAACGGCGTGACGAACATCCGTCTGGCCGTTGGCGCAGAGCTTCGCCTCATGTTCGACGAAGTGACAGCGGAGCCTGGGCCAGGCGCCCACCGTCTCGCGCTGCGCTACAAAGCCACCCCGGTGGGCCTTCCCGTGGGGTCGGTTGCGCTGATCTCCGGAGCGCTACGGCTCCAGCACTCGATGGGCTGGATCGGGGTGCTGCAATCCGATCAGCCGCTGCCAGTCAGCGCCGCAGCGTCCTACCCGCGCTCGGTGGTGCTCACCACGACAATTAACGACCAGCAACTGGCCGGCGTTGAGGCCGACCGCGATGGAGGCGACCTGGAACTGCTCGTCGACCTGAACGTCGCCCTCGTCGGCGCCGCGACTCTGGACTACCCGGCCGCCGACGCGCAGGACTGGATCCGCGTCCGCGGCCCAATCTGGGCCAGCCATGCCGAGCGCCTCGGCGCCCTAGTCACCGTGCCACTACTGGTGCCGCTGCCTCTCGGCGATCCGAACAGCCTGCGCGCACAGGCCGGCCGCCGGCTGCAAGCAGCGCTACGGGCGCTGACGGACGGCCGCGCCGAGGACGCAGTGCGCGACGCGCGGCTGGCTCTCGACCTATACGACCAGCTCGACCCACCAGTTGCGTACGACGAACCGAGGACGGCACGGCAACGCGACCTGGCGCAACGATTCGCCGCGCTGCGCGCCGCGGTGCACTCCCTTGCCAGCGGTGCCCACCACGCCGACGCCATCACCGCCGACTTTCGCTACGACCGTCGCGACGCCTCCGCGGTCGTTGCCTGTGTCGCCGCCCTGTTACAACGGCACCCTTCTGCGTGAGCGGTCGCTAGCGGATAGATGGTCCGAGGCGACCGCCGGTTCCCCAGGACGTACCGATATGGGGGCTGGTTCCGATCTCCCGGTCCCGCACCATCGCTCGTCGCACGGGTCCCAAAATCGCGCAGCTGCCACCCCCACCTCGCAGGAGCCTCTCCGACTGCGCCGGCCGCCGGAAGGGCGCTGCGCATCCCTGCGGGATGGTCCTTCGGCCCACCCTTCCCAGCCCTGCACAGTCGGAGGGAGATGGTCATGGGGAAGCAGAGTGGACTCCGCTACCGGGACTTTCCACTCCCCTTCGAGGACTTTGGTTGTTGTAGGCGCAAGGGCGGAAGCTTGCTAGGAGTAGCGGGCTTCCGCGCGCTCGACGATGTGACCGCAAAGCGTCCCGAGGCCGAGGAACGCGACGCCTGGCCTGACGACGTAGGGGTGTACACCCGACCTGCGGTGGCGTTCTCGTTCATCTATGCCTGCCTCACGGGTTGAGGGTGCTGGTGTAGTAGTGCTTGCGTTTGACCCACTTGAAACCCTCGTGCCGCGTGACCGCGGCGACTTCAACCGGTCCTCCTACCGTCGGGTGACCAGGTTCGAAGCGGACGAACTTGATCGTGGTCTCCACCAGCCACTCGGCTAGCTGTATGGCCTCGACGGGGGGCATGGAGTCGTAGATAAACGGTCGGGCCACTTGGGCCTTTATCGCTTGGGTGTAAGGGTCCACCAGATTCGCCGGCACGCCGAGGTTGCTGAGGGCCTGTGGCAAGTCCTGGCTCACGCCGTCGAGAAGACGAGCGATAGCCTCAGGTTGGCCCCACTGGAAGATGCCGATCTCTCCAGCAGAAAGCTCCGCTCCAGTGCTGCACGTGCCGGCATCAATGTTCAACTCGGTGAGGGCCGGCCGGTCGTCGTCGGCTCCGTAACCAGCCACGAGCAACCCCATGGGAGCGGAGGGCTGGCTCGCGTCAAGCCGCTCCGCGAAGAACTCCTTAACCCGATCCACCACTTCGGTCATTGAGTAGGCAGCCTCGTCGAGCTGCCAGTCCGCGTGAGCTGAGGACTGACCACTGAGCCTTTGGCGGAGATCTTTCACATGCGACGAGATGCTCCGGCCTTGGATGGTGCCTCGTCCCCACGTCATCGCGGCCAAGGGAAGCCCCTTGCGGAGGTTGAAGATCTTGTCCGCGCTGTTCCAGATGTGGATCGGCTCGGCGTGGCCGTCGGGAAAGTTCGCTTGAAGCGTGGTCGCGCTATCGCTAGCGACGACGAGCCCGTCGCCGACGACTACGGCCACTGTGATCGTCAAGAGTCTCCCCGGATCCTCTGTGAAGCGAAGAGTTGCACATCCGTCAACCCCTCGGGCTGAAACCGCGAGCCATGTCGATCACGTTGTGGTCACGCGACCGACCACCCTCTACAGGGTCGTCAGCCCTGCTCGGGCCGAGCCCACTGGCCTACGACGCGCGGTTGGGCGCGCCCGTGGACATGAGTGCCATGCCCGCACGGGGGCAACGACGTTGCGGAACTGACAGAAGTCCGGCCGAGCTTCGCCGGCCGTCCGTGACACGTCCAACAGCACTCAGCCAGCCAGCCGCACACGCCGGCCCAGACGCAGCCCTGAGCGCGGAGTCACCAGCACGAAGACACACCGCTGGTTGTAGAACGCCTCGGCCTTGTATCGACGCACTTCACCGTCCAACGCTGTGCGTCGTAGCTCTAGCTCGGGATGCGACTCTCCGTGCAGTGCCCGGTGCGCAACCTGCCCCAGTGGTCGGACGTCGGCGCCCGACCCGATGGCTAGGCGATTCCCGGGGAACCAACGACTGAACGGCCCATGCTCGGCGATGAAGGTCGGTGAAGCGAGAGCGTTCCAAACGGGAACGGTGTCGTCGCTGGTCGCGAACTGACCAACTATCGCGAGAGCGACCGACTCGGGGTGATGCTCTACGTAGTACCGGATCGTGGCATGCATGGACGTCCCGAACTGTGGCGCCAGCAGGGTCGGGGTGGCCAGCGACAACTCGTAGCTCAGAGCGCGGTCATGAAACCGGGCGCCCTGAAAGAGCAAATGAGCGGCCATGATGTTCGCTTCTGCCTCGAGCTCCAGCTCAGTCTCAGGGTCGAGGGCGCGGTCATCGTCGAGAAAAAGCTCATGGCTCGCCTGGTGCCACGGGATCGCCCGGTGGGCGATCTCGTGCGCCTCGGTGAACCGAGCGCGTACTTGGGACTGGCCGTAGTCGATGAACGCCACCTCCTCGCGGTAAAGAAGGGCCCCGACCACCCGGCGTAGAAAGGATGGCCGTCGCGGCTTGACAGCAGCCGGTAGCTCGCTGATGTCGAGGACCTCCTCGATCCCCACCACCTCGGCGACGGAGTCAAGCGGCGTGGGGAAAACGCCGGCGGCATCGGCGCGCTGGAGCAGCCGCTCGGCCAGGCCCGCGACGTGATCCGAGGCCCGATCCAATGCCGGCTCCTTCGTCACGTGTCGGCACCCTTCGGTTTGTTTCGGTGGTCTGAGCCGAGCTTTCGCGACCGCCCCGCGCCACCACTGCGTCGGAGCGCATCCATGAATGCCAGCGCCTCTTCTTGTTGCGCTGGCGTCAGATCATCGAGGGCCCGCAGAGCCGCGCCTGCCAAGGAGCGGCGATGTGGAGCCTGCTGATTTGAGGCGCTGACCGTCCGGCCGGCCAGCGTCATGAGATCCGCAAAGTCAAGCTCATAGATGCCCGCCAAGGTCCACAGCAGGCCCGTGTCGGGCCTCTCGATCGCGCCGGACTCGATCTGTGACAGATGGGCATTGCGCACACCACTTCGCGCTTCAACCTCCCGCAGGGTCCACCCACGCTCGACCCTGGCTGCCCTCAGTCGCTCTCCCAAAGTCCCAGACATGCCTCAAGAGTAGTGACTTGCTCATCGCCTGAGCAAGTCTGCTAATCTCCTGAGCAAGACGGCGAGGGGCTGTCTCGGCGGGACCCCACCCATGAGGTCGGTTCTGTCAGTAGCACCAGCACACCCGTGCTGGTCGCAACCAAGATCCGCTCGACCGGGCGGAGAGGAGCAACGATGCGGTTCAAGATCAGCGAGTCGACCGACGGCCAGTACTACTTCGAGATCCAGGCCGGAGGGAACTACGAAACGCTGGCAACCAGCGAGACGTACAAGCGCTCGGACAAGCGCGACGTCCAGGCCGCGATCGACCAGATCAGGCGCGAGGCCGGCGGCGCCGACGTCGTCAACGACAGCCAGTAGGCGACGGCCTGTCCAGCCGCGACGCCTATCCATCCATCGCCTTAGGAGGCACCCATGGCTTTCGAGCCGCTCAGCAATATCCCGGTCCGGGTCGTCGACACGACCATCGACGTCGTCTCGAAGGGATCGGGAAGTCAGGCCCAGGACGACGTCTTCGTCACCGCGCAGCTCCAGCTGCAGGGCGAGGTCGCCGCCGGTGAGCGCGCGACCCTCATCCTGCCGCTGGCGTCGGAGGCGCAGCAGCAGCCGATCCTGCGCTACACCGACAAGCCCATCACGGGTGCGCAGGTCTTCGCGTTCGACGACGTCGACCGGTCGGACTACGACCAGGAGGTCGTCAAGAGCCTGGAGGCTCTGGGTGACGGTGCGAGCAAGCGCGAACAGCGCGACCTCGCCGTCGACATCGGGCGAGCCGCCAAGTCCTTCTCCAGCACCGTGGTGACCGTCGAGCCGGGGCAGCGGACGCTGCGCCTCTTCTACGGCATCTCTGCAGACAAGGTCGGCGACCGCGAGTTCGAGTTCTCCGTCATCGGGCCGCTGCCGTCCTTCGTCATCCAGGCCGGCGGCTCCATCGGCGTCATCGCCGCACTGCCGCGCAACACGACGGTGGTAAAGGCCGAGGGGCTGTTCAACCCGAACGACCCCAACTCGGTCGTCCCGCCGAGCAACGCCACGCTCGGCGGCCGTCCGGTCTGGGGTTGGTTCTGGCAGAACGATCCGCTGTTCCGCATCCGCTACCGCTACTGACACCCGCGTCTGAACGTGGAGAGGGGGAAGACGCCTCGACCTGAGAGGGGTGGCGGAGCCAACCAGAATTTGGCTCCGCCACCTGTCCCAGGCATCGACCCATCACCTAACTGACTTAAGCCGAGGGAGTGCTTCCGCACTGCCGTCGACGCCGCGCTCACGTGGGTTGGCGCGACAGTCAAGATGCACCGAGCGGAGGGTGCCTGCTACACGTGCACCGCGTCTGAGGTCCCGATAGTAGGAACCCAATATCGTCGTTGCTCATTGACCGGGCCTGGAATCAACCGAACTTCTAACGCTGCCGACACTTATCATCAGCATTCCACTATTTACTAGAGAGCGGCACGCATGCTACCAATGGAGGTAGTCTGGGCCCCGCTTCGCGGGGCCCATCGCCGTTTTTAAGGGTGACCTGTTGGTCATTGTTGGGTGGCGTTGAAAATGCGCGGTGGAATGAAGGTGTACGCCGGGGCGGCGACGGCCGCCCGGGCGTATCTGGAGGCCGACCGCGGCCGGGCCGACGACTACTACCTGACCGAGGGCACCGCCCTGGCGCGCCGCTTCGTGGCCCGCGACGGACGGGTGGCCGAGCGGGCGCCGCTGGCGGGCAAGGGCTACGAGACGTGGGTGGCCGGCTGCGACCCGGACACCGGCGACCCGCGAGGGCGGCTGCGCACCGATGAGCGTGCGGTGCGGTTCGTCGAGGTGGTGGTCAACGGCCCGAAGTCCTGGTCCCTGGCGGCCGCGCTGCACGACGACGTCGCGGCCGCCTACGACGCCGCCCAGGACCGGGCCGCCGCCCAGATCATCGGCTGGCTCGCCGCCCACGCGACCACCCGGGTCGGCCCCCGCGGCGGCCAGGTCCAGGTCCCGGTGGACATGCTGGAGGCGGTGACAGTGCGGCACTACACCTCCCGCGCCGGAGACCCGCACCGGCATCTGCACCTGCAGATCGGCGCCCGGGTGTTCGCCGCCGAGCAATGGCGCGGGCTACACACCGTCGCCGTGCGTGACTTCCTCGCCGCCATCAACGGAATCGGGCACGCCGCGGTCGCCTGCGATCCCCAGTTCCGGGCCGCACTCGCCGGGCACGGCTACACCCTGGACGCGACAGGAGAAATACAGGAGCTCGGCGCCTACGTCGGTCCGTTCAGCGCACGGGCGGCGCAGATCGGGCGCAACCTGGATCGCTACGAACGCGACTGGATGGCGGCGCACCCCGGAGAACAGCCCGGTCCGGCGCTGCGGCGGGCCTGGGACGCCCGCGCCTGGGCCGAGGGGCGCCCGGACAAGGTCATCCCCCGCTCCGGGGCCGAGCTCGTGGCGCGGTGGCGAGCCGAGCTGGCGTCACTGGGCTATCGCGATCCCGCCCACCCCGTCTCGCTGACGCCGACTTCGATCGGCGCGCTGGACCGCGAGGCTGCCGTCGACGCCGTGCTGATCCGGCTGGCCGTCGGCCGCTCGGCCTGGAACGCCGCCGACGTCCGCGGCGAGGTCGAGCGGCTGATCGCCGCGGAGGGCGTCAGCGAGACGGGGTGGGCGGGATCGCGATAGCCCAGTGACGCCAGCTCGGCTCGCCACCGCGCCACGAGCTCGGCCCCGGAGCGGGGGATGACCTTGTCCGGGCGCCCCTCGGCCCAGGCGCGGGCGTCCCAGGCCCGCCGCAGCGCCGGACCGGGCTGTTCTCCGGGGTGCGCCGCCATCCAGTCGCGTTCGTAGCGATCCAGGTTGCGCCCGATCTGCGCCGCCCGTGCGCTGAACGGACCGACGTAGGCGCCGAGCTCCTGTATTTCTCCTGTCGCGTCCAGGGTGTAGCCGTGCCCGGCGAGTGCGGCCCGGAACTGGGGATCGCAGGCGACCGCGGCGTGCCCGATTCCGTTGATGGCGGCGAGGAAGTCACGCACGGCGACGGTGTGTAGCCCGCGCCATTGCTCGGCGGCGAACACCCGGGCGCCGATCTGCAGGTGCAGATGCCGGTGCGGGTCTCCGGCGCGGGAGGTGTAGTGCCGCACTGTCACCGCCTCCAGCATGTCCACCGGGACCTGGACCTGGCCGCCGCGGGGGCCGACCCGGGTGGTCGCGTGGGCGGCGAGCCAGCCGATGATCTGGGCGGCGGCCCGGTCCTGGGCGGCGTCGTAGGCGGCCGCGACGTCGTCGTGCAGCGCGGCCGCCAGGGACCAGGACTTCGGGCCGTTGACCACCACCTCGACGAACCGCACCGCACGCTCATCGGTGCGCAGCCGCCCTCGCGGGTCGCCGGTGTCCGGGTCGCAGCCGGCCACCCACGTCTCGTAGCCCTTGCCCGCCAGCGGCGCCCGCTCGGCCACCCGTCCGTCGCGGGCCACGAAGCGGCGCGCCAGGGCGGTGCCCTCGGTCAGGTAGTAGTCGTCGGCCCGGCCGCGGTCGGCCTCCAGATACGCCCGGGCGGCCGTCGCCGCCCCGGCGTACACCTTCATTCCACCGCGCATTTTCAACGCCACCCAACAATGACCAACAGGTCACCCTTAAAAACGGCGATGGGCCCCGCGAAGCGGGGCCCAGACTACCTCCATTGGTAGCATGCGTGCCGCTCTCTAGTAAATAGTGGAATGCTGATGATAAGTGTCGGCAGCGTTAGAAGTTCGGTTGATTCCAGGCCCGGTCAATGAGCAACGACGATATTGGGTTCCTACTATCGGGACCTCAGACGCGGTGCACGTGTAGCAGGCACCCTCCGCTCGGTGCATCTTGACTGTCGCGCCAACCCACGTGAGCGCGGCGTCGACGGCAGTGCGGAAGCACTCCCTCGGCTTAAGTCAGTTAGGTGATGGGTCGATGCCTGGGACAGGTGGCGGAGCCAAATTCTGGTTGGCTCCGCCACCCCTCTCAGGTCGAGGCGTCTTCCCCCTCTCCACGTTCAGACGCGGGTGTCAGTAGCGGTAGCGGATGCGGAACAGCGGATCGTTCTGCCAGAACCAACCCCAGACCGGACGGCCGCCGAGCGTGGCGTTGCTCGGCGGGACGACCGAGTTGGGGTCGTTCGGGTTGAACAGCCCCTCGGCCTTTACCACCGTCGTGTTGCGCGGCAGTGCGGCGATGACGCCGATGGAGCCGCCGGCCTGGATGACGAAGGACGGCAGCGGCCCGATGACGGAGAACTCGAACTCGCGGTCGCCGACCTTGTCTGCAGAGATGCCGTAGAAGAGGCGCAGCGTCCGCTGCCCCGGCTCGACGGTCACCACGGTGCTGGAGAAGGACTTGGCGGCTCGCCCGATGTCGACGGCGAGGTCGCGCTGTTCGCGCTTGCTCGCACCGTCACCCAGAGCCTCCAGGCTCTTGACGACCTCCTGGTCGTAGTCCGACCGGTCGACGTCGTCGAACGCGAAGACCTGCGCACCCGTGATGGGCTTGTCGGTGTAGCGCAGGATCGGCTGCTGCTGCGCCTCCGACGCCAGCGGCAGGATGAGGGTCGCGCGCTCACCGGCGGCGACCTCGCCCTGCAGCTGGAGCTGCGCGGTGACGAAGACGTCGTCCTGGGCCTGACTTCCCGATCCCTTCGAGACGACGTCGATGGTCGTGTCGACGACCCGGACCGGGATATTGCTGAGCGGCTCGAAAGCCATGGGTGCCTCCTAAGGCGATGGATGGATAGGCGTCGCGGCTGGACAGGCCGTCGCCTACTGGCTGTCGTTGACGACGTCGGCGCCGCCGGCCTCGCGCCTGATCTGGTCGATCGCGGCCTGGACGTCGCGCTTGTCCGAGCGCTTGTACGTCTCGCTGGTTGCCAGCGTTTCGTAGTTCCCTCCGGCCTGGATCTCGAAGTAGTACTGGCCGTCGGTCGACTCGCTGATCTTGAACCGCATCGTTGCTCCTCTCCGCCCGGTCGAGCGGATCTTGGTTGCGACCAGCACGGGTGTGCTGGTGCTACTGACAGAACCGACCTCATGGGTGGGGTCCCGCCGAGACAGCCCCTCGCCGTCTTGCTCAGGAGATTAGCAGACTTGCTCAGGCGATGAGCAAGTCACTACTCTTGAGGCATGTCTGGGACTTTGGGAGAGCGACTGAGGGCAGCCAGGGTCGAGCGTGGGTGGACCCTGCGGGAGGTTGAAGCGCGAAGTGGTGTGCGCAATGCCCATCTGTCACAGATCGAGTCCGGCGCGATCGAGAGGCCCGACACGGGCCTGCTGTGGACCTTGGCGGGCATCTATGAGCTTGACTTTGCGGATCTCATGACGCTGGCCGGCCGGACGGTCAGCGCCTCAAATCAGCAGGCTCCACATCGCCGCTCCTTGGCAGGCGCGGCTCTGCGGGCCCTCGATGATCTGACGCCAGCGCAACAAGAAGAGGCGCTGGCATTCATGGATGCGCTCCGACGCAGTGGTGGCGCGGGGCGGTCGCGAAAGCTCGGCTCAGACCACCGAAACAAACCGAAGGGTGCCGACACGTGACGAAGGAGCCGGCATTGGATCGGGCCTCGGATCACGTCGCGGGCCTGGCCGAGCGGCTGCTCCAGCGCGCCGATGCCGCCGGCGTTTTCCCCACGCCGCTTGACTCCGTCGCCGAGGTGGTGGGGATCGAGGAGGTCCTCGACATCAGCGAGCTACCGGCTGCTGTCAAGCCGCGACGGCCATCCTTTCTACGCCGGGTGGTCGGGGCCCTTCTTTACCGCGAGGAGGTGGCGTTCATCGACTACGGCCAGTCCCAAGTACGCGCTCGGTTCACCGAGGCGCACGAGATCGCCCACCGGGCGATCCCGTGGCACCAGGCGAGCCATGAGCTTTTTCTCGACGATGACCGCGCCCTCGACCCTGAGACTGAGCTGGAGCTCGAGGCAGAAGCGAACATCATGGCCGCTCATTTGCTCTTTCAGGGCGCCCGGTTTCATGACCGCGCTCTGAGCTACGAGTTGTCGCTGGCCACCCCGACCCTGCTGGCGCCACAGTTCGGGACGTCCATGCATGCCACGATCCGGTACTACGTAGAGCATCACCCCGAGTCGGTCGCTCTCGCGATAGTTGGTCAGTTCGCGACCAGCGACGACACCGTTCCCGTTTGGAACGCTCTCGCTTCACCGACCTTCATCGCCGAGCATGGGCCGTTCAGTCGTTGGTTCCCCGGGAATCGCCTAGCCATCGGGTCGGGCGCCGACGTCCGACCACTGGGGCAGGTTGCGCACCGGGCACTGCACGGAGAGTCGCATCCCGAGCTAGAGCTACGACGCACAGCGTTGGACGGTGAAGTGCGTCGATACAAGGCCGAGGCGTTCTACAACCAGCGGTGTGTCTTCGTGCTGGTGACTCCGCGCTCAGGGCTGCGTCTGGGCCGGCGTGTGCGGCTGGCTGGCTGAGTGCTGTTGGACGTGTCACGGACGGCCGGCGAAGCTCGGCCGGACTTCTGTCAGTTCCGCAACGTCGTTGCCCCCGTGCGGGCATGGCACTCATGTCCACGGGCGCGCCCAACCGCGCGTCGTAGGCCAGTGGGCTCGGCCCGAGCAGGGCTGACGACCCTGTAGAGGGTGGTCGGTCGCGTGACCACAACGTGATCGACATGGCTCGCGGTTTCAGCCCGAGGGGTTGACGGATGTGCAACTCTTCGCTTCACAGAGGATCCGGGGAGACTCTTGACGATCACAGTGGCCGTAGTCGTCGGCGACGGGCTCGTCGTCGCTAGCGATAGCGCGACCACGCTTCAAGCGAACTTTCCCGACGGCCACGCCGAGCCGATCCACATCTGGAACAGCGCGGACAAGATCTTCAACCTCCGCAAGGGGCTTCCCTTGGCCGCGATGACGTGGGGACGAGGCACCATCCAAGGCCGGAGCATCTCGTCGCATGTGAAAGATCTCCGCCAAAGGCTCAGTGGTCAGTCCTCAGCTCACGCGGACTGGCAGCTCGACGAGGCTGCCTACTCAATGACCGAAGTGGTGGATCGGGTTAAGGAGTTCTTCGCGGAGCGGCTTGACGCGAGCCAGCCCTCCGCTCCCATGGGGTTGCTCGTGGCTGGTTACGGAGCCGACGACGACCGGCCGGCCCTCACCGAGTTGAACATTGATGCCGGCACGTGCAGCACTGGAGCGGAGCTTTCTGCTGGAGAGATCGGCATCTTCCAGTGGGGCCAACCTGAGGCTATCGCTCGTCTTCTCGACGGCGTGAGCCAGGACTTGCCACAGGCCCTCAGCAACCTCGGCGTGCCGGCGAATCTGGTGGACCCTTACACCCAAGCGATAAAGGCCCAAGTGGCCCGACCGTTTATCTACGACTCCATGCCCCCCGTCGAGGCCATACAGCTAGCCGAGTGGCTGGTGGAGACCACGATCAAGTTCGTCCGCTTCGAACCTGGTCACCCGACGGTAGGAGGACCGGTTGAAGTCGCCGCGGTCACGCGGCACGAGGGTTTCAAGTGGGTCAAACGCAAGCACTACTACACCAGCACCCTCAACCCGTGAGGCAGGCATAGATGAACGAGAACGCCACCGCAGGTCGGGTGTACACCCCTACGTCGTCAGGCCAGGCGTCGCGTTCCTCGGCCTCGGGACGCTTTGCGGTCACATCGTCGAGCGCGCGGAAGCCCGCTACTCCTAGCAAGCTTCCGCCCTTGCGCCTACAACAACCAAAGTCCTCGAAGGGGAGTGGAAAGTCCCGGTAGCGGAGTCCACTCTGCTTCCCCATGACCATCTCCCTCCGACTGTGCAGGGCTGGGAAGGGTGGGCCGAAGGACCATCCCGCAGGGATGCGCAGCGCCCTTCCGGCGGCCGGCGCAGTCGGAGAGGCTCCTGCGAGGTGGGGGTGGCAGCTGCGCGATTTTGGGACCCGTGCGACGAGCGATGGTGCGGGACCGGGAGATCGGAACCAGCCCCCATATCGGTACGTCCTGGGGAACCGGCGGTCGCCTCGGACCATCTATCCGCTAGCGACCGCTCACGCAGAAGGGTGCCGTTGTAACAGGGCGGCGACACAGGCAACGACCGCGGAGGCGTCGCGACGGTCGTAGCGAAAGTCGGCGGTGATGGCGTCGGCGTGGTGGGCACCGCTGGCAAGGGAGTGCACCGCGGCGCGCAGCGCGGCGAATCGTTGCGCCAGGTCGCGTTGCCGTGCCGTCCTCGGTTCGTCGTACGCAACTGGTGGGTCGAGCTGGTCGTATAGGTCGAGAGCCAGCCGCGCGTCGCGCACTGCGTCCTCGGCGCGGCCGTCCGTCAGCGCCCGTAGCGCTGCTTGCAGCCGGCGGCCGGCCTGTGCGCGCAGGCTGTTCGGATCGCCGAGAGGCAGCGGCACCAGTAGTGGCACGGTGACTAGGGCGCCGAGGCGCTCGGCATGGCTGGCCCAGATTGGGCCGCGGACGCGGATCCAGTCCTGCGCGTCGGCGGCCGGGTAGTCCAGAGTCGCGGCGCCGACGAGGGCGACGTTCAGGTCGACGAGCAGTTCCAGGTCGCCTCCATCGCGGTCGGCCTCAACGCCGGCCAGTTGCTGGTCGTTAATTGTCGTGGTGAGCACCACCGAGCGCGGGTAGGACGCTGCGGCGCTGACTGGCAGCGGCTGATCGGATTGCAGCACCCCGATCCAGCCCATCGAGTGCTGGAGCCGTAGCGCTCCGGAGATCAGCGCAACCGACCCCACGGGAAGGCCCACCGGGGTGGCTTTGTAGCGCAGCGCGAGACGGTGGGCGCCTGGCCCAGGCTCCGCTGTCACTTCGTCGAACATGAGGCGAAGCTCTGCGCCAACGGCCAGACGGATGTTCGTCACGCCGTTCATCGTCCCGAACGCGGTTACCAGGGTGGGACGGCCCTCGCTCTGCCGGTCGTCGAGCGGGCCCTGAATGCTGCCGCAGGGCCGCGGCAGCTGAGCTAGTCGCTGCTCGGGTCAGGCCTCCTGCCGGCCCAGGCTGAAGTGGCAGTCGGCGGCCATGAGGGCGAGATGCCTTGGAAGTTTCTGGGGCAGACGCCAGCCGGAACCGCCGCCGGCGAGAGCGTCCTGCGCCGCGGCCCGGCCGGCGTCCGTTTCGCCTTCCCTTCAGGCCTGATGCTCGACGCTCGTCGCCGGTGATGTTGTCCGCCACTCGCTGACCTCGGGTTTCCTCCCGGTCGCCAGTTCTGTGACCCCCATGGGTCAGACTGCACCCCGTGGTACTCCGGTCGGCCTCTGCAGATCTTGATACGGCGGCCCTTCGGAAGGCGCGGGGCGCCTTCTTTACCCCGGAACCGCTCGCGCGCTACATCACTGACTGGGCGGTCCGTTCCGTCGACGACCGTGTGCTCGAACCCTCGTGCGGCGAGGCGGCGTTCCTCCTCGCCGCGGTCGATCGCCTGGCCGCTCTGGAGGCCACCAGCACCGGACAGACGTTGCTCCCCCACCTCGACGGCGTCGAACTGCACGAGGACTCAGCCCAAGCAGCACGGGAACTGCTGACAGCAGCTGGCGTGGAGGCAACCGTCACCGTCGGAGACTTCTTCGGGATCAATCCGGGGCGGCAGTACGACGCGGTGATCGGAAATCCGCCTTACGTCCGCTACCAGGACTTTTCCGGCGAGAGCCGGGCACGATCCCGCGCCGCGGCGCTCCGCGGCGGCGTCTCCCTGACTGGCCTGGCGTCCTCCTGGGCGGCCTTCACGGTGCATGCGGCACAGTTCTTGAAGCCCGGCGGTCGTCTCGGCTTGGTGCTGCCGGCCGAACTCTTGACGGTCAACTACGCGGCCGGGGTGCGCACCTTCCTGCTGCAGAATTTCGAGCAGGTCGACCTCGTCGCCTTCGACGAGCGTGTCTTTCCCGGGGTACTAGAAGAGGTCGTCCTGGTTCTGGCTGATGGTTACGCCGACGGCCCCACCGACCACTTCCGGCTGTTCCAGGCGAGGAACGCCGACGACCTGGCGAACACGACGACGCCACGGCTGTGGCGGCCGATCCCGCCCGCCGGCAAGTGGACTGCCAGCCTGCTGACCAGCGAGACTCTCGGCGCCTATTCCGGGCTGCTGGCGACTGAGTCCTTCACGCTGCTGGAGACCTGGGGCGACACGACGCTCGGCATGGTCACGGGCAACAACAAGTACTTCACCTTGAGCCCAGCGCGCGCCGCTCAGCTTGGCCTGTCCAAGTCAGACCTGCTGCGGTTGTCACCCCCTGGCTCGCGACACCTGCGGGGCCTCAGCCTCACCAGCGCTGCACTCACTGAGTTGGGAGACGCCGGCGCAGCAGTCTGGTTGTTCCGACCGGCTGGCGAGCCGTCTGCGGCTGCGTGGGCGTACATCGCAGAGGGCGAGGCGCGAGAGGTTGATCAGGCCTACAAGTGCCAGGTGAGAAAACCGTGGTGGCGGACGCCGCTGGTGAAGCCGGCTGATCTGCTGCTGACGTACATGAACGCCGATACGCCGCGGCTGTCTGCCAACAAGGCCCGGGCGCACCATCTCAACTCGGTGCACGGCGTTTATCTGAAGCCGGAGCACCGAGCGCTGGGCAGCGATCTGCTGCCGGTGGCGTCCTTGAACTCCATGACGCTGCTCGGCGCAGAGATGGTTGGCCGCGCCTACGGCGGCGGGATGCTCAAGCTGGAACCCAAGGAAGCTGACCTGTTGCCCGTGCCGTCGCCCGCCCTGACCAAAGCCGCCGAGACGGCCCTACGGAGACTTCGGCCGCAGTTGGTCCGCCTCCTGGCCAGCGGTCAAGTCGTGTCGGCGGCCCGCGCGGTCGATGAGGTGCTGCTCGTTGGTGAACTCGGGCTACCAGAGGCTGAGGTGAAGGCCCTCCGCCAAGGACACGAGGAGCTGACGGCCCGACGCGTCGCAAGAGGTGGTGCGTCGCATGTTCATCGCGGTGACGGGGACACAGTCAGCCGGAGAGCCAACAGCAACAGGCTGCGGCGTCTCTGATGGCTGCTGAACGCAGTCTCAAGTCCGAGGCTTGGACCCTGTTCGACCGGATCGTTGAGCGGGCGATCGGCGGGGAGCTGCAGGACTACAGCAACCCATGGAACCGCGAGTCCGAAGAGGGTCCCCTCTGCTACAACCCCGACTACGACGTTCTCCAGCAGCTGCTGGGCGTGCCGCTACTGCTGCAAGCGGCCTCGCAGTCCGGTGTGCCGGCGTTAGCCCTTGACGTCTGGACTGCCTACGAGCTGCGCCGAGCCGGCTTCGAGCCCGATCTGGTGTGGCCCCGGGCAAATCCACCACGCATCCTGCCGTCGACTCTGGTGGCGCTACGGCGGGAAGCAACTCGTGAACAGCTGCGCGTGCTCGATGCCATGCTGCAGTCCGGTAAGACGTACAGTAACGAGACCGGCGCGAACGCGAACATCCTCGGCAAGAACTACGTCAAGCAGGTCGACGTCGTCATGTCCGCCTGGAACACCGGTCCCGAGATCATGATCTCGACCAAGCGGATGGACTCGTCGTTCGGCAAGAACGCTGCCAACCGTGTCGAAGAGAGCTACGGCGACGCCAAGAACCTGCGCAGTCGGCACCCGCAAGCGGCACTTGGGTTTCTCTACAGCCTGCGCTCGACCGCGCTGACGCCGCAGTTCGCCGACATTGCCGCCTGGATCATCGACCTTCTCGGCAAGCTCGGCCGCGAGGACGACGCTTACGACGCCGTCTGCCTCGTCATCCCTGACTGGTCGGACGAATTGCCGTCCCCGCCGGGCGGCGACGAGGACGACGAAGACCCTCTTGTCTCAGCTGGTGTACAGACCAGCGCCTCCGCCGAGGAGGAGCCGCTGCCGCTCCCGCTGCCCGAAGATGAGCTGGATCAACGGCTCCGGGACCTCCCGCATGTCGGGCTACGTCGCGACGCCGTACCGCCGAACCTCTCCCCAGAGGTCTTCTTCCCTACGATCGTCAACCGGGTGCTCGACAACAGCCCAGTGAATTTCCACCGCGAGGCGCGGTTACGCCGAGAGGAAGCCTCCGCGTAGCTAGGCAACGCAAAGTAACGGTTGCTTGCCGTGACGGTGAGACTGCCTTACCCTCACTCCCGAACGACCCCACGCCTAGCCGTGGTGTGCGTCCCCGGACGTACATCCCGGTAGGCCTAAATGTTGGGTCTCACGGGCTGCATATGAGTCAGCCCCGGGGTTGTTCAACCAAGCAGACGCTTGCTGTCCATGAGGTGCTGCGATCCGGGGCGCGGCCACACCCTTGTGGAGTTCGCCATGCAGTCTGTTTCCTCTGAAGTCACGCGTGAGCGTGTGATCACCAGCAAGAACGTCGTAGCCCTGACGGTGGTCGTCGGCGGCTTCATGACCTTGGCCGGTTTGACCGTCTACTCGATCAACAAGACTGGGGGCACCGAAGCGCTGAGCGGCATGGCGCAGGTCGTTAGCGCATTCAGTTGGCTGCAGGGCTCTCTCGGCTGACGAGCCGGAGGGCGTCGACCAGCTGTACCGGTCCTGGTTCGAGACCCGCTACCCACGACACCTGATCGGTGACGCCGGACCTGACCTCGCAGATCAAGGCGTGGGTGGTTAGCCCGAGGGTCTACCCCGCCTCCCATATCCCGCCCTACTCCGACGGCGCAGCGCCGGGGGAAGGGTGGGCCGAAGGCCCATCCCGAAGGGACGCGCAGCGCCCTTCCGGCGGCCGGCGCAGTCGGAGAGGCTCCTGCGGGTGTGGGGCGCGGTTGCCGTCGTCCGGGCAGTGTCCGAGACGACTGCTGCGGTGGCCCCAGTCCGCACACAGTCCGCAGATGGTCCGCAAAACGGCCAGAATCAGCCAACCACAGCCGCGAGCGACCCTTGGCAAAAGTGCTGGTCAAGTGGGGTTTCCAGTCACAGCCCACCGCGCCAAACCACCCCTCGGTCGATTTTGCAAGGCGGGGGTTAGGGGTTCGATTCCCCTCGTCTCCACCCACATCCTGCACGCCCGCTGCCCTTCCGGTGACGGTGCCCACAACACCCGCGTCGTGCTCCCCAGAAGGGGGGCGTCCTGCTTGGTCGCGTCGCGTCCCCGTGTGACAGTCGGACGAACGAGACCAGCCCGACTTGCTCGACGACGAGGAGGTCACCACACAGCACGGGGGAGAACAGTCATGCCGCTCATCGAGATCCGGATCTCGACCGGGGTCGGTGTCGCCGACACGCAGCTCGCCGCGTTCGACGCGGCGCTCTACGAGGCCGGCATCGGCGACGTCAACCTCCTCCCGCTGTCCTCCGTCATCCCGCCCGGGGCCGACGTGGTGCAGAAGCAGCCCGACCTCACCGGTACCGAGTGGGGGGACCGGCTCTACGTCGTCCTCGCCGAGCAGACCGCCACCACCGTGGGCCAGGAGGCGTGGGCCGGCATCGGCTGGATCCAGGAGCCCGAGGGCAGGCGCCGTGGCCTGTTCGTGGAGCACCACGGCGCCAGCGAGGCCGAGGTCGAGGACCTCATCCACGCCAGCCTCGGATCCATGCGGGAGTACCGGCCCGAGGTCTTCGGTCCCGTGCGGAGCGTCCTGCGCGGTGGCCGCTGCACGGGACGCCCGGTCTCGGCACTGGTCGCAGCGACCTATCAGAGCCAGCCGTGGTGACCGCCGTCCAGGTGCGCCTGGCCACCGACCCCGACGACCTGCGGACCGCCCGCGCCCTCGAGCACGACGTCTTCGTGGCCGAGGGGTTCACGCCCGCCAGCGAGGCCCGGGTCGTCGAGGAGTACGCCCACCTCGACGGGCAGTCGCGCTGGCTGCTCGCCGAGCGGGACGGCGAGCCGGCCGGCGTGCTGCGGCTGATGGCGGAGGGGCCCCGTGCGGTGCCCGCCGTGGCTCACTTCCCGCCGTTCCCGGGGGCGCACGGCATCCTCACCGGCGAGCGGTACGCCGAGGTGGGCACCTTGGCGGTCACCGCGGCGCACCGCGGCACCGACGTCGGGCTGCACCTCTACCGGGCGGCGCTGCAGCTGTCGCTTGACGATGGCGTCACTGCCTGGGTGGCGGTGCTCGAGCAGTGGCTGCTCGAGCACATGACCGCGTCCGGCTTCCACTTCCAGCCGATGGGTCTGCCCCGGTACTACATGGGCGGCGAGTGCCTGCCCGTCCGCATGATCCTGCGGAACGCCCTGGACACGCTCCGGCAGCAGGACGCCGGCCTGCACGCGTGGCTGACGGGCCGGCCGTGACCATCTAGGGGGCCGACTCCCCATCGGCCGGCGGACGGCCGTAGCCGACCGCATCCCGGACGGCGGGCGGCGCCGCCTCGACCAGCTCCCGGTTCGGCCGGGCGCCGAGGGCGTCGTTCACGGTGGAGAAGGCGATCCGCAGCGCGACGTACAGCGTGAGCGCGGCGATCTGCGCCTCGTCGAAGCCGGCGTCCCGCAGCGCCTGGACGTCGGCGGGCTGCGTGGTGTTCGGATCACGCGCCAGAGCGCGGGCCCAGCGCGCCAGCGCCCGGTCGGTGGCGTCGAGCCCCGCGTCGTCCCCCCGGAGCACCGCGGCGGCGGTCTCGTCGTCGACCTCACCGGCCAGGCGCGTCCCCCATGCCAGCGAGCAGTGCGGGTCGCCCAGCGCGCCGGCCGAGGCGGCCACCAGGATCCCGCGCTGACGGAACGTGAGCCCGGCGCGGGTGGCGGCCCGCGTCCAGAGAGCCGCGAGCGCGTCATGGTCCCTGGGCTGGTGAGCCCAGGCGTGCGAGGTGTTCATGACGAAGCCGAAGTCGTCCCGGTCGCCGGCGAACAGCTTGTCCGCTGCAGAGGACGGCGGGGCGACGGCGAGGAAGCCGCGCTCGCCGAGCGGCTCGTCAGCCGGCATGGCGGGCACGGTAGCGGCAATCGCGGGGCAGATGTTCCACGTGGAGCACGGCCGGCTGTGCGCAGCTGACCGTCCGCGGCGGAGGGCACCTAGTCCAGGCGCGAGCGCCAGTCCTCGCGCAGGCGGTAGCCGCGCCCACGGATGGCCTCCACCGCAGACCCTCCGGAGCCGAGCTTCGTCCGCAGCGTGCGCACGACGGCGTCCACGACGTTGCTCCCACCGATGTACTCCGTCGCCCACACGTCCCGCAGCAGCTCGGCGCGGGACACGGTCTGGCCCTCGTGGTCGTGGAGGTGGCGGAACAGCCCGAACTCCAGCGGTGTGAGTGCGACCGGCTGCCCGCCGACGACCAGTTCGTGGGCGTCGGCATCGAGCGCCGGCTCCTCGGCGACCCCGAGTTCGGCCGCGAGGACGTCGACCAGCCAGCCGTCGACCGAGCCCGGGCCGAAGTCCAGCATCACGGTCGTGTAGCCGGCGCCGTCGAGCACGACCGGCGCCGAACTGATCGGCCGGAAGCCGAGCTCGCGGACCACCGGCCAGTACGACGGCACGTCACGCACGACGACGAACATCCGGCGCAGAGCCGGCCGCAGCGCCATGTACGTCCGTTTCACGTCCAGCCAGCAGGCCGCCTGGGTGGCTCCGGGCGCCTCACCGCGATCGCGGTCCAGCCATCGACGCAGACCCAGCACGACCTCGCCGCGGGCCGTCGGGTGGCTGTCGAGCTGCCGGGCCCAGGACTGGACGACGGGGTCGTTCCCCACGGACGGGTGCCGGATCCGGGCGTCGTCGAGCAGCAGGAAGAACCCGGCGAGCCGGCCGTCCCGGCCCCGGGAGACGTTGAACGCCGAGGGGGCCGCGGTCCACCACTGCCGGAGCAGCCGCGCCGCGTCCGGTCCGTCGTGCCGTTCGGCGACCTCGTGGACGGCCCGCTCGTCGGAGCGGTCGGCCGGTTCGACGGCGAACTGCTGCGCGTCGCTCGGGAAGAAGGCCTCACGGGCCACGGGGTTGTCCAGCAGGTAGAGGATGTCGGCCGTGTAGCGCCAGAGCTCGGCGGGAGCGGCCGCACGCATCTCGTCGCGGAGCCGCCGCCAGGCCGCGCGCCGGTACTCCCGGTAGCGCACCGGGCTCGTGCTCCGGAGGTGTCCGGCCACCGCATCGCGGACGGCCTCGTGCACGACGGTCCCGTCCCGACCCGCCACCACGAACGGCAGGGAGAGCAGCCGGTGCACGGCTGCGGCGCCGTTGCCGTCCAGCACCGCGTCGAGGAGCGACTCGGTGACCCGGCGCACGACGGACGCCGCCTCGAGCGACTGCCGGGTCAGCGGATCGTCGATGTCCTCGAAGTACAGCCGCGTCAGCTCCTCGACGACGCGGGACGTCGCCGCGTCCTCCAGGGCGAGCTGCGGGTTCTCCGCGGCCCCCGCCGAGGCGAGGACGAGAGCCAGCGGGTGGCCACGAGCGATGCGGTTGAGCCGCGCCGCCTCGGAGGGCGGGACACCCCGGTCGGCCAGCAGCAGGCCGGAATCCGCCTCGGACAACGGCGCCAGCGCGAGGGTCCGGAAGCCGGGCACCCCGAACCAGCCCGGTACCGGCCGCTCCCGGCAGCCGAGCACCAGGGCGGCGCGGGGCGGCAGGGCGGGCACGACCGCCCGGCGCAACCAGGTGTCCAGCAGCAGGAAGTGCTCGTACTGGTCGAGGACCAGGACGACGGGCTGCGCCAGCGCGCCGAGATGCGCAGCGAAGGCGGCGACGTCGTCGAACCCCCCTGCTGCGCGCAGGAACCCGCGTTCGGTCGGCTCGACGGTCCGGCAGTCCAGGGACACGACGTGCCTGCCGGCGGCCCTCGTGCGGTCGGCGAAGGTGTCCAGGAGTGCGGACTTGCCCATGCCGGCAAGGCCGTGGACGTGCACGATCCCGCCGGCTCCGGCGGAGTCGACGAGGAGTGCGATGTCGTGCTCGCGTCCCAGCAGCGGCGCGATGCGGGACCGCGTGGCCGTGCCCACTCCCGGAGGATGGCCCTCGGAACCGGGACGTACAAGGTTCGTACGTCCCGGCCCCGGGGCCAGCTCCGGGAGTCCGGCGGGCTCCCGCCGGCTACCGGTCGGCCAGCTCCACCGTCACCTGGACCCGCCCCGAGTTGTTGTCGTACCAGCCCGGCTGGCCCTTGTAGTAGTAGCCGTCGGCGTACCCCACGAAGAGCCGGGTGGCCTCGTCCGGGACCTGCACGCGCAGGTCGGTCCCGTCGCCGATGAGGAAGGTCTGGCCGATCTCCGGCTCGATGGATCCGGCCGTTGCCTGGTCGGTGACGTCCAGCCGCTCCGGCGCCGGGTCCTCGGGCGGGGCATCGGTGAGGAGGACGCCGACCACGAAGATCCCCGCTTCCTCGTGCACGATGCCGGAGATGCCCCCGAACGACTGCACGTCGGTCGTGCCGAACTCGCCGCCGTCCCCCTCGGGGCCGACGAAGTTCGGCTGGCTCGTGATCGGGTTCACGCGTCCGGTGACCTCGGGGAACGTGAGCACCCGGTCGGTGCCGTCGGGGATCTCCCACATGGGCGGTTCGACGCCGGCCCCTCCGCCGCCGGGTTGTGGCGGGGTATCGAGCCCGGCGCCGAAGATGTTGGCCGCTCCCAGGACGTCGAGGCTGTTGCCGTCCGACGTGACCGCGACGATGACCCACGCCGCGAGCCCGCACCCCGCCACGCCCGCCGCCACGCGGCGCGCCCGGTGCTTCCGCCGCGACGGGGAAGGCAGGCCCCGGGGAAGTGCGGAGGTCGACATGACGGTTCCCTTCGCCGATCGCGGTCGTCCGTATGGAGAGCGTCGCGTACGGGCGCACCCGTTCGATGAGGGCTCGATGAGGTTCGGGTGAGGGAGCCAGGGCCGTCGGCGCCTCCGCACGGAACCGGTCGGTCGTGCCCCGCCGATCGGTGGCAGAGTGGAGGCGTGACTGAATCGACTCCCGCCCGCCGCGCGGTCCTGCACACCAACCACGGCGACATCACCGTCGACCTGTTCCCGGACCACGCTCCGAAGACCGTCGCCAACTTCGCCGACCTGGCCGAGGGTGCCCGTGAGTGGACCCACCCCGAGACCCGGCAGAAGACCACCGACAAGCTCTACGACGGCACGATCTTCCACCGCATCATCGACGGCTTCATGATCCAGGGCGGCGACCCGCTCGGTCAGGGCTTCGGTGGCCCCGGCTACCAGTTCGGCGACGAGTTCCACCCCGAGCTGTCCTTCGACCGCCCGTACCTGCTCGCCATGGCCAACGCCGGCCCCGGGACCAACGGCTCCCAGTTCTTCATCACCGTCGGCCCGACCCCCCACCTGAACCGCAAGCACACGATCTTCGGTGAGGTGGCCGACCAGGCCAGCCGGGACGTGGTGGACCGCATCGCCAAGGTGCCCACCGCCCGTGGCGACAAGCCGGTCGACGACGTCGTCATCGAGTCCGTCGAGGTGCAGCGCAGCTGACGCAGAACGCAGACGACGGCCCCGTCCAGGGGCCCGCCCCGAGCGAGCGGGGGGTGGGGGGGACGGGGTCCATCTGCTGCTACCGGCACCCCGACCGGCCCACCGGCATCGCCTGCGCGCGGTGCAACCGGGCGATCTGCCCGGAGTGCATGATCCCGGCCTCGGTCGGGTTCCAGTGCCCGGAGTGCGTCCGGGAGGGGCAGGCCACGGTGCGCGCTCCCCGGCGCACGACCGGCCTGCAGGTGGCGGGGCGCCGGTGGGGTGTCGTCACCCTCTCCCTGATCGCGGCGAACGTCGCGATGTTCCTGGTCTCGGCCGTCTCCGCCGCGTCCGTCGGCAACGTCCCGCTGGAGAACTACGACTCCCCGGTGTTCGACCAGCTGTCGCAGTGGCCCTTCGGCGTGAACCTCTTCGGTGAGTGGTGGCGGGTCTTCACCGCGGCGTTCCTGCACATCGGGCCGATCCACCTCGTGATGAACATGCTGGGCCTGCTGATCTTCGGGTCGGAGCTCGAGCGGCAGCTGGGCCGGGTGCGCTTCCTCGCCCTCTACCTGCTGTCGGCCCTGGGCGGGGCGGCCGCCATCCAGCTGTTCGGTGACCCCCGCGTCCCTGTCGCGGGCGCCTCCACGGCCATCTACGGTCTGCTCGGCGGTCTCGTCGTCCTGATGCTGTTCAACCGCCAGGACCTGCGCGGGCTGCTGACGCTGATCGTGCTGAACGTGTTCATCAGCTTCCTGCCGGGCGTCTCGTTGCTCGGCCACCTCGGCGGCCTCGTCGCCGGGCTGCTGACCGCGGGGATCCTCGTGCTCACGCGGCGCCGGCCGCCGCTGCAGATCGCCGGGCTCGCCGCGCTCGCCGTCGTCCTGCTGGTCCTCGCCCTCACCGTGCCGACGGTCGTCGTCCTCGGCATCTAGGGCCGGGTGGTGGGGTCCAGCGCCCGCAGGGCGCGGGCCACCTCCGCCGGGTCGGTGCCGAGGTCGCGCCGCCCGAGGACGACGAGGACACCGGGATCGTCCGGCCCGCCGACGGTGTCCAGCTCGAGGGTCCGGCCGCGGACGCCGAACCGCCGGGTCTCCCGGACGTCGACGCGCAGTCCCGGCCAGGGGAGATGGCGGCCGCCGGTGAGCGTGCGCACGTCCACGCCGTCGGGACCGGCGGCCAGCCGTGGGCGGGCCACCAGGTCGCGAGCCGCGAGGACGAGCACGAGCAGCGCTCCGAGCCCGACCAGCACCCGGCCGGCGGAGTCGAGGACGAGGAGGGACAGCGCGAGGCCGGCGCCGACGGTCACCAGGGCCACCGTCTCGCCGGTACGGGGGGACCACTGCACGCACCCAGGGTGCCAGCGCGGGCACCGCCCCCCGAGTACCCGTGACCGACCGGTCCGTCGCCGGACGGCCACCCGGAGCGGTCGTCCGCCGTGTAGTCGCAGGTCGGGACGGGTACGAGGGGGTCGACACCACGGCGCGGTCGGCTCCTCGGAGGAACCGCCAAGTCGATACATCCACAGCTGGGTACACAGCTGGGGACAGACTCACACGGGTGTAGTTACTGGCGTGGTCGTCCTGTCACATGCGTCTCACGGACGACGTTCGCGCAGGTCAACGAGGATCGGGTCCGTTCCGTCTCTCCACACACGGTGGACAACCCTGGGGGCGGAGCGCCATGTCGACCTGTGGATGAAGCGTCCGTCTGTGCACAGCCACCGGACGGGGGTGGACCGCGGAACGGACGAGGCCCCCACCCCGGTTCGGGGTGAGGGCCTCGGATACTGCGAGCGGCTGGGGGCGAGTTCAGCGCCAGCGCATCGACATGACCAGGCCGGCGACCATGGCGCCGAACCCGATCGCGAAGTTCCAGGCGCCGAGCGACACCATGAAGGGGATCCGGTCGCCGGCCACGTAGTAGACGACGATCCACAGCAGGCCGACCAGCATCAGCGCCACCATGAGCGGCGCGTACCAGCGCGGGCTGGGCTGGGCGACGCGCGCCTGGGCCGACCGGCCCTGCAGCACCCCCTCGGGGGGCGTGTACGCCGACTTCTTGCGGACCTTGGACTTGGGCACCGTGGAACTCCCTTCCGGCGGCCGGGTCGTGTCCTCCGGCCGGAACTGCCTCCCAGCCTAAGCTGCTGGGGGACGACGGTGCCGTTGCCACGTGCGGTACGCCCCGCATCCGGTCCCGACGACGCGCGAGGAGGAACCTGTGGCCCGCAGCCTGCTCCCCTCCGCGGTCGTCCCGGCCCGGTTCCGCGGCCGCCGTCCTTCCGGCTGGACCGCGCTCGTGCCCGTGGTGGCCCTGGCGGCCGGCCTACTGTTCGCAACGTCCGGCCGGACGGCGCAGGGCACCGATCTGCGCGCCGGCGAGGTCACCCAGCTCTCGGAGCTCATCGAGCAGCGCAACACCGTGATCGCCCGGCAGAGCGACCAGCTGGCCGACCTGCAGCGCGAGGTGGACCGGCTGACCGAGGGGGCCGCCAGCCGCGACGGCGCCGTCGCGGCCGCCCGGAGTGCCGGTGAGGCGGGTGCGCTGGCCGCCGCCCTCGTGCCCGTCAGCGGCCCGGGCGTGGAGATCACCCTGGACGACGCCCCTGCCCGCCCCGACGGCACCCTGCCCGGCGGTGCCCGGGCCGACGACCTGGTCATCCACCAGTCCGACGTCCAGGCGGTCGTGAACGCGGTCTGGGCCGCCGGCGCCGAAGGCGTGACGGTCATGGACCAGCGGCTCATCGCCACCAGCGCCGTCCGGTGCGTGGGCAACACCCTGCTGCTGCAGGGCCGCACGTACTCGCCGCCGTTCGTCGTCGTCGCCGTGGCCGACGCCTCCACCGTGCGCGCCCAGCTCGCGGCGTCGCCGCAGGTGGCGGTGTTCCAGCAGGCGGTGGAGGCCTACGGGCTCACCTTCGAGGTGCGGGAGCGGCCGGCGCTCGCGCTGCCCGCCTACGATGGCCCCCTGGACCTGCAGTACGCGACCGCAGGCTGAGCATCGACGAGGGAGCACGCACTTCCATGACCGCTCCCGACCGACCGGTGCTGGTCGTCGACAACTTCGACAGCTTCGTCTACAACCTCGTCCAGTACCTGGGCCAGCTCGGCGTCCGCTGCATCGTGCGGCGCAACGACGCCGTCAGCGTCGACGAGCTCGCCGACCTCGACGTCGCCGGGGTGCTGCTCTCCCCCGGGCCCGGGACGCCGTCCGACGCGGGCGTGACCGTGCCGATGGTGCGGGCCGCCGCCGAGACCGGCACGCCGGTCTTCGGCGTCTGCCTGGGCCACCAGGCGATCGCCGAGGCGTTCGGCGCCGTCGTGGTGCGCGCCCCGGAGCTCCTGCACGGCAAGACCAGCCAGGTGGTCCACGACGGGGACGGCGTCCTCGCCGGGCTGCCGTCGCCTTTCACCGCGACCCGCTACCACTCCCTGGCCGTCGACCCGGCCACCGTTCCGGCGGAGCTGGAGGTCACCGGCGCCACCCCGTCGGGCGTCGTCATGGCGCTGCGGCACCGAGAGCTGCCCATCGAGGGCGTGCAGTTCCACCCCGAGTCGGTGCTCACCGAGGGCGGGCACCGGATGCTGGCCACCTGGCTCGCCGTCTGCGGGCTGACGCCCGACCCGGACGTGGTGGAGAGCGCCAGCGCCACCGCACGACGGCTGTCGGCAGCCACGGCCTGAGAAAGGACCCCGTCCTCCTCACCGCTCGCAAGCTCGCGGCGAGCCTCTGGACGGGGCCTGAGGCGCCCGCTAGCCGCCCGGGTTCAGGATGACCGTGATCTCGGTGTCGAACGGCTGAGTGCTGCCGCCCGCCGGATCGGTGGCCTGCACCTGGCCGGGGCCTACGGTCGGGTCCACCTCGTCGCTCTCCACGAAGTCGACGTTGGTGAAGCCCGCCTGCGCCAGGAGCGCCTGGGCCCCGGCCTCCGACTGGCCGCGCACGTTCGGCACGGTGCCCGACGTGGGCTCGGCGGGGCCGCCGGAGATCTGGAGCGTGATCGCGGTGTCCGCCGTGGCCTGGGTGCCCGCGGCCGGGCTGGTGCCGAGCACAGTCCCCGCCGGTTCCTGCGAGTCCACCTCGGCGGAGGTGATGTTCGTGAAGCCCGCGGACCGCAGGGTCTGGGTCGCCGTCGCCTGGTCCTCGCCCCGGACGTCGGGCACGGCCACGTCGCCGTCGGAGACCTCGAGGGTGATGGCGGTGTCCACCGGCACCTGGGTGCCCTCTTCCGGGTCGACCGAGATGACCTCGCCCTCGGGTGCCGCTGAGTCGACCCGGTCGATGGTGACGCGGTTGAACCCGTCGGCCGCGAGATTGCTCTGGGCCTGCTCGACGTCCAGGCCGACGACGCCCGGGATGGCGACGGCGTCCGGCTCGGCGCCGACGACCAGGCTGACCTCGGTGCCCTCCTCGACCTGCGCGCCGCCGGCGGGGTCGCTCTCCAGGACCGTGCCCACCTGCGTGGTGTCGGTGACCGGTCGCGTCGTGACCTCGCCGACGACCAGGCCGGCGTCGGTGATCCGCTGCCGGGCCTCAGCCTCGGTGAGGTCGACCAGACCGGGGACCGCGACCTGGGCGGCCGGCGGGGTCTCGTCGTCGCCGCTCATGGCGATCGCCAGCGCGACGGCACCGGCGACGAGCAGGGCCACGACGACGGCGACGATCGCGATGATCTTCCGCCGGCGCCTGCGGTCGGCCTCGTCGGCGTCGTCCCAGTCGTCGTCCCGGTAGGGCACGCCCGGCGTGGCGCTGAGGATCGTGGTCTTCTCGGCGTCGCCCATGACCGGCGTCGCCTCCACCCGCTGCCCGGCGAGCGCCCGGAGGAGGTCGTTGCGCATCTCCGCGGCCGACTGGTACCGGTTGGCCGGGTTCTTGCTCATCGCCTTGAGCACGATGGCGTCGAGCTCCGGCGGGATGGCCGGGTTGATCGACGACGGCAGGCGCGGGTCCTCGCGGACGTGCTGGTAGGCAACGGCGACAGGGGAGTCGCCGGTGAACGGGGGGGCACCGGTCACGAGCTCGAAGAGCATGCAGCCCATCGAGTAGACGTCGGACCGGGCGTCGACGCCCTCGCCCCGGGCCTGCTCGGGCGAGAGGTACTGGGCGGTGCCGATGACGGCGGCGGTCGAGGTCATCGTCGCGGCCGAGTCGGAGACGGCGCGGGCGATGCCGAAGTCCATCACCTTGACGGTGCCCTGGGGCGTGATCATCACGTTCCCGGGCTTCACGTCGCGGTGCACGATGCCGTTGCGGTGGCTGAAGTCCAGCGCCCCGCAGATGTCGGCCGACAGGGCCATCGCGCGCTCGGGGGTCAGGTGACCCTCGCGCCGCAGGACGTCGCGCAGCGTCTCGCCCTCGACGTACTCCATGACGATGTACGGGGTGGCGCCGGTCGTCGTGCGGTCCTCACCGGTGTCGTAGACGGCGACGATCGCCGGGTGGTTCAGCGAGGCCGAGGCCTGGGCCTCGCGGCGGAAGCGGACCTGGAACGAGGGGTCGCGGGCCAGGTCGTGCCGGAGCACCTTGACGGCGACCTCGCGCCCGAGCCGCAGGTCGCGGCCGCGGTGCACCTCGGCCATGCCGCCGCGCCCGAGGACCCCGCCGATCTCGTAGCGCTCCCCGAGCACCTGCGGCGTGGTCATCAGAGGTCCTCTCGGGCGGGGCGGTGCGTCGTCCGGGCGAGGGCCTCGGCGAGCGGGCGAGCACCCCGGGCGCGGGGCGCTGCGGGCTGGCTGCCGCCGGCGAGCCTATCCGCTGGGCGGGGCGATCCAGGGACGACGCGGTGGAGCGGGCTCACCCGGCCTCACCCGGATCAGCTGCCCCAGCGTTCGGGTCCTCGTCCGGCAGTCCGTCGCCGTCGCAGTCCTCCGGCGGAGCGCACGGCGGGTCCCCGCCGGGGTCGGCCGGGAGGGTGGTCGTGGTCGTGGCCGTCGTGGTGGACGTCGAGGCCGACGAGCTGCTGGTCGTCGGGATGCTCCTCGTGGTGGTGGGCGCTGTCGACGTCGTACTGGCGCTGGTCTCGGTCGGTTCCGCTTCGTCGGTCGGCTCCGTCCCCCCGGGCGCGTAGGCCTCCTCGGCGACGTAGAGCGTGATGTCCGTCCCCGGGGCCACCGAGCCGGTGGGCGCCAGGTCAGCCACGTCCCCGGCGTCCAGCTCCGTCCCGGCGCCCTCGAGCTGGCCCTCGCTGGCCGTCTCCCGGACGACGCCGAGGCCCTGGGCCGTCAGCGCCGCCTCGACGTCGTCGGCGGGTTCGCCGATGAACGCCGCCGGGTCCACGACGACCCCGGCAGAACTCGCGCTCGTCACGGTCGGGTTCGTGCTGGCGGTGTCACCGCCGCCGCCGGGGTCGTCGCTGCCGAGGACCCACCAGGCGCCCGCGGCCAGCAGCAGGACGAGCGCCAGCGCGGCGACCACCCATGCCCAGCGTCGTCCCCGGCGTGGCTCCTCGGGTTCCTCGAGCCAGCCGTCGTCGTCCTCGGGAGGGGCCTGCAGGGGCGGCATCGGGCCGGCCGGCCCCGTCGGGGGCCCGGCGAGCCCGGCACCGGCCACGGCGGTGGCACCGGTGACGGCGATGACCTGCGTGCGCGAGTTGTCCCCACCGGCCGCGACCACCTGGGTGGGCATGGTGACGGGGCCGACGACGGGCGTGAGGGTGCCGCCGGAGGCGACCCGCCGGATCGCCTCGGCGAAGGCGCCACCGTCCGGGAAGCGGTCGGCGGGGTCCTTGGCCAGCGCCCGCTCGACGAGCAGCCGCACGGCCGGGGGGACGTGCGCCGGCAACGGCGGCGGCGGCCGGTTGATGTGCGCCAGCGCGATGGCCACCTGGGAGGCGCCGTCGAATGGCCGCGCGCCGGTGAGGCACTCGAAGGCGACCACGCCCAGCGAGTAGACGTCGGACGGCGGGCCGACCTCCATCCCCTGGGCCTGCTCCGGGGAGAGGTACTGGGCGGTGCCGACGACCATGCCGGTGCGGGTGAGCGGTGCGGCGTCGCGGGCCTGGGCGATGCCGAAGTCGGTCAGCTTGACCACGCCGTCGGGCCGGACCATGAGGTTGCCGGGCTTGATGTCGCGGTGGACCACACCGCCCTTGTGGGCGGCCGACAGCCCGTCGGCGGACTGGCTGATCACGTGCAGCGTCCAGTCGACGGGCAGGGCGCCCTCGTCGTGGAGGATCGTCACCAGCGGCTGGCCCTCGACGTACTCCATGACGAGGAACGCCAGGTTCTGCGTGCCGGTGTCGTCCACGGTCTCGCCGTAGTCGTAGACCGACGCGATGTTCTGGTGGGTCAGGGCGGCGGTGTGCCGGGCCTCGTTGCGGAACCGGGCGAGGAAGTTCGGGTCGCCGGTGTACTCGCTCTTGAGGACCTTGGCGGCCACGATGCGGTCCAGGACCTGGTCGCGGGCCTGCCAGACCTCGCCCATGCCGCCCGTCGCGATCGGGGCCACGATCTCGTACCGGCCGGCCAGCAGGCTGCCGACGGAGAGCGCCATCAGTCCTCCTGACCGGCGAGGTGGGCGGCCATGACCTCGCGGGCGATCGGCGCGGAGACGTCGCCGCCGGTTCCGCCACCGTTCTTCACGAACACCGCGACGGCGATCGTCGGGTCGTCGGCCGGGGCGAAACCGACGAACCAGTTGTGGTCGGGGGCGTCCGGAGTCTGGGCCGTGCCGGTCTTGCCGGCGACCTCGACGCCGCTGATCCGGGCGGCCCGGCCGGAGCCCCGCTCGACCACGCTCTGCATCATCTCGGTCAGCTGGTTCGCGATCTCCGTCGAGACCGGGCGGCTCAGCTCCTCCGGCGTCGTCTCGTCGATGACGGAGAGGTCCGGGGCGCGCAGCTGGTCGACGAGGTACGGGGACATGAGGCTGCCGTCGTTGGCCACGGCTGCGGCGATCATCGCCGCCTGCAGCGTGGTCACCCGCACGTCGCGCTGGCCGATCGAGGTCTGGCCGAGCGCGGCGTCGTCCTCGATGTCCCCGACCGTGCTGCCCTCGACCGTCAGGGGGATCTGGAGGCGCTCGCCGTCCAGTCCGAACGCCTCGGCCATCGCCCGCACCTTGTCCTCGCCCAGCTCGATGCCGAGCATCGCGAACGCGGTGTTGCAGGAGATGGTGAGCGCGTCGAGGAGCGACTGCTCGCCGGTGCTGCTGCAGCTCGAACCGTTGAAGTTGGGGATGACGCGGGAGCTGTTGGGCAGCGGGAACTCCGTCGGCGCCGGGATCACGGTGTCCGGCGTGTAGCCCTCGGCCAGCGCGGCGGCCGACACGATCACCTTGAAGACCGAGCCGGGCGCGTAGATCTCGCGGGTCGCCTGGTTGGCGCGCGGGTCGGGGTCGGCGGCGTCGAGCTCGGCGGCGTACTCGCGGATCGCGTCCGGGTCGTGGCTGGACAGGAGGCCGGGGTCGTAGGTGGGCGTGCTGGCCAGACCGAGCACCGCGCCGGTGCTGGGGTCGAGGGCGACGACGGCCCCGGTGACGCCCTCCAGGCCGGCCATGGCCGCGGCCTGCACGGCAGGGTCGAGCGTGAGGACGACGTCACCGCCGGCGGGGTCCCGGCCGGTGAACATGTCCGCCAGGCGACGGAGTGCCAGGCGGGGGTCCTTGCCCGAGAGGATGTCGTTCTCGACGCGCTCGATGCCGCTGTTGTTGTAGATCAGCGAGTAGTACCCGGTGACGGCCGCGTACAGCCCTCCCTGCGGGTACTGGCGCAGGTACTTCAGGCGGCCCTCGGTCGGGACCGAGAGGGCGATCGGCTCACCGCCGACGATGATCGAGCCGCGCTCGCGGTCGTACTCGGCGGCCAGCACGCGGGTGTTGCTGGTGTCGTCGCGCAAGTCGTCGGAGCGCACGACCTGGATGTAGTTGACGTTGATGATCAGCAGGGTGAAGAGCACGAGGATGCTGATCGCGACGCGGCGCAGCGGGGCGTTCACTGGGTCACGACCTCGGTGGGCGCGTCGCCGAGCCGTTGCGGGGCCGCGTGCGGGGTGGCCGGGCGCCGCGCGGCGTCGCTGATGCGGACCAGAAGGGCCACGAGCACGAAGTTGGCCACCAGGGACGAACCGCCGTAGGCGAGGAACGGCGTCGTCAGACCCGTCAGCGGCAGCAGGCCGGTGACCCCGCCGAGGACGACGAAGACCTGCCACGCGACGGCGAACGCGAGGCCCGCGGCGAGCAGCTTGCCGAACGCGTCCCGCACGATGAGCGAGGTGCGCAGGCCGCGCTCGACGAGCACCAGGTAGACGATGATCACCGCGACGAGCCCGAACAGGCCGAGCTCCTCGCCGATCGCCGAGGCGATGAAGTCGCTCTTGGCCACCGGCACCTGGTCGGGGCGGCCACCGCCGAGCCCGGCGCCGAAGAGGCCGCCGGTGCCCAGGCCGAACAGCGACTGCACGAGCTGGTAGCCGGCGCCGTCCCGGTAGGCGAAGGGGTCGAGCCAGGTGTCCACGCGCTGCTGGACGTGGCCGAAGATCTGGTAGGCGATCAGGGCACCGCCGGCGAACAGCCCGACGCCGATGAGCAGCCAGCTGGAGCGCTCGGTGGCGATGTAGAGCATCACCACGAAGATCCCGAACAGCAGCAGCGAGCTGCCGAGGTCGCGCTCGAAGACGAGCACGAGGATCGACAGCACCCAGGCCAGCAGCACCGGGCCGAGGTCGCGGCCGCGCGGGAGCTCCAGGCCCATCACCCGGCGGCTGGCCAGGGCGAGGACGTCGCGCTTGTCGACCAGGTAGGCGGCGAAGAAGACGACCAGGCAGATCTTGGCGAACTCACCGGGCTGGATGGAGAAGCCGGCGACCCGGATCCAGATCTTGGCGCCGTTGACCTCGGAGATCGAGGAGGGCAGCAGGGCCGGCAGCGCGAGCAGAGCCATGCCGACCAGCGCCAGCGTGTACGCGTACCGGGACAGCGTGCGGTGGTCGCGCACGACCACGAGGAACGCGACGAACAGGGCCACGCCGAGGGTGGCCCAGACCAGCTGGACCGGCGCGTCTTCCCGGGTGATCGTGCTGTCGAGCTGCTCCGCGGCGAGGTCCAGCCGGTGGATGACGGTGAGCCCGAGGCCGACCAGCAGGGCGACGCAGGGCAGGAGGAGCGGGTCGGCGTACGGAGCCCACCTGCGGACGACGAAGTGCGCCACGACCCAGAGGGCGGTGATCCAGGCGCTGAACGCGGCCATCTCCGGCCGCAGGGAGCCGGTGATCGTGAGGTCGACGATGCACTGCGCGACGACGGTGATGAGCACGGCGAAGCCGAGCAGCGCGGCCTCCGTGCCCCGCCGCTTGGGCGGGGCGGCCGCCTGGGCCCGGGGGTCGGTGGCCGGACCGGACATCAGTCGGCCTCCCGGCAGTCCGTTCCCGGCTCCTGCGCTTCCGTCGTGCGGGTCGAGGTCGTCGTCTCCGCGGTGGTCGGCGGCACGCCACCAGGATCCCCCGGGACCGCCGACGTCGTCGGCGCGGTCGACGGGACCGCAGGGGACGACGGGCCGTTCGACGACGACGCCCCGCCGGAGGAGCAGACCGGCAGCCGCTGGTCGCGCAGGGCCTCCAGGATCCGGTTCGCGTCGTCGGAATCGGTGGCCGAGATGCCGCCGCGGACGCGGTTGCGCGCCGCAGGCGTGAGATCGGCGAGCGCCAGGCCGGTGTCCTCGTCGACCTCGAAGAAGTCGAAGCCCACCACGGAGACGTCCAGGCCGCGGAAGATGGCCACCTGCTCGCTGTCGCCCGTGCCGTCGACGCCCACGAACCAGTGTCCGAGGGCCCAGACGTACGTACCGACCGCCCCCGCCACGAGCACGACGAGAGCGATCACCGCCACCAGGAGTAGTCGCACCGGGCGGCGGCGGGCGGAGGGGCCACCGCCCGTCGGCGGTGTGGATGTCGGCGGGGGAGGTGCGGGCGGATCGGCGAGCGCGGCTCGGCCGGCGGCCGAGCGGGCGTCGACCTGCCGCTGGCCGACGTTGTCACCGGCCGCGCCGTCGACGACCGGGTCGACGCGGCCGCCGCCCCCGGTGTCCTCGATGACGTCGGCGACGATCACCGTGATGTTGTCGGGGCCGCCGCTGCGCAGCGCCAGCTCGATGAGCCGGTCGGCCGTGGTCTGCGGGTCGGGGTCCTTCAGCGCCTCGGCGAGGGTCTCCTCGCTCACCACGCCCGAGAGGCCGTCGGAGCACAGCAGGTACCGGTCGCCGGCCCGTGCCTCGCGCATGGAGAGGTCCGGCTCGACCTCCTGGCCGTTGAGCGCCCGCAGCAGCAGCGAGCGCTGCGGGTGGCTGTTGGCCTCCTCGGCGGTGATCCGGCCGTCGTCGATCAGCGTCTGGACGAACGTGTCGTCATGGGTGATCTGCGACAGCTGGCCGTCGCGGACGAGGTAGGCGCGCGAGTCGCCGACGTGGCACAGCGCCAGCCGGCCACCGGCGAACAGGATCGCGGTGAGCGTCGTCCCCATGCCCTCGAGCTGCGGTGACTCGCGGATCACCTCGCGCAGGTGCTCGCTGCCCTCGAAGACCGCCTCGCGCATCGCCTGCAGCATGTCGCCGGAAGGGGCGTCGTCGTCCAGGTGCTCCAGGGCGGCGATGACGACCTTGCTGGCCACGTCGCCGGCCGCGTGGCCGCCCATGCCGTCGGCCACCGCGAGCAGGCGAGGGCCGGCGTAGACGGAGTCCTGGTTGTTGCCGCGGATCAGGCCGCGGTCCGAGCGGGCCGCATATCTGAGAACGAGGCTCATCCGTCCACCTCGCTCGCGCTCGGGGGGCGCGGGCGCCCGTCTCCTGTGCTCATCGCCGTGCCCGCACGCTCCCTCACGTACGCAGCTCCAGAGCAGTCTGCCCGATGCGGATCGGCTGCCCCGGGTTGACCAGGAGCGGACCCTGCACGCGCTGCTGGTCGAGGTAGGTCCCGTTGGTGGAGCCGAGGTCCTCGACGTACCAGGAACCCCCGCGGTTGGTCAGCCGCGCGTGGCGGGAGCTGGCGAAGTCGTCGGTGAGCACCAGCGTGGAGTCGTCGGCCCGGCCGATCAGGATCGGCTGGTCGCCCAGGGTGATCTTCGTGCCGGCCAGCGGGCCGGCGGTGACGACCAGCGTGCGCATGCCCTTCTGCCCGCGCTTCTTGCCGGCGGGGGCGGCCCGGGGCGGGACCGAGGCGACCCGTCCGGTCCGGCCGCCGAACAGGTCGGCGCGCACCACGCGGAACGCCGCGAAGATGAACAGCCACAGCAGCAGCAGGAAGCCGAAGCGGAAGACCTGGAGGACGATCTCGGCGGTCACGGCCCCAAGAACCCTCGTGCTGTGTCCCTGCGTGCCCTCGCAAGCTCGGTCACGAGCCATCCTGCCGGTAGACCAGCACGGAGTGGCCGATGCGGATGACGTCCCCGTCGACCAGGGCCTGCCGGCTGACCCGTCGTCCGTTGACGAGCGTGCCGTTGGTGGAGCCGAGGTCCTCGACCGTCGCCGTCCCGCCGTCCAGGACGACGTCGACGTGCTTGCGGCTGACGCCGGTGTCCGGCAGCCGGATGTCGGCCTCGGTGCCACGGCCGATGACGTTGCGCCCCGTGGAGAGCTCGTGGCGCGTACCCGGGCCGTCGACGACGAGCACGTGGGTCACGCCCGGTCGGGAGCCGGCCCGGCCGACGATCGACGGGCCCTGCTTCCCCGTGTCGGTCGCGACCCGGCCGCGCAGCGGGGGGAGGGGCGGCAGCGGGGGGAGCGGCGGGTGCTGGCCGGTGACCGGCGGAGCACCGCGCGGGGGAGCGGCCACCGCCATGTCGTCGCGGGACGCGGGGCGGGCCGGGTCGGCGACGTGCGAGCTGACCTCGAAGACACCCGTGGGCAGGTCGGTGTCGCGCTCGAGGCGCACCGTCACCTTGTCGAAGATCTGGTAGCCCTCGTCGTCGATGTGCTCGCTGACCATGTCCGCGAGCTCGCCGGCGAGCTGGTCCGACCACTGGCCGAGGTGCTCGAAGTCGGTGCGGCCGAGGGTGACGACGTAGACGTTGGGCGCCAGGACGCGGCCCTCGCCGAGGACGGAGCGCTGCTCGTCTGCCTCGCGCTGGAGTGCCTTCGCGATCTCGGCGGGGTGCACCTTGCCCTTGAAGATGCGGGCGAAGGCCAGGCCGACCATGCCCTCGAGCCGTCGCTCGAAGCGCTGCAGCACACCCACAGTCGCTCCTTTGCGTTCGGTCGGACGTCCCGCTGTGCCAACGGTGATCGTAGCCGGGCGGTGCCCGACCGACCGGCCGGTGACCCGCGACTCCCCGCAATCACGTCCGCGCCGTCCTCTGGTGACCCGGGCAACGACCGACCCCCCGGCCGGGTCACGGCCTCCGGCTGCTAATGTCGGCGCTCGCCAGGGCAAGTGGCGGAATGGCAGACGCGCACGGTTCAGGTCCGTGTGTCCGAAAGGACGTGGGGGTTCAACTCCCCCCTTGCCCACCCCAGTTCTACGGCGCCACCTGGCGGACCCCCCCGCGCAGCGGCGTCCCTGGCAGGTGGACCGCCTCCGGCGCGCTGGTGGTCCGGCCCGCGCGGAGCGCCGCGGGGCCTCAGCCCAGCTGGCGGTACCGCTCCCGGTCGTGCCGGCCGCGCGTGAGGGTCTGCGCGAGCAGGACCGCGCCCCACGGACCGATGACCCAGATCGGCCAGAAGTAGTGGAACTCCCACGATGCCAGTGACGTCGCCGCCCAGATGGTCACGACGATGAGCGCGGTGGTCAGCCAGGACCGCCAGGAGGACTGGGCGCTGCCGTGCCAGGCCCAGGGGTTGGCCATGGGCGTGCAGGCGGGGACGGCGCCCTGCGGGCGGGCGGCCTCGGGGGCCCGGGGCTTCGGGGCGGCCGGGAGGTCGGCGGTCAGCTCGGCCAGCTCGCCATACGTCTTCGCCGCGTAGGCCCGTGCCAGCCGGTCGTCGTACTCGTCGACCGTCAGCCGGCCCGCGGACATGTGCTGGCCGAGGACGGTGGCGACGGCGGCGCGGTCGGTGTCGGCGGCGCGCAGGTGGGGCTCGGGCATCGGACGTCTCCTGGTCGGTGTGCAGCCAGTGTCGTCCGCGACGGTCGTTCCGGTCCACTGACGGACGTCACCAGTTCCACGTGGAACTCCGGCCGTCAGGTGCGCAGCGTCCGGGTCAGGCCCCTCCCGGGGCGCCACGACGAGATGACCAGTGCGGTCTTCTCGTCGTTGAGAGCGACCAGCACCACCTGCTCGAGCGCCACCCGGAACAGGACGAAGTGCATCATCGCCTTCGGGACGCCGGCCGCCTTCGCGTAGCCGCTGCGCTCGGCCGATCCGGTGACCTCGGCGGCGCGTCCGCTCAGTTTGGCGTCACCGGAGAAGGCGTCGGGCTCGGAGCTCCCGCTGTGCAGGGCGAACCGGGGATCGCGCCGCAGGTCGGCGAACTTGACCGACTCCGGCATGCCCGCCAGCCAGGGCTCGCCGCCCACGAACTGCATCGTGATGCCGCTGATCCGCGGGGACCCGTCGGCCCGGAGCGTGGCCAGGAACTTGTGCTCGTGGGCGTCGAAGGCCGCGCGCACGCGCGCGGCGAACTCCGGCTCCCGGGACTCCAGATCGGCGAACGAGGCCATGCCGGGATGCTCCACCCGGGCGCCGACGATTTCGAGGGTCAGCTCCCGGCCGGTGCCGCGTCCCTGGCGAGGGACTTGCCGATGACCATGCGCTGGATCTGGTTGGTGCCCTCGAAGATCTGCATGACCTTCGCCTCGCGCATGTAGCGCTCGACCGGGAACTCGCGGGTGTACCCCGCGCCGCCGAGCACCTGGACGGCGTCGGTCGTGACCTTCATGGCCGCGTCGGTGGCGACGAGCTTGGCGATGCTGGCCTGCCGGGAGTAGTCCTTGCCGGCGTCCTTGCGGCGGGCGGCCACCAGGTACGTGGCGCGCGCGGACTCGACGGCGGCGGCCATGTCGGCGAGCAGGAACGCCACGCCCTGGTGCTCGACGATCGGCCGGCCGAACGCCTCACGCTCCCCGGCGTAGCGGACGGCGACGTCGAGCGCGGACTGCGCGAGCCCGACCGCGACGGCGCTGACGCCCAGGCGCCCGGAGTCCAGGGCGGCCAGCGCGATCGACAGCCCGCGGCCGCGCTCGCCGACCAGCCGGTCGGCGGGCACCGGCACCTCGTCGAGCCGGATCGCCGCGGTCGTCGACCCGGTCAGGCCCATCTTCTCCTCGGGCCTGGCCGCGGTGAACCCGGGCAGGTCCGGGGTGAGGTGGAAGGTGGAGATCGCGCGCTCCCCGTCGTCCGGGGTCCGGAGGAACGTCGAGTAGAAGTCCGCGTGCCCCCCGTGGGTCACCCAGGCCTTCTCGCCGGTGGCGAGCCAGCCGTCGTCGCTGGTCCGGGCGGCGGCGCGCATGGCGGCCGGGTCGGAACCGGCGTGGGCCTCCGACAGGCAGTAGGCGCCCAGCAGCCGGCCGCCGACCATCTCGGGCAGCAGGTCGCGGCGCTGTCCTTCGGTGCCGAACCGGTCGATCGGGAAGCACGACAGCGTGTGCACGCTGACGCCGAGGGCGACGCTGGCCCAGCGCGCCGCGAGCTCCTCGACGACCTGCAGGTAGACCTCGTAGGGCTGGCTGCCGCCGCCGACGTCCTCGCCGAAGGGCAGGCCGAGCAGCCCGGCGTTCCCGAGCAGGCGGAAGACCTCGCGGGGGAAGCGCTCCTCGCGTTCGTACTGCGCGGCCTTCGGCGCGAGCTCCGCGTCGGCCAGCTCGCGGGTGAGCGCGATCAGGTCGTACGCCTCGGGCGTGGGCAGTTCGCGGTCGACCGGCACGGGCGTCCCCTCGTCGAAAACAGTACTCACGACGGTACCGCAGTACTGTTGTACGTCCTGGTTCATGCTGGGAGGCGCGATGACGAGCACGGTTCCGGCGGACGCCCGGCTGACCCGGCGGCGGGCCGAGCTGCTCGACCAGCTCGAGGAGCTGTTCCTCACGGAGGGGTTTGCGCGGTTCACCCTCGACGACCTCGCCGTCCGGCTGCACTGCTCGAAGAGCACCCTCTACGCGCTCGCCGAGAGCAAGGAACGGCTGGCCTCGCGGGTGATCCGGCACTTCTTCCGCAAGGCGACCGAGGACGTCGAGGCGCAGACCGTCACCGAGACCGACCCGGCCCTGCGGGTGACCGCGTACCTGAGCGCCGTCGCGCGGGCGCTGGCTCCCGCCGGCCCCGACTTCCACCGGGACCTCGACTCCTTCGCCCCGGGCCGCGAGGTCTACGAGCGCAACACCGCGCTGGCGGCCGACCGGGTGCGCGCGCTGATCGCCGAGGGGGTGGCCCAGGGCCGCTTCCGCGAGGTGCACCCGGCGCTGATCGCCGACACCGTGACCACCTTGATGTTCCGCATCGGCCGCGGCGACACCGCCCGGGCGACCGGCCTGGACGACGCCACCGCCTACCGCGAGCTGGCCGCCCTGCTGCTGCACGGGATCGCGCTGTGACGGTCGGGTTCGCCTCCTGGGACGACCCCGAGGTCCAGCGGCTGGCCGCCGACCAGCAGGCGGAGGTGCGCGCCCGCTACGACGGCAAGGGGAACCAGGCACGCCGCCGTCCACCGCCGACATCGGCGTCGTCCTGGTGGCGCGCGACGAGGACGGGACGGCGATCGGCTGCGGCGCCCTGCGCGAGCTGGGGACGGGTGTCGCGGAGGTGAAGCGCATGTTCGTCGTCCCGGCAGCCCGGGGGCGCGGCGTCTCGAAGGCCCCGACGAGTCCCTCTTCTTCGAGCGGCTGCTGGACGCCGCAGCGATGAGCGCCGATATGCGCACGACGGCGGTCATCGGACGCCCCATACGCGCCGTCGTGCGTATCCGGGTGATCGAGGGGGCTGGTCCGCATCTCCCGGCTGCCCCGGCAGCAGGACTCCTTCGCCGACGGGCGTGTGGTGAGCTGGCGCCATGTCGCAGCACGCCTGGCCCGAGACGGAGCCCACCGAGGTCCATGCGACCGCCGGCGACGCCCGGCTGGCCGTCGACCTCAACGGCGGCGGCCTGCGCGCGCTCACCGTCGGCGCCTGGGACGTCCTCGACGGGTACGCCCCCGGCGAGGTGCCGTCGGGACGGCGGGGCGGCGTGCTGCTGCCCTGGCCGAACCGCATCCGCGACGGACGGTGGACCTGGCAGGGGCACGACCTCCAGCTGGACATCGCATCGACCAGCAAGCCGACCGCCATCCACGGCCTGGTCTCGGCGCAGCCTTGGCGGGTCCTGCACTCCGAGGCCGACCGCGTGACCGTCGGGACCGTCGTCGAGAAGCGCTCCGGCTACCCCTTCCGGCTCGCCGCGGCGATCGACTACGCGCTCTCCCCCGACCGGCTCGAGTCGACCGTCCGGGTGCGCAACGCCGGCGACGAGCCCGCCCCGTTCGGCGTCGGGCTGCACCCCTACCTGGCGGTCGGGGGCAGCGAGGACGGCGACGTGGGGACGGCGGAGCTCGAGCTGCCCGCGCGCACGCTGCTGGTCGTGGACGGCGACGGCCTGCCCACCGGCGAGCGGCGGCCGTTCGACGGCGCGGTCGGGCGGATCGGCGGCAGGTCCTTCGACGACCCGCTCACCGATCTCGTGCGGGACGACGACGGCTGGGCGCGCGTCCGACTCCGCGGCCCGGCGGGCGCGGTCGAGCTCGCCGTCGACGCGTCGTGGCCCTGGCTCCAGGTCTACAGCGGCGACACCCTGCCGGTGGGCCAGCGCCGCCGCAGCCTCGCGGTCGAGCCGATGACCTGCCCGCCGAACGCCTTCGCCGACGCCGTCGATCTCGTGGTCCTCGAGCCCGGGGAGGACTGGTCGGGCACCTGGACGCTGAGCTGGTCGGCCGGGGAATGAGAGTCGCCGAGCTCTGGCGCTACCCGGTCAAGTCGCTGCAGGGCGAACGCCTGGCCGAGGCGGCCGTCGACGCCCTCGGCATCGCAGGCGACCGGCGCTGGGCGTTGTTCGACCTCGACACCGGCCTGGGCCTCACCGCCCGGCGGGTGCCGGAGCTGCTGTTCGCCTCGGCCCGCCTCCGGGCGGACGGCGGCGTGGAGGTGGTGCTCCCCGACGGGACGGTCACCACCGACGACGGGGACATCTCCGGCTGGCTCGGCCGCCGGGTGGAGCTCCGGGCGGCCGACGAGCGCGGCGACGTGGCCCCGACCTACGAGACCCCGGCGGACGAGGAGGTGCCCGATCCCACGGAGTGGCTGCAGTGGGAGGGTGCGCCCGGCCCCTTCCACGACAGCCCGCGGATCCGCCTGTCGCTGGTCTCGACCGGCACGCTCGGGACCTGGGACCGGCGCCGGTTCCGCGCCAACGTCGTCCTCGACGGCGCGGGCGAGGACGCGCTTCGCGGTCGCGAGGCGGAGCTCGGCGGGGTCCGGCTGCGGTTCGGCCTGCCCATCTCCCGGTGCGTCATGACCACGCGGCCGCAACCGGGCGGGATCGCCCGCGACACCTCCGTGCTGAAGACGATCCACCGCGAGCGCGACGGCCTGCTGGCGGTGCGCGCCGCCGTCCTCACCTCCGGCACGGTGCGCACCGGTGACGTGCTCGTCCCGGCCTGAGACGAGACTGGGCACCGTGCGCACCGTCTCCCTCCGCCCGGGCGAGGACAGCATCCGCCTCGGGCAGCTGCTCAAGCTCGTCGACGCGGTCCCCACCGGGGCCCAGGTGAAGGACGTGCTGTTCGCCGGGGAGGTTCGCGTCAACGGGCAGCCGGAGGAGCGCCGCGGCCGGCAGCTGCGCACGGGCGACGTGATCTCCGTCGAGGGCATGGAGGACGTGCGCATCGGCTGACGTCGCGGTTCCACGTGGAACCGCGCGGTCCCGCCGCCTCTGTCAGGCTGGCGACCGTGCCTGTCCCGTCCGCGGCCCCCATCCGCCTCCCGCGCTGGCCCGCCGCGGCCGAGGACGGTCCCGACTTCGCGGCGATCCGCGCGGAGTTCGACGTCCCGGAGGAGTTCCCGGCCGACGTGCTGGCCGAGGCCGAGCGGCGGGCCGCCGAGCCACCCCTGCCCGAGCTGGACGCCACCGACGTCCCCCTGGTGACCCTCGACCCCGTCGGCAGCCGCGACCTCGACCAGGCCGTGCACCTCGCCGCCCGCGACGGCGGCTACCGGGTCAGCTACGCGATCGCCGACGTCGGGGCCTTCGTCGTCCTGGGCGGTGCGATCGACCGCGAGGCGCGCCGCCGGGGCCAGACCCTCTACAGCCCCGACCGCCGGACACCGCTGCACCCGCCCGCGCTGAGCGAGGGCGCCGCGAGCCTGCTCGCCGACCGGCTGCGTCCCGCCGTCCTGTGGACCATCGACCTCGACGCGGACGGCGAACCGGTGCGCGTCGACCTCCGACGGGCCCGCGTGCGCAGCCGGGCGCAGCTGGACTACCCCGCGGTGCAGGCGCAGGCGGACGCCGGCACGCTGCCCGAGCCGCTGGCGCTGCTGCCGGAGATCGGCGCCCTCCTGCAGCAGCGGGCGACGGAGCGGGGTGCGATCGAGCTGGGCACCCCGGACCAGGAGGTGGTGGCCGGGAAGGACGGCGGCTGGACGCTGGCCCTGCGCGGCGACCTGCCAGTCGAAGGGTGGAACGCCCAGATCTCGCTGCTCACCGGTCGCTGTGCGGCCGCGCTGATGCTCGACGGCGGCGTGGGGGTCCTGCGCACCCTGCCGCCGGCCCGCCCGGAGGACGTCAGCCGGCTCCGCCTGCTCGCCCCGGCCCTCGGCGTCGACTGGCCGGCCGACGCGGGGCCCGGTGAGGTGATCGCCCGCCTGGACGCGTCCCGGCCCGGGCACGCGGCGTTCCTCGAGGAGGCCGTCACCCTGCTGCGCGGCGCGGCGTACACCCCCTTCGACGGTCCGCCGCCCGCACAGGCGGTGCACAGCGGGGTCGCCGCGCCCTACGCGCACGTGACAGCGCCGCTGCGCCGGCTGGTCGACCGCTTCGGCACCGAGGTCTGCCTCGCGCTCGCCGCCGGCCGGGAGCCGGCGCCCGAGCTGCGCGCCGCCCTGCCCGAGCTCCCGGCGCAGATGTCGGCGTCGGACCGGCGGACCCGGGAGGTGGAGCGGGCGGTCATCGACGCGACCGAGGCCTGGCTGATCCGCGACCACGTCGGCCAGACCTTCTCCGCCGTGGTCGTCGACGCCGAGAACGGCAAGGGCACGGTCGTGCTCGACGCCCTCGCGATCCGCGGGAGGTGCACCGGGGACCACCTGCGGCCGGGCACCCGGGTGCGGGTTCGCCTGGAGGAGGCCGACGTGGCCGGCCGGTCGGTGCGCTTCACGACGGCGGGCGAGCCGTGAGCCGGGTGCCGTACCTGTCGGCCCGCCTGCAGGGCTTCGGGACGACGGTGTTCGCGGAGATGAGCGCGCTCGCGGTGGCCACCGGCGCGGTGAACCTCGGCCAGGGCTTCCCCGACTACCCCGGCCCCCCCGAGGTCCTCGACGTGGCCCGTGCCGCGATCGGCACGGCCGCCGACCAGTACCCGCCGGGCACCGGCATCCCCGAGCTGCGCGCCGCCGTCGCCGACCACCGCGCGCGGTTCGGCGGCGGCAGCTACGACGCCGACACCGAGGTGCTGGTCACCGCCGGCGCGACCGAGGCGCTGTCGGGAGCACTGCTCGCGCTGCTCGACACCGGTGACGAGGTCGTGCTGTTCGAGCCGATGTACGACTGCTACGCGGCGGGCATCGCCATGGCCGGCGGCGTCGCCCGACCGGTCCCCCTCCGGCCCCCGGACGACGGGGAGGGCCGCTGGGCGTTCGACCCGGCCGAGCTGCACGCCGCGATCACGCCACGCACCAAGATCCTGCTGCTGAACAGCCCGCACAACCCCACCGGCAAGGTGTTCACCGCCGACGAGCTGACCCTCGTCGCGGCCGCCGCGATCGAGCACGACCTGCTGGTCGTGACCGACGAGGTCTACGAGCACCTGGTCTTCGGGGATGCGGTGCACCGGTCGATCGCCACGCTGCCCGGGATGCGCGAGCGCACGCTCGTCGTCAGCAGTGCCGGGAAGACCTTCAACGTCACCGGCTGGAAGATCGGCTGGATCTGCGGGCCGGGGGCGCTGGTCTCCGCCGTCCGGACCGCCAAGCAGTTCCTGACCTACGTGAACGGCGGGCCGTTCCAGCCGGCGGTGGCCGCGGGGCTGGGCCTGCCCGACGAGTACTTCACGCGGGCCGCCCGCGACCTCGAGTACCGGCGCGACGTCCTCGTCCGGGGGCTGACCGACGCCGGCCTGCCGGTGATCAGCCCCGAGGCGACCTACTTCGCGACCGTCGACGTCCGCTCCGTGCAACCGGACGGGGACGGCCTGGCGTTCTGCCGCGGACTGCCGGAACGGGCGGGGGTCGTCGCGATCCCCACCGTGGTCTTCTACGACCCGGCGCACGCCCACCTCGGCCGGCACCTGGTGCGGTTCGCGTTCTGCAAGGGCGACGATGTGCTGGCCGAGGCCGTCCGGCGGTTGAGGGGGATGACATGAGGATCGCGGCGGTGCAGCACGACATCGTCTGGGAGGACCGCGAGGCCAACTTCGAGCGGCTGGCCCCGCTGGTCGAGCGGGCGGTCGGTGCCGGCGCGGAGTTCGTCCTGCTCACCGAGACCTTCTCCACCGGGTTCTCGATGACCCCGGGGATCGGCGAGCCGGAGGGCGGGCCGTCCGCGCAGTTCCTTGCCGCCCAGGCGTCGGCGCAGGGCGCCTGGGTGGCGGGCACCTGTCCCGAGGTGGCGACCGGGGAGGAGCTGCCCTACAACTCCTTCGTCATCGCGGGCCCGGACGGCACCACGCACCGGTACCGGAAGCTGCACCCGTTCACCCACGCCGGCGAGCACGAGCGGTTCAAGGCGGGGGAGAAGCCGGTGACGATCGAGGTCGGGGGCCTCCGGATCACCCCGTTCATCTGCTACGACCTGCGCTTCGCCGACGTCTTCTGGAAGGCGGCGCCGGACACCGACGTCTACCTCGTGCCGGCGAACTGGCCCAGCCCGCGCCGGCACCACTGGCAGACGCTGCTGCAGGCCCGGGCCATCGAGAACCAGGCCTACGTCGTCGGCTGCAACCGGGTCGGTACCGCCGGCGACGGCACCGAGCACGTCGGGGACAGCCGGATCGTCAGCCCGATGGGGGAGTTGCTCGCCACGGCGGCCGGCGTGGAGACGATCGTCCTCGCCGACGTCGACGCCGCCGAGGTCGCCGCGACCCGGGACCGGCTGAGGTTCCTGCCCGACCGTCGGGGGGACTGACGGGGACTCCCACCGGAAACCGTCCGGCCCTAGCGTTCCCCGGGTGACCACCGTCGCCGGAGCGAGCCGCACCGGATCCGCCCACCTCGCCGCGCAGCTCTCGGCCCCCGTCCGCCGGCTGATGCGCTCCGGTGTGGCCGGCGCGGGCCTGATGGTGGCCGCCACCCTGGTCGCGCTGGCCTGGGCCAACTCGCCCTGGGCCGACTCCTACGACCAGCTCTGGCACACCGAGCTGGCCCTGCGGTTCGGGAACGCCGAGATCGCGATGGACCTGCAGCACTGGGTCAACGACGGCCTGATGGTCTTCTTCTTCTTCCTGATCGGGATGGAGGTGCGTCGCGAGCTCTCGATGGGGGAGCTCGTGCAGCGCAGCCGGCTCACCATCCCGGTGCTCGCCGCGGTGGCCGGCCTCGTCCTCCCGGCACTGCTCTACCTTGCCATCAACGCCGGCGGGGAGGGCGCGGTGGGGTGGGGCATCCCGATGGCCACGGATACCGCGTTCGTGCTGGGCGCCCTGGCCCTGTTCGGCCGGCACACCCCCATCCAGCTGCGGGTCTTCCTGCTGTCGCTGTCCGTGGTCGACGACATCGGCGCCCTCAGTGCGATCGCGATCTTCTACTCCGACGAGATCGACCTCGTCGCCCTGGCGATCGCCGGATTCTGCGTCTTCGCGTTCATCGGCCTGTCGCGCATGCAGGTGTGGCGGGGACCGGCCTACTTCGCCGTGGGCGCGGTCATGTGGGTGGCCATGTACGAGTCCGGCGTGCACGCCACCATCGGTGGCGTCGTGCTGGGGCTGCTGGTCAGCGCGTACCCGCCGCGCCGGGCCGAGGTCGAGCGCGCCGGGTCCCTGGCCCGCGCCTTCCGCCAGTCCCCGGAGCCGGCCCTCGCCCGGGAGGCGAAGCTGTCGGTGGAGCGCGCGATCTCGCCCAACGAGCGGATCGGCGCCGTCCTGGTCCCGTGGAGCAGCTACGTCGTCGTGCCGGTGTTCGCCCTGGCCAACGCCGGCGTGCGGATCGACGGCGCCCTGCTCGAACGGGCCGTCACCTCGCCGGTGACGATCGGCGTCTTCGTCGGCCTCGCGGTCGGCAAGCTGCTCGGTGTCGGTCTGGCGGCGGCACTCGCCGTGCGGCTGCGACTGGGCGTCCTCCCGCCGGGCGTCACCCTCGGCAACGTCTGGAGCGGTGCCGCCCTCACCGGCCTGGGCTTCACGGTCTCGCTGTTCGTCACCGACCTCGCGTTCGACGACGAGCGGCTGCGGGAGGAGGCGACCGTCGGCATCCTCGCCGCCGCCGTGGTCTCCACGGCCGTGGGCGCCCTCTTCTTCCGCGTGCTGAGCCAGCGAAGCAGCGCCCCCGAGCGGCCGGTGGAGCTTGACCCGCCGGTCGACCCCGACGTCGACCACGTCCGCGGTCCGGTCGACGCGCCGCTGACCCTCGTCGAGTACGGCGACATGGAGTGCCCCTTCTGCGGGCGGGCGACAGGCGTGGTCAGCGAACTCCGCGGCCGATTCGGCGACGACCTGCGCTACGTCTTCCGGCACCTGCCGCTCGTGGAGCTGCATCCGCACGCCCAGCTGGCCGCCGAGGCGACCGAGGCCGCCGGCGCCCAGGGCAAGTTCTGGGAGATGCACGACAAGCTCTTCGCCCACCAGGACGACCTGGAGGCGCCCGACCTCCTCGACTACGCCTCGGCCCTGGGGCTCGACCTCGAGCGGTTCGCCCGCGACCTCGGCGACGGCACGTACGCCCAGCACATCCGGGACGACGTCGCCGGAGCGGAGGCCAGCGGGGTCGAGGGGACCCCGACGTTCTTCGTCAACGGCGTCCGGCACGTCGGCCGCGCCGGGACCGACGAGCTGGCGGCGGCCCTGCTGAGCACCGACCCGCGGGGCACCGCCCTGGAGCGCTCCGCCGCCGGGCCGTCCCCCGTGCCGGGGACGCGTCCCCCCGCGCCGCTCTCGCCCCCGGCCCGGCTGCCCGCGGTCGAGGGACTCGCGGAGACCGAGGACCCCAGCGGCGCCTCACCGCGACTGGACGCCCGGCAGCTCGCGGTGCTGCGGCGGGCCGGCCGGCGGCGGTCGACGTCGACCGGGGACGTGCTGGTGCAGGGCGGCTCGTCGGAGTGGGACTTCGTCGTCGTCCTGGAGGGCACCGTCGCCGTCGTCGAGGACGGGCTCCCGCCCGACGCGGCCGACGGCGCCGTCGCCGGGCCGCGGGTGGTGTCGGTGGTCGGACCCGGGCGCTTCCTGGGCGGGCTGAACATGCTCGCCGGGCAGCGCGCGGTGCGGTCGGTCGTCGTGGCGGCCCCGGGTTCGGTGGTGACGCTCTCGGTCGACCGGTTGCGCGAGGTGATGGCGGCCGACCGCGAGCTCTCCGACGTCATCATGCGGGCGTTCCTGCTGCGCCGGGCCATGCTGATCGGGCGGGCGACGGGGCTGCGGGTCGTCGGCGACCCCCGCTGGCCGGCCAGCGCCGAGCTGCGCGCCGTCCTGGCGGAGCGCGGCATCGTCCACCAGTGGCTCGACCCGACGCAGGACGAGGCCGCCCGGGCGATGCTGACCGAGATCGAGGGCCTCGACGACCACCGGCCGGTCGTCCTCGCCGCCGACGGCCGCGTGCTCGTCGAGCCGACCGTCGACGAGCTGCTGCGTGCCGCCGGGACCGACCGGGTGGGCTGAGGGGTCAGACGGCCGGATCGTCGGTGGCCGCGTGCCGGGCGGTCGTCCGCGGCACTGCGTGCTGGTCGACGGCGATCTGCTCGCGCTGGACCTGCTCCGTGACCGTCTCCTGCCCCTGCACGACCTCGGTGCGCAGGCGGACCCGCTCGACCGGCACGACCTCGACGGTCACCACCGGTCGCTCGGTGTGGAGGATGATCTCGCCGGGCAGCCCGTCGCCCGCCGGCATGCCCTGGACGTCCGTCCCCGGACGGCCGTCGTCGAGCAGCGACTCGCCCGGCAGGTCCGGGGCGTCGACCGGCACCTCCTCGACGCGGATCTCCTCGCGCCGGATCGGCACGGTGATCTGGACCTCCTCCGTCACCACGTACTTCACGATCCGCGCGCGGGTGGTCGCCACCCGCTCGGTGCCGACGACCAGGCGCTCCTCGTTGCGCACCATCCCGCCCTCGGCATCGACGGGTACCGGCTGGGTCCGGTCGACCGGTGCGTCGGTCAGCGAGGCGGGCACGGGCGCGTCGACGACCGGGGCCACCGCCTCACCGCCCGCCTGTCCCAGGCCGTAGTGGCGGCGCAGCTCGGCCTCGTCGTGGGGCGTGAGGTGGTCGCCGGTCAGGTGCGGCGCGCCCTTCACCGCTTCGGCGGTGACCGGTACCCGCAGTCCGCCCGACTCCTCGATGGTGGCGTCCACCGCAGGGACGATCGACTGCTTCGTGCCGAAGAGCCCGGTGGTCACCGCGACCCACGTCGGCGCTCCGGTGCGGTCGTCGACGTAGAAGTGCTCGACGGTGCCGAGCTTGTCGCCGTTGGTGCCGTACACGGTGCTCCCGATGGAGGTGGAGACCTCTCGCTCGCTCAGCATGGGAATGATCGTGCCCAGCCGGGCCGCTCGGTGAACATCGCCGTCATCGGGCCGGCAGCACGAGGTCGGCGACGACGGCCCGGTGGTCGCTGCCGTGGACCGCGACGAGCCCCACGTCGGCCACCGTGATCCGCGGGTCGACGAGCACGTGGTCCACGGCGAGGCGGGGGACCCGCAGCCGGAGGGGGTGCCAGGTCCACGCCAGTGCGCCACCCGCGACCCGCGCGGCGTCGACGTATCCGCGGCGCAGCACCGCCCGGAAGGCGGCGTGGTCGAAGGTGGCGTTGTAGTCGCCGGCCAGCACGCGCAGGACGCCGGCCTCCGGGTCCGGAAGGGCAGCGAGGTCCCCGGTCCAGGCCCGGACGGCGGCCGGCGAGGTCGCCGGCGGGGTCGTGTGGACGGCGGTGAGCACGAGGTCCGGTGCGCCGTCGACCGCCAGCCGTACGGTCGGCTGCTCGAAGGTCCCGGGTTCGGCACCGCGGTCGAGCACGATCAGGCGGGTCCACACGGCGCCGGAGCCCGCCGGCACGGATCCGGGGCGGGCCGGGATCACGTGCGCGTGGGGCAGCACCTCGTCGATCCCCGCCGCCCGCAGGGCCGCCTCGGCCCGGGGGGTCAGCTCCTGCACCGAGAGGACGTCGACGTCGTGCCGGCGAACCAGGTCGAGGACCGGCCGGGCCTCCACCAGCCCCTTGCGCAGGCTGACAGTCGCGACGCGCACTCGGCGGGTGCGCCCCTCCGCCGGTGCCGGCGATCCCCCGGCCCGGGACAGCACCGCCCCGGCGAGTGCCGCGCCCGCGCCCGCCGACAGCGCCGCGGCCGGGACGGATCCGGCCAGGACCGCGGCGGCGAGAGGCAGGACGGCGGTGACCGCGGCGTAGGGGGTGAAGGAGATCGCCGGCACGAGGGGGAATCCGCGCTCCGTTCCGGTCACCCGGACGACCGCCCATCCCACCCACGGCAGCGCGACGGCGACCGCCGTCCGGCGGCGGACGCGAACCGGTGCGGCCATCGCGGTCACCGTAGCCAGCGGTGCCGCGAGCCCCGTCGGCGTGGTGGAGGAACCGCCGCGCGCCTAGGTTCGCAGTCGTGACTGCCGGACACCTGGAGGTCGAGCGCAAGTTCGACGTCGACGAGACCTTCGCGCTGCCCGGGCTGGCGGGCCTGGACGGCGTCGCGACGGTCGACGCGCCGGTGGTCCACGAGCTCGAGGCGGTCTACCACGACACATCCGACCTGCGGCTGCTGCGGGCGCGGGTGACGCTGCGCCGCCGCACCGGGGGCGCCGACGCGGGCTGGCACCTCAAGCTGCCGGCCGGGCCCGCGCGGCGCGAGCTGCACGCACCGCTGGGGCGGGCGGTCAAGAACCCGCCGAAGGGCTTCCTCGCGCCGGTGCGGGGGATCCTCCGCGGCGCTGCGACCGGTCCGGTCGCCACCCTCCGGACGCGCCGGGTCGTCACCCACGTCCGGGACGCCGACGGGCGGACCCTGGCCGAGTTGGCCGACGACACGGTGACCGCGACGACGCCGGCCGTCGGGATCGGCGAGCCGGCCGAGGTGCAGGTCTGGCGCGAGCTCGAGGTGGAGCTGGTCGACGGCGGCGAGGAGCTCCTGGGGACAGTGGCGGAGCTCCTCACCGGAGCCGGCGCCCGCCCGTCGGAGTCGGCGTCGAAGGCCGGGCGCGTGCTGGCGGCGCGGCTGGCGGCCGGCGCCCTCCCGGCGGAGCGGGGCCGGAAGGACAAGCGCCCCCGGGCCGGCGAGTTCGTGCAGGCAGCCCTCGGCGAGCAGGTCGCCGCGCTGCAGCAGGCAGACCTCGACCTGCGCACCCAGCAGCCCGACGCCGTCCACCAGCTCCGGGTCTCCGCGCGGCGCCTCCGCAGCACGCTCGCGGCGTTCCGAGCGGTGCTCGACCGGGAGGCGACGGCGCCACTGCGGGAGGAGCTCCGCTGGCTGGGCGGGCAGCTGTCGAACGCCCGGGACGACGAGGTGGCGCTGGCCCACCTGCGGGAGCTCGTGCGGGGGCAGCCGGAGGAACTGGTGCTCGGGCCGGTGGCGGCGCGGCTGCAGCAGGCGCAGATCCGCGAGGCCCGGGCCGGGCTCGACCGCGCTCTCGTCACGCTCTCGGAGCCGAGATACCTGCAGCTCCTCGACGCCCTGCACGCGCTGCTCGCCGAGCCGCCCTTCACCGGGAAGGCAGGGAGCCCGGTGCGCCCCGTGCTCCGGAAGGCCGTCGGGAGTTCGGTGCAGCGACTGCGCCGGCATCTCGCGACCGCCGAGAAGGCATCCGAGGAGCAGCGGCACGAGGCCCTGCACGCCGTCCGCAAGGCCGCGAAGCGCGTGCGCTACGCGGCCGAGATCGGCACCGGTGAGCTCGGGCCGGCGAAGCCCCTCGTGCGTGCCGCCAAGCGCATCCAGGCGGACCTGGGCGAGCTGCAGGACACGACGGTCACCCGCGAGCACTGCCGCCGCTTCGGGGTCGTGGCCTTCGCCGAGGGGGAGAGCACCTTCACCTACGGCCGGCTGCACGCGCTCGAGCAGGCGCGCGCCGAGCGGGCCGAGGAGGCGTTCTGGGCCGAGGAGCCGAAGCTCCGCAAGGCCCTGGACCGCGCCGCGCGCTAGCTGTACGGCGGCCGGCCCGCCGCACCTGCGACAGTGGGACCGTGCTGTGCGAGCCGGGGCGCCGGTGTCCCTGATCCGGTTGCTCGGTTTCGGCACCGTCGTCCTGCTGGCCATGACGCTGCTGCACGGCTATCTCTGGTTCCGGCTGGTCCGCGGCACGACGCCGCCTGGCCAGGTCCGCCGGCGGCTGACGCTGCTGACCGTCGGCCTCATGCTGCTGCCGGTGCTCGCGATCTCGCTGCGCCGGACGCTGCCCCTCGGCGCCTCGGCGCCGCTGGACTGGGTCGCCTACAGCTGGCTCGGGATCGCGTTCTACGGCTTCCTCGCGCTGCTGTTCCTGGAGCCCGTGCGGCTCGTGGGCCGGCTGCTGCTGCGCCGGAGGAGAGACGAAGCTCTCCCGGAAGGGCCACCGGATCCCGCGCGGCGGTTGTTCCTGGCGCGCAGCCTCGCCGTCACGGCGGGGGCGATCGCCCTCGGGACGGCCGGCACGGGGGCGTACTTCGCCAACTCCGCACCCGTCGTCCGCCGGGTGCCGGTGACCCTGGCCGGCCTGGATCCCTCGCTCGACGGCCTGCGGATCGTCACCTTCTCCGACGGGCACCTCTCGGCCACCTACGGCGGCCGCCGCTTCGAGCGGCTCGTCGAGCTCGTGAACGAGCAGCGCCCGGACGTCGTCGCGATCGTCGGCGACCTGGTGGACGGCGACGTGAGCGAGCTGCGCGAGGAGGCGGCGCCACTCGCCGACCTGGTCAGCGCGCAGGGCGTGTTCTTCGTGACCGGCAACCACGAGTACTTCGTCGACACGAACGCCTGGCTGCGGCACCTGCCGACGCTCGGGGTGGACGTGCTGCGCAACGAACGCGTCGCCATCCGGCGCGGCGCGGCGTCCTTCGACCTGGCCGGCATCGACGACCGGACGGCGGCGTCCTCGGGCCTGCCCGGGCACGGCGCGGACCTCGACGCCGCCCTCGACGGACGCGACGACGCGACGCCCGTCGTCCTCCTGGCCCACCAGCCCGTCATGGTCGACCAGGCACGAGCGGCCGGCGTCGGCCTGCAGCTCTCCGGCCACACGCACGGCGGCCAGCTGTGGCCCTTCGACTACGCGATCCGGCTGGACCAGCCGTCCGTCGAGGGGCTCACCCGGCACGGGGACACCCAGCTCTACGTCACGTCGGGCGCCGGCTACTGGGGTCCGCCGATGCGGATCGGGGCGCGGCCCGAGGTCACGGTCGTGGAACTGCGGCCACTGCCCGGCTGAGTCGTGGGCTGCGGCCCTACAGGGCCTCGAACGCCTCGTCGATGAGCTCCTCGAGCTTGCGCTCGCCGTCGCGGTCCGCCCACGCGAGCACACCCGCGGTGAAGGCGGCCATGAAGACCTGGACGACGACGGCGTCCGCCGGAGGGAGCGCGCCGCCCGCCTGTTTCCGCAGCGCGTCGCTGATCAGGTTGGCCGTGGTGCGCTCGAACTCCGCGGCCCGCGTCCGCAGCGCCGGGGTGGCCGCGATGATCCGCCACCGCGCCAGAGTGGCCTCCCGTTCCTCCAGGCTCCAGGCGGACACCCAGATGGCCGGGGCGTGCTTCAGGCGCTCCCGCAGCGGCAGTTCGGCCGGGAGGGCGGCCACGAGCGCCTCCATGTCCTCGGCGCTCGGCAGTTGCATGACGAGGTGTTCCTTCGACGGGTAGTGCGCGTAGAACGTCGGCACGGAGACCTCCGCCGCCGTGGCGATCTGGCCGACGCTCACCCGCTCGAAGCCGTGCTCCCTGAACAGGCCCATCGCCACGTCGTAGACCCGCCGGTGGGTCGTCTCCCATCGGCGCATCCGCCAGTCCCCCGTGTCCGCCACTGGTCACTCCCTCGTCCGCGCGCAGCACTGAGCGCAGCCGCCCCACCGGGTGTCCCCGGATGACTACGGGCCGCATCCTGCCGCCCCTACCCGCGGTTTCGCACTTCACGCGGTCCGAGCGCCGCCCGCGGGGCCGAATCAGCCGGTGAAGGCCCCCGTCTCGGCCAGCCGGGAGGCGCTCACCGTCTTCAGCTTCGCGACGGCCTTGGCCAGCGGGACGAGCTCGATCTCGGTTCCGCGCAGCGCCACCATCTGCCCGTGCGCCCCCTCGTGGGCGGCGACCGTGGCGTGCAGGCCGAACCGGGTCGCCAGGACCCGGTCGAACGAGGTGGGGGTGCCGCCGCGCTGGACGTGCCCGAGGACGGTGGTGCGGACCTCCTTGCCGGTGCGCCGCTCCAGCTCGTCGCCGAGCTGCTGGGCGACCCCGGTGAACCGGCGGTGGCCGAACTCGTCGACGCCGCCGTCGCGCAACGGCATCGTGCCAGGCAGCGGGGTGGCGCCCTCCGCGACGACGCCGATGACGTGCGAGTCGCCGCGGTCGAACCGGGCGGTGACCAGGCGGCAGACCTCCTCGACGTCGAACGGCTCCTCCGGCACCAGGGTGAGGTGCGCCCCGGACGCCAGGCCTGCGTGCAGCGCGATCCAGCCGGCGTGCCGGCCCATCACCTCGACCAGCAGCACCCGCTGGTGCGACTCGGCGGTGGTGTGCAGCCGGTCGATCATCTCGGTGGCGATGCTGACCGCCGTGTCGAAGCCGAAGGTCAGGTCGGTCTCGTCGATGTCGTTGTCGATCGTCTTCGGGATCCCCACGACCGGGACGCCGGCCCGCGACAGCAGGTGCGCAGCCGTCAGGGTGCCCTCCCCGCCGATCGGGATGAGGACGTCGACGCCGTGGCGGGCGAGCACCCCCTTCATCTCCGCGATGCCGGCGTCCAGCCGCTCGGGGGCGACCCGCGCCGAGCCGAGTGTCGTCCCGCCCCGGGTGAGGAGGCCGTCGACGGCGGCGATGTCCAGCGGCGTCGTCCGGTCCTCCAGCAGGCCGCGCCAGCCGTCGCGGAAGCCGATGACCTCGCTGCCGTAGTGGGTCGTCGCCGTACGGACGACGGACCGGATGACTGCGTTCAGGCCGGGGCAGTCGCCCCCGCCGGTGAGGACACCGATGCGCACCGGTCGCTCCTTCTGCTGGCCGAGCGCCCGACGATACGTCATGACGTCCTGATGATTCCGCCCCGGCGTGTCGTCCGGACGGGCGAAACGGACGTCTCATACGACATGACGTCCAGACGTCTTGCGATCCCGTACCTTTGACGCGTGGTCAGCCCCGTCACCGGACCGAAGTACCTGTCGGTCCGCGAGCACCTCCGGCGCCGCGTCGCCGCGCTGCCCGAGCACACCGTCCTCCCGCCGGAGCCCGTCCTCTGCGCCGAGTACGGCGTCAGCCGCATCACGCTGCGCCGCGCAGTCGACGGCCTCGTCGCCGACGGTCACCTCGTCCGCGAGCAGGGCCGTGGCACGTACGTGACCCGGCCGGCCATCCGGCACGAGTACCGCGAGAGCTTCGTCCACCGGATCGCCGGCTTCAGCTCGGTGATGAGCGAGCAGGGCGCCCAGGTGGGCACGAAGGTGCTCACCCAGCGGATCGTCCCGGCCCCGGCTCCGGTGGCCGTGGAACTGGCCCTGGAGGGCACGGCCGACGTCGTGGAGCTCGAGCGGCTGCGCAGTCTCGACGGCGAGCCCAACCACGTGGCGCACAGCTTCCTGCCGGCGGCCCTGTACGCCGGAGCCGTCGAGGCGGACTTCAGCGAGGGCTCGCTCTACGACTTCCTGCGCCGCGAGTACTCCGCCGACCTCGCGACCGCCCGGATCGTCGTCGACGTCGGCACCGCGGCCCCCGACGAGGCCGATCTCCTGCACATCGTCGCCGGCTCGCCGCTGCTCGTCGTCCGCACCACCGTCCGGGACAGCAGCGGCCATCCGCTGGTGCACAGCTTCTCCCGGCTGCGTCCCGACGTCAGCCAGGTCGAGTTCGAGGTCTCGGTCGGCGGCCGCTGAGTGACCGACCTGACATGACCGGGACGACGACGGCCACCGGCGTCCGCGACGTGCCCGAGCCGCGGGCCGAGGTCTGGCGCGCCCTCGCCGTCCTGGAGCCGTACTGCGCGGTCTGCGACGTCTCCTACGTGGTCGGGGACGACGCCGCCGAGCCCGGGGTCGGGACGACGTTCGTCTGCGCACCGGGCCGGCTCGACGGGTTCCCGCCCGCGGCGGGGGCGCCCCAAGGGGAGATCGTGGACTGGTCGCCCCCGCGGCTGGTCACGACCCGGCTCGAGCTGACGCCGGAGACCTGGACGACACGGATCGAGCTCGAGGACACCGGCGCCGGCGGCACCCGGGTCACCATGACGATCACCCACGAGCCCACCGGC
>NZ_SPQM01000059.1 GCF_004570345.1 Blastococcus sp. CT_GayMR20 | reverse complement strand
CTGGCCGATCGCGTTCGCCGCCTTGGTCGTCCCCGTGCTGTCGGTCGGCACGCTGCCGCCGAACAGGCCGACCGGGAGCTCCCAGTCGGTGCCGACGCCGTAGGACCGCGCGGCGTCGGACAGGGCGGGGCCGGGCAGTTCGAGGGCCTGCTGGATGAAGGTCGTGTTGCACGACTGCGCGAAGGCCTCGGTGAAGGGGACGGTGCCGAGGTCGAACTGGTCCTGGTTCTCGAACTCGCGGCCCTCGACGGTCGTCGTCCCCGGGCAGGCCACGGAGCTGTCGGGCGTGACCGTCCCGGTCGACAGGAGCGCCGTCGCGGTGATGATCTTCATGCTCGAGCCGGGCGGGAACTGGCCGTTCAGGGCGTTGCCGGCGTCGGCCGCCTCGTTGGAGGACACGGCGAGGATCTCGCCGGTGCCGGGCCGGACCACGACCACGTGCGTGGGCAGCTGCTGGCCCGCGGCGGCGGCGTCGGCGGCGTTCTGGACGGCGGGCACCAGCGGCGTCTGCACCGGAGTGCCCGGCTCCGGCTCCACGGCGGCCACCTCGAGGCCCGCGTCGGCGGTGTTCTCGTCGGTGCTGACGACCGTCACGGTGAAGCCGGGGGTGCCGGTGAGCTGCTCCTGGAATGCGCGCTGCAGACCCGACAGCCCGAGCTGGTCCCCGTCGGCGTACCGCGAGGACCCGTCGTCCTGGGTCTCCTCGATGATCTCGGCGGTCGCCGGTCCCACCCGTCCCAGCAGGGCCGAGGCGAACCGGGCCGACGGTGCCAGCAGTCGCGTGTCGGTCGGGAACACCGCACCGGGCAGGTCGAAGACCTGGGCACGGATGCGCTCGAAGTCCGGCCGCCGGAGCGTGATGACGGGGACGAACTGCCCCGCCGGTGCCGCCTCGACGTCGGCGACGATCTCCTCGGCCGCGATCCCGGTGGCCGCCGACAGCGCGGCGGCGAGCCCCGGCAGATCGGTGACCTGGGCCGTGTCGACACCGACGTTGACCACCTCGGTCGGCGCGAACAGCGGCGCGCCGGAGAAATCGGTGATGGCCGCCCGCTCGGGCAGGCTGCGGGCCAGCTCGAGACGCTGGCCCTCAGCCAGCTCCGGGTGCACCACGGTGGGCTCGGTGACGACCTGCCACTCCTCGTCGCCCTCCTCCAGGCGCAGGGTGGCGTCGTAGGTCCACTCGGGGGCGGCGGCGAGGTCCCAGGTGGCGGTCCAGTCGACGGTCGCGGTGCCGTCCTCGACGGTGACCTCGCCCAGCTCCGGCGTCAGGGTGGCGTCGGGCAGGTCCGTCGCCGTCTGCTCCAGCAGGGCGGTCGCCGCGTCGGGGTCGGTCGTCGCCCGGGCGGCCGCGTCGGTGTCGCCGTCCGCCCAGGCGCCCAGGAACGTCTCGGCCGCCGAGCGCACGTCGTCCTCGGAGCTGCCGGAGCAGGCGCCGAGGACGGAAACGGTCATCAGCATCGCTGTGGCGAGGGCCGGGCCTCGTCGGATCCGCACGCCGACAGCGTGTCACGCCGGTGCCGGAACCTCAGAACAGCACGCTGGCGTACTGCCCGACCTCCCGGAACCCGACGCGGCGGTAGGCACCGCGGGCGGGGCCGTTGAAGTCGTTGACGTAGAGGCTGACGACCGGCGCGATCGCGCTGCGGGCGTACTCGACGACCGCGGCCGTGCCGGCGGTGCCGATCCCCCGTCCCCGGTGGGACGGCGCCACCCACACCCCCTGCACCTGGCACGCGGCGCGGGACACCGCACCGATCTCCGCTTTGAAGAGCACCTCACCGCGCTCGATCCAGGCCAGGGACTGACCGGCGCGCACGAGCTCGGCGACGCGGGCCCGGTAGCCGGCGCCACCGTCCACGCGGAGCGGGCTGACGCCGACCTCCTCGGTGAACATGGCGACCGCCGCCGGCAGGAGCGTCTCCAGCTCGGACGGGCGCACCGGGCGGACCCGCGGCTCGGCGGCGACGGCCGGCGGCCCGTCGATGGCCATCAGCGGCTGGTTCGGCCGGTGGTCGCGGGCCGGGCCCCAGTGCGGGGCGAGCAGCTGCCACAGCGGGGCGACCGCGGCGGCGGGACCGACGATCGTCGAGCAGCGGCGGCCGGAGCGGCGGGCCCGCTCGGCGAAGGCGGCAGCGGCGGCCCGCTCGGCGCCCGGTGCCGTGAAGGGGATCAGGTTGGCGCCGGCCAGGCAGACCGCGTCGAGCTCGCGCCCTGCGCCGAAACCCCACAGCGGCGCGCCCAGGGAGGACGCCGCGGTGCCCGCCGCCTCGACGCGCCCGGCCAGCACGCAGGCGCCGATGGGGTCGGTGGCGAGCAACCTGTGGACGGCGGGCTCGTCCGCGTCGTCCAGGACGCGGGCGGCGGGCGCACGGAGCACGGTCGGGGTGGGGCGGTTCAGCTGACGCTGACCACGGGCGGTCCGGCGGGGACCCCCGCGTCGCCCTGCTCGGCCGCGATCCGCATGGCTTCTTCGATGAGGGTCTCGACGATCTGGGACTCCGGCACCGTCTTGATCACCTCGCCGCGCACGAAGATCTGTCCCTTGCCGTTGCCCGAGGCGACGCCGAGGTCGGCCTCGCGGGCCTCGCCGGGACCGTTGACGACGCAGCCCATGACCGCGACGCGCAGTGGCACCTCCATGCCCTCGAGGCCCGCGGTCACCTCGTCGGCCAGCTTGTAGACGTCCACCTGCGCCCGGCCGCACGAGGGGCAGCTGACGATCTCGAGGCCGCGCTGGCGGAGGTTCAGCGACTCCAGGATCTGGGTGCCGACCTTGACCTCCTCCACGGGCGGCGCGGAGAGGGAGACGCGGATGGTGTCGCCGATCCCGCGCGAGAGCAGGGCCCCGAAGGCGACGGCGGACTTGATCGTGCCCTGGAACGCCGGGCCGGCCTCGGTGACGCCGAGGTGGAGCGGGTAGTCGCACTGCTCCGCGAGCAGCTCGTAGGCGCGGACCATGATCACCGGGTCGTTGTGCTTGACCGAGATCTTGATGTCGCGGAAGTCGTGCTCCTCGAACAGCGAGCACTCCCAAAGCGCGGACTCCACCAGCGCCTCGGGCGTGGCCTTGCCGTACTTGGCCAGCAGCCGCTTGTCGAGCGACCCGGCGTTCACGCCGATGCGGATCGGGGTGCCCGCGGACTTCGCGGCCCGGGCGATCTCGCCCACCTTGTCGTCGAACTTCTTGATGTTGCCCGGGTTCACCCGGACGGCGGCGCAGCCGGCCTCGATCGCGGCGAAGACGTACCGCGGCTGGAAGTGGATGTCGGCGATGACCGGGATCTGCGACTTCTTGGCGATGATCGGCAGCGCCTCGGCGTCGTCGGTGTCGGGCACGGCGACCCGGACGATCTGGCACCCGGACGCGGTCAGCTCGGCGATCTGCTGCAGCGTCGCGTTGATGTCGGCGGTCTTCGTGGTGCACATCGACTGCACGCTGACCGGGAAGTCGCTGCCCACGCCCACGCCCCCGACGTCGAGCTGACGGGTCTTGCGGCGCGGAGCGAGGACGGGAGGGGGTGCAGCCGGCATGCCGAGACCGACGGGGATCGCCATGACAGCCAGTATCCCCTGATCAGCAGAACGCGCCGTCGACGTGGCTGTGAGCTGTACGGCGCCGCTAGCCCAGCGTGATCGGGTTGACGATGTCGGCGATGAAGAGCAGTGCCGACAGCGCCAGGAAGACGCCCGCTACCAGGTAGGCCACCGGCATCAGGCGCGCGATGTCGAAGGGGCCCGGGTCGGGGCGGCCGCGCAGCCGCGCCACCGTGGACCGGGCCTTCTCGTACAGCGCCCCGGCGACGTGCCCGCCGTCCAGCGGGTAGATCGGCAGCAGGTTGAACAGGAACAGCACCAGGTTGACGCTGGCCAGCATGCTGAGGAAGAAGCTCAGCTTCTCCATGCCGCTGAGCTGGGACGCCGGGAGGGCGAAGGCCTCGCCGGAGATCCGGCCGACGCCGACGACGCCGATGGGTCCGTTCTTGTCGCGCTCCTCGCCGAGGAACGCCGCCCGGAAGAGCTGCGGCACCCGCTGCGGGATCTCGATGAGGCGCTGGACCGAGTTCGACACGATCATGCCGAAGTAGCCGGGGAGCGCGCTCACGTCCTGCCGGGCGAGGGTGTCCACCGGGCTGACCCCGAGGTAGCCGGCCGTCGTCGTCTCGGCGCTGCCCGGCTCGACGAGCACCGTGTTCGGGATCGGGGTGACCGTCACCTCGCGCCGCTCGCCGTCCCGTTCGAGGGTGAGGTCCAGCGGCACCCCGGGACTGCTGCGGATGGTGTCCTGCACCGTCGTCCAGCTGTCGTAGGCCGTGGGGTCGACGGGTGCGCCGTCGATGGCGACGATCGTGTCGCCCGGGCGCAGGCCCGCCTCGGCCGCCGGGCTGCGCTGGGGCAGGGTGCAGCCGCTCTCACCGGCCTCGCAGGTCCGGCCCTCCGGGGTGATCGGGACGGAGCAGGCGTCGTCCTGACCCGCGGTCTCGGCTCCGGCCGGCAGGACGCAGGCCGGCACCGTGCTGATCTGCGTGCTGAGGACGGTGGTGCCCACGACGGTGAGGGTGATCGTGAAGAACACGACCGCCAGGACCAGGTTGTGGAACGGCCCGGCGAACATGACGATGACGCGCTGCCACCACGGCTTGGCGTAGAAGACGCGGCCCTCGTCCCCGGGCCGGACGTCGTTGAGCGCCTGACCGCGGACCTCGGCGATGAAGCTGCGCATCCGGGTGGCGCGCTTGCTCTCCCCCTCCTCGGCCGGCGGGATCATCCCGACGATGCGGATGTAGCCGCCGAGCGGGATCGCCTTGATGCCGTACTCGGTCTCGCCGCGATGGCGGGAGAAGATCGTGGGGCCGAAGCCGACCATGAACTGCGGCACGCGCATGCCGAAGCGGCGCGCCCAGTAGAAGTGGCCCAGCTCGTGGAAGCCGATCGAGAAGAGCAGGCCGATCGCGAAGGCGACGACGCCGAGGACGGTCAGCAGGATGCCGCTCAGTTCAGCCCCTCCGTCACGAGCTCCGCCCTATCACGCCCCTGGCGTGCTCGCGGGCCCACTTCTCCGCCGCCAGCACGTCCTCGACGCCGGTGGGGACGCCGAGGTCCGGCGCGTCGTCGAGGGTACGCGCGACGACGTCCACGATGCCCCGGAACGACAGGCGACCCGCCACGAACGCGGCGACCGCCTCCTCGTTGGAGGCGTTGTAGACCGCGGGGAGCACGCCGCCGGCCTCCCCGGCCGACCGTGCCAGCCGGACCGCCGGGAACGCGACCTCGTCCAGCGGCAGGAACTCCCAGGTGCTCGCCTCCGACCAGTCCAGGGCCGGCTGCACGTCCGGGAGCCGGTCGGGCCAGGCGAGGGCGAGCGCGATGGGGAGCCGCATGTCCGGGGGGCTGGCCTGGGCGATGGTCGCGCCGTCGGCGAAGGTCACCATCGAGTGCACGATCGACTGCGGGTGCACCACGACGTCGATCTCGGCGTACGGGACGTCGAAGAGCAGGTGCGCCTCGATGAGCTCCAGCCCCTTGTTGACCAGGGTCGCCGAATTGATCGTGACGACCGGACCCATGTTCCAGGTCGGGTGCGCGAGAGCGTCGGCCACCGAGACGCCGGCGAGCTCGTCGGCGGGCCGGCCGCGGAACGGGCCGCCGCTGGCGGTCAGGACCAGCCGCGCCACCTCGCCGCGGGCGCCTCCCCGCAGGCACTGCGCGAGAGCGGAGTGCTCGGAGTCCACGGGCACGAGCTGCCCCGGTGCGGCCGCCGCGGTGACCAGGTCGCCGCCGGCGATGAGCGACTCCTTGTTGGCCAGGGCGACGGTGCGGCCGGCCGCGAGGGCCGACAGGGTGGGACGCAGGCCGATGGAGCCGGTGATCCCGTTGAGGACGACGTCGGCGGGGCGGGCCGCGAGCTCCTCGGCCGCCCGCGGCCCGGCCAGGATCTCCGGCAGGGAGTACTCGCCCTTGGCCCAGCCGCGCTGGGAGGCGGCGGCGTAGAACGCCAACTGCAGGTCCTGCGCGGCAGTGGCCCGGGCGACCGCGACCGTGCGCACCCCGAGGGCCAGCGCCTGCTCGGCCAGCAGGGCGACGTCTCCTCCACCGGCGGCGAGCCCGGTGACCCGCAACCGCTCCGGGTTCTGCTGCGCGACGGCGATCGCCTGCCGGCCGATGGACCCGGTCGAGCCGAGCAGGGTGACCTCACGGGGGGAACTCACGATGACTCCGGTTCCCTCCCGCGGGCAGCTGCGCTCCTCGCTCCGTGGTCCGGACCGCCTCCGCGGTCGGTCCGCTCCTCGCTCGTTCCTCGCTGCGATGCTCCCTCCCTGTCGGCGGCCGCCTCGCTGCGATGCTCACGTCCCTGTCCGCTCACGCCCGCATCCTCCCCGAACACGCCAGATGCCGGCGCGGCGCCACCTCACGAGGTGGTGCGGCCGTCGTCCTGCCAGAATGCAGCGCGTGAGCGATACGCAGCGGGTCAACCAGCCGGGACGCGAGGAGGGGCTCGTCCGCGTCGGCGAGCACCCGGTCGAGCACGAGCGTCCCGAGGAGTGGGGCTGGCACGGCGAGATGGGCAAGTGGGGACGCCGCCTGGCCATCATCCCCATCCTCTTCACGGCGGCCTACCTCGTGGGCAACCACGAGGGCCGCATGGAGGACATCTGGCTCATCGGCACCGTCGCCCTGATGATCCTGATCCTCGTGTGGGACCGGTTCCGGCGGAAGAACGCCTGGCGCAGTCACTGACCGTCAAGAGACGGTGGTGCCGATCGCCGATCCGATCAGGTAGGTGATCCCCGCGGCGGCCGCCCCGAACAGGAGCTGGCGCAGCCCCGCGTACCACCACGGGCGCGGCGTGAAGCGGGACGACAGCGCGCCGGCGACCACCAGCCCGAGGCCGCCGCACAGCAGCGCCGCCCAGAGCGCCGAGAAGCCCAGCAGGTAGGGCAGCAGCGGCACGAGCGCGCCGGTCCCGAAGGTCAGGAACGACGACACCGCGGCGACCCGCGGTGAGGGCTTGTCCTCCGGGTTGAGACCCAGCTCGGCGACGACGTGCAGCCGCAGCGCGGTCTCCGGGTTCTGCGACAGCTGGACGGCGACGTCCCTGGCCAGGTCCTCCTCGACCCCCCGCACGCGCAACATCTGCACGAGTTCCGCCAGCTCACCCTCGGGGTTGCGCTCGAGCTCGGCCCGTTCCTTCGCCACCTCGAGGTCGAGCTGCTCGTTCTGCGTCTTCACCGACGTGTACTCACCGAGGGCCATCGAGATGGCGCCCGCCACCAGGCTGGCGACGCCGGCGAGCACGATGGCGCGCGGCGCCGCGCCGCCTCCGCCGACACCGGCGACGAGCGCGGTGTTCGTGACCAGGCCGTCCATCGCCCCGAACACGGCGGCGCGCAGCCACCCACCGGAGACGTCGGCGTGGGAGTGCTCGTGCGCCTCGGCGTCCGCAGGAGCCGGATTCACTCGTCGCCCTCGGCGCCCAGCTCCATCGTCGGCTCGGCCGTCGGGGTGGGCACGGCCACGCTCGGGACGCTGATGCTGTCGGCCGCCGCGAGCTGGCCGCAGGCGCCGTCGATGTCCTGGCCGCGGGTGTCGCGCACCGTCGTCGCCACGCCGGCCGCCCGAAGCCGCGCGACGAACTCCCGCTGTGCCGGCAGTGGGCTGGCGTCCCACGGACTGCCCGGGGTGGGGTTCAGCGGGATCAGGTTCACGTGCGCGAGCCGGCCGGCGAGCAGCTTGCCGAGCAGGTCCGCCCGGAACGGCTGGTCGTTGACGTCCCGGATCAGCGCGTACTCGACCGAGTAGCGGCGGCCGGTCTTCTTCGCGTAGGCGTCGGCGGCGTCGACGACCTCGCCCACCTTCCAGCGGGTGTTGATCGGCACCAGGGTGTCGCGCAGCTCGTCGTCCGGTGCGTGCAGGCTGACCGCCAGCGTGACGTTGCGCCCCTCCTCGGTGAGCCGGCGGATCGCCGGCACCAGCCCGACCGTCGAGACCGTGACCGAGCGCTGCGAGAGCCCGAGCCCGTGCGGGGCCGGGGTGAGCAGCGCGTCGAGGGTCTTGCGGACCCGCGCGTAGTTGGCGAGCGGCTCCCCCATCCCCATGAAGACGACGTTCGACAGCCGCCCCGGGCCGCCCTCGATCTCGCCGTCGGCCATCGCCGCCGCGGCCGCGACCGCCTGGCCGATGATCTCCGCGGCCGACAGGTTGCGGGTCAGTCCCTGCTGGCCGGTGGCGCAGAACGGGCAGGCCATGCCGCAGCCGGCCTGGCTGGAGATGCAGACCGTGGCCCGGTCCGGGTAGCGCATGAGCACGCTCTCTACGAGCGCCCCGTCGTGCAGCCGCCACAGCGTCTTGCGGGTGCGCCCGTTGTCGGCCGTCTGGTGACGGACGACGGTCAGCAGCCCCGGCAGCAGCGCCTCGGTGAGCTCCTCGCGGGTGGCCGCGGGCAGGTCGGTCATCTTCGCCGGGTCGGTGACGCCGCGGTAGAAGTGCCGGGCGAGCTGGTCGGCGCGGAAGGGCGGGTGCCCGAGCTCGGCGACCGCCGCACGGGCCTCCTCGCGGGTGAGGTCGGCGAGGTGGCGCCGGGGCATCCCCCGGCGAGGGGCGTCGAAGACGAGCGGGAGGGCAGTCATGGCGCCGCCCATGGTCCCACTAGCGTCCTCGGGGTGACGGACGGCGAGACGGACCTCACCCCGCCGGAGGCCGTCCTCGACACGGTGGGGGTGGGGCCGTGGACCGGTCCGTGGCCGGCGGACCCCCGCTACGACCCCGAGCTGCTCGAGCACGGTGACCGGCGCAACGTCGTCGACTGCTACCGCTACTGGACCGTGGCGGCGATCGTCGCCGACCTCGACCGGCGCCGGCATCCCTTCCACGTCGCCATCGAGAACTGGCGGCACGACCTCAACATCGGGACCGTCGTCCGGACGGCGAACGCCTTCCTCGCCGAGGCCGTGCACATCGTCGGGAAGAAGCGCTGGAACCGCCGCGGCGCGATGGTGACCGACCGCTACCAGCACGTCCGTCACCACGCCGACGTGGGGGAGCTCGTGGCCTGGGCCCGGGACGCCGGTCTGCCGTTGCTGGCGATCGACAACCTGCCGGGGGCCCGGCCGCTCGAGACGGCCGGGCTCCCGAGGGCCTGCGTGCTGCTGTTCGGCCAGGAGGGCAGCGGGCTGTCGGAGGAGGCGCGGGCCGCGGCCGACGGGGTGCTCTCGATCGCCCAGTACGGCTCCACGCGGTCGATCAACGCCGGGGTGGCCGCCGGCATCGCGATGCATGCCTGGATCAGGCAGCACGGGGAGCCCCCGGCCGACTGTTGAGTTGCCGTCGCCGACACGCGCCGACACGCCGGCGGCGGCGACGACAACCCATCACTCGGCGAGGGGACGGCGGCGGCTTCGCGATCGTGCTGGCCCACGAGTGCTGACTCGTCGGTGACCGGGGCCTCGCCCGCTCAGTTCCCGGGCTGCGCGGCGGCCCGCCGCGCGTCAGGCTCTGCGCATGAGCCGGCTCCAGGACGTCGACCTCTCGGTCAGCCTGTCGAAGAAGGACGCGAAACTGCAGCTGAAGGCAGCCCAGGAGCGCCTGGTGCACCTGCGCCTGCTTCTGGGCGGCCAGATCGGCCCCGGAGAGCTCGGGCCGCCGCTGCTCGTGCTGTTCGAGGGGTGGGACGCCTCCGGCAAGGGCGGTGCGATCCAGCGCCTGGTCGGCGAGCTGGACCCCCGGCACGTGCGGGTGGCGCAGTTCGCCGCGCCCACCCACGACGAGAAGCGGCACCACTTCCTCTGGCGGTTCTGGCCGGTGCTCCCGGGCTGGGGCGGCATGGCCGTGCTCGACCGCACCTGGTACGGCCGCGTGCTCGTCGAGCGGGTGGAGGGTTTCGCCGAGGAGCACCAGTGGCAGCGCGCGTACCAGGAGATCGTCGATCTGGAGACGACGCTCGCCGCCGAGGGCACGGTCCTGGTCAAGTTCTGGATGCACCTGTCCCCCGAGGAGCAGCTCCGCCGGTTCGAGTCGCGCCAGGGGAACCCGTACAAGGCCTGGAAGCTGACCGAGGAGGACTGGCGCAACCGGGAGAAGCGGCCGGCCTACGAAGCCGCCGTCGAGGACATGCTCGAGCGCACCGACCACCCCGCCGGGCCCTGGCACGTGATCGCCGGCGAGGACAAGCGCTGGGCGCGGGTGGCCGTCGTCCGGACGGTCAACGAGGCGATCGAGTCCGCCCTGAAGACCCGCGGGATCGATCCGGATCCGCCCCTGGCCTGACGGGCCCGGGTGACCCCTCGTCGAGCCAGTCGATGCGGCCACCGTGCGGGGCGGTTCGCGCGACCGGCCGCCCGTCGATCGACAGCACGAAGTACGGACCCCACCCGCCGCGGAACTGTCTTCCCGTTCCCGGCACCATCCCGGCCCCCTCCTGGGCGACCCAGCGCACCGGCAGGCCGCGCACCTGCTCGACGAACGCCGTCCGGCGGTCCTCCGGCACGTACGGCAGCACGGCCGTGTGCAGGACGACGGGGGTGGCGCCGGCCGGCACGAGCGCGAGCGCGGCGGGCAGCCGCTCGACGAGGTCCCCGGCCAGGAGCACGGGCGGGTCGAGTGCGGCGACGGCGGCCGCCGCGTCGAGGCGCTGCAGCCGCTCGCTCTCGACCGGCCCCGGCCAGACGAGGGCGCGCAGCCACGCGCGGTCGTCGGGATCGGTGACGTCGAGCGGGTTCAGGTCGATCCCGATGCGGGCGACGACCTGCGGCAGACCGCTGGGCAGCGGAACCGGCCCGCTCGTGGTGCACCGGAGGTGGACGTCCTGCCGGGGGCCGACCGGCCGGCCGTCGTACTCGTAGCTGTAGCGGTCCGGGTACAGGCAGAGGCCCGCGGAGGTGCCGACCTCGACGAGGGCGAGCGACCCGCCGATCGTGGCCAGAGCAGGGAGGAGCGCCGCGCAGCGGGCCGGCTCGTTCGTCTGCGTGGCCCGGGCACGCATGGTCGCGTCGAGGCGCTGGGAGTCCGACAGCACCCGCTCGTGCAGCGCGGCGCCGTCCGCCGGGACACCACCCAGGAAGCGCAGCGCGGCGAACAGCAGGGTGGGTTGGCGTCGTCCCGGCGGGAGTCCGGCCAGGAAGCGCAGGACGTCGCGGTCGCCGGCCACCGCGGCGGCCAGCCCGGAGTACACCGGCGACTCGACCGCGGCCTCCGAGACGAACGCGCGGTAGCCCTGCGCGAGACGCTCGAGCTCCTGATCGGTCACCCCGTCATCGTGCAGCAGGATCACCCCGTGCCCGACGACCTCCTCCTGCACCTGATCGAGCCCGCCGGATGGCGGCGGGCGTTGACCGAGGGCGCGGTCCGCCCGCCGTCGCTGGGTTCGGCCGGGTTCGTCCACCTATCGGCACCCGACCAGGTGCACCTGCCGGCGCAGGCCCTCTTCCCCGGCCGCCGCGACCTCGTCCTGCTGGTCGTCGATCCCGGCCGGCTGACTTCTCGGTCCCGTACCGGGTCTTGTCCCGAGCCTGCGAAGGGTGAGGAGGACGGGGTCCTTTCCCTGTTCGGACCGCTGCCGGTGAGCGCCGTGGTGGCGGTCGTCCCCTACCGGCCGCCCACGCCGTTCGTGCTGCCAGCCCCCGGCGACGCGCTCGGCCGGACGCTGGCCCTCCTCATGTCGTTGCCGCTGCGTCGGGCGGTCGGGGTGGGCGACGTCCCCGGCGGCGTGGCGGTCCTCGACCCCGACTTCCCGCACTCCCGCGACAACAACAGGCTGGTGCTGACCGAGCCGGTCGACGCCGCCACGATCGAGGCCGCGGCGGACGAGGTCGGCGGGAACGCGGGGTGGCGGCACCAGACCGCCACGCTGCTGTGGCCGGACGCCGCCGGCACCGCCGCGGAGCTGGCGGCGCGGGGGTGGACGACCGAGGAGCTGGTGCTGATGGCTCGCCCGGCCGGTCCGGTCGACGGCGGAACACGCGCCGAGGTGGTCGACCAGCGCGAGGTGCACGACTTCTGGGCGCAGTCGTGGCGGAAGCAGCTGGCCGGCGAGCGGCAGCGGGACGACATGGTGGCGCAGCTCGTCGGCCGCGAACACCTCAACGACCGGGTCGTCGCCGTCACCGACGTGGTGGTCCGGGAGGACGGCCGGGTGGTCGCCTCGGGTCAGCTCCGGGTCGACGGCGCGACCGCGGCGGTGGACTCGGTGCTCACCGAACCGGCCGCACGGGGCCGCGGGCACGCCGACGCCGTCCTCGCCCGGGCGCTGGATCTGGCGGTGGAGGCGGGGTGCGACCTCGTCGTCCTCGAGGCCGCGGCCGACGACTGGCCGCAGCACTGGTACGCCCGGCGAGGGTTCGAGGCGGTCGGCTCGGCCTGGCAGGCCGACCGGCCGGCCTAGACGGGCGCGAGGAGCGAGAGCAGCAGGTAGGAGACCGCCGCCGCCGGGAGGAGCGAGTCGAGGCGGTCCATGATCCCGCCGTGCCCCGGCAGCAGGCTGCCCATGTCCTTGATGCCGAGATCGCGCTTGATGAGCGACTCCCCCAGGTCGCCGATCGTCGCGGTGACGGCGATGGCCGCGCCGAAGACGAGGCCGCCCCACGGCGGGCCGTCCAGGCCCAGCAGGAAGAAGGGGCTGGCCACGAGCATGCAGGCCAGCACCGAGCCGACCATGCCCTCCCAGGACTTCTTCGGACTGATGGACGGCGCCATGGGGTGCTTGCCGAACAGCACCCCCGCGGCGTAGCCACCCACGTCGCTGGCGACCACCGTCGCGATGAAGACCAGCACGCGCGTGGCGCCGTCCTCGGGGACGAGCAGCAGGACGGCGAACCCGGCGAGCAGCGGGACGTACAGGGCGACGAGGACGCCGGAGGCGGCGTCGTCGAGGTAGCCCTCCGGCCCGTCGGCCAGCCGCCACAGGAGGACGGCGAGCGCGGTGATCAGGAAGCCGACGACGAGGCCCGTGGGTCCCCGCGTCCAGGCCAGGGCCTCCATGGCCACCGTGCCCACGAGCAGCGGGATCAGGGGCGGGCGGAAGCGGCCGGCCCTGAGCGCGCCGGTGAGCTCCACGACGGCGACGAGGATCGCCGCCACCAGGACGGCGAGGAAGGCGGGGCGCCAGACGACCAGCGACGCCACGATGACGGCGACCAGGCCGACGCCGACGCCGATGGCAGCGGGCAGGTTGCGTCCGGCGCGGCCGGGAGTCTGCTCCGTCACGGGTAGTCCGCTGTCCGGGGTCGCCATGACCGTCGACGTCGGGGTGTCGTCACCGACCACCGGCGGCGCCACGACGGGCTGCGGCGCCGAGGGCGGCGCCGGCCGGGTGCCGCGGATCGGCACGGGCCCGGTGTCGTCGCCGTCGGCTGCGGACCGCCCGGGAGCCTGGGCCAGGCGCCCGCCGAGCGGCGGCACCGGGCCGGTCCCCCGATCGGCAGATCGGGGGCGGTCGGCGGCGGGAGGAGGCGTCATGGTCGGGGACGGGCCGTCGGAGGTCAGACCTCGAGCAGCTCGGTCTCCTTGTTCTTCATGGCCTCGTCGATGCCGTGCACGTGCTGCTCGGTCAGGTGGTCGAGCTCCTTCTCCGCGCGACGCACGTCGTCCTCGCCGGCCTCGCCGTCCTTCGCGATGCGGTCCAGCTCTTCCTTGGCCCGGCGGCGGATGTTGCGGATGGCGATCTTGGCGTCCTCGCCCTTGGCGCGGGCGACCTTCACCAGGTCGCGCCGGCGCTCCTCGGTGAGCTGGGGGAACACCACCCGCAGGACCTGGCCGTCGTTCGTGGGGTTCACGCCGAGGTCGCTGTCCCGGATGGCCTTCTCGATGGCCGACAGCTGGGTCTGGTCGTAGGCCTTGATGACCGCCATGCGCGCCTCGGGCACGGTGATGGAGGCCATCTGCGGGACGGGCGTGGGCGCGCCGTAGTAGTCCACGAGGATCTTGTTGAACATCGAGGGGGCGGCCCGCCCGGTGCGCACCGACCCGAGGTCCTCGCGAGCGACCGACAGGGCCTTGTCCATCCGCTCCTCGGCATCGAGCAGGGTGTCGTCGATCACGGGTCTTCCCTCCATCGGCGGCGGACGTCCGCGTCCGCCGTCATCGTCTTCTCGCTGTCTCCGTCCGGCCGCTCAGGACGGCTGGCTGATCAGCGTCCCGATCCTCTCACCTGCGGTCGCCCGCGCGATGTTGCCGTCGCGCAGGAGGTTGAACACCACGATCGGCATCTGGTTGTCCATGCAGAGGCTGATCGCGGTCGCGTCGGCCACCTTGAGCTGCTTGGCGAGCACCGTCGCGTAGTCCAGGTCGTCGTACATGACGGCGTCGGGGTTGGTGCGGGGGTCGTCGTCGTAGACGCCGTCCACGCCGTTCTTCCCCATCAGCAGCACCTGGCACTCGATCTCCAGGGCGCGCTGGGCGGCGACGGTGTCGGTCGAGAAGTAGGGCATGCCGGCACCGGCGCCGAAGATGACCAGCCGGCCCTTCTCCAGGTGCCGGATGGCCTTGCGCGGGATGTACGGCTCGGCGACCTGGCCCATGGTGATCGCCGAGCAGCTCGCCGAGGTCGCCGCCAAGGGCACGCAGATCGCCGTCGTCATGGGCGGTGGCAACTTCTTCCGGGGTGCCGAACTCTCCCAGGCCGGCATGGACCGCACCAAGGCCGACTACATGGGCATGCTCGGCACGGTCATGAACTGCCTGGCCCTCCAGGACTTCTGCGAGAAGGCGGGGCTCGAGACCCGCGTGCAGTCGGCGATCACCATGGGCCAGGTCGCCGAGCCGTACATCCCGCGCAAGGCCATCCGGCACCTGGAGAAGGGCCGGCTGGTCATCTTCGGCGCCGGTGCCGGCATGCCCTACTTCTCGACCGACACCGTCGCCGCCCAGCGCGCCCTGGAGATCGAGTGCCAGGTGCTGCTGATGGGGAAGAACGGCGTGGACGGCGTCTACGACGACGACCCCCGCACCAACCCCGACGCCGTCATGTACGACGACCTGGACTACGCGACGGTGCTCGCCAAGCAGCTCAAGGTGGCCGACGCGACCGCGATCAGCCTCTGCATGGACAACCAGATGCCGATCGTGGTGTTCAACCTCCTGCGCGACGGCAACATCGCGCGGGCGACCGCAGGTGAGAGGATCGGGACGCTGATCAGCCAGCCGTCCTGAGCGGCCGGACGGAGACAGCGAGAAGACGATGACGGCGGACGCGGACGTCCGCCGCCGATGGAGGGAAGACCCGTGATCGACGACACCCTGCTCGATGCCGAGGAGCGGATGGACAAGGCCCTGTCGGTCGCTCGCGAGGACCTCGGGTCGGTGCGCACCGGGCGGGCCGCCCCCTCGATGTTCAACAAGATCCTCGTGGACTACTACGGCGCGCCCACGCCCGTCCCGCAGATGGCCTCCATCACCGTGCCCGAGGCGCGCATGGCGGTCATCAAGGCCTACGACCAGACCCAGCTGTCGGCCATCGAGAAGGCCATCCGGGACAGCGACCTCGGCGTGAACCCCACGAACGACGGCCAGGTCCTGCGGGTGGTGTTCCCCCAGCTCACCGAGGAGCGCCGGCGCGACCTGGTGAAGGTCGCCCGCGCCAAGGGCGAGGACGCCAAGATCGCCATCCGCAACATCCGCCGCCGGGCCAAGGAAGAGCTGGACCGCATCGCGAAGGACGGCGAGGCCGGCGAGGACGACGTGCGTCGCGCGGAGAAGGAGCTCGACCACCTGACCGAGCAGCACGTGCACGGCATCGACGAGGCCATGAAGAACAAGGAGACCGAGCTGCTCGAGGTCTGACCTCCGACGGCCCGTCCCCGACCATGACGCCTCCTCCCGCCGCCGACCGCCCCCGATCTGCCGATCGGGGGACCGGCCCGGTGCCGCCGCTCGGCGGGCGCCTGGCCCAGGCTCCCGGGCGGTCCGCAGCCGACGGCGACGACACCGGGCCCGTGCCGATCCGCGGCACCCGGCCGGCGCCGCCCTCGGCGCCGCAGCCCGTCGTGGCGCCGCCGGTGGTCGGTGACGACACCCCGACGTCGACGGTCATGGCGACCCCGGACAGCGGACTACCCGTGACGGAGCAGACTCCCGGCCGCGCCGGACGCAACCTGCCCGCTGCCATCGGCGTCGGCGTCGGCCTGGTCGCCGTCATCGTGGCGTCGCTGGTCGTCTGGCGCCCCGCCTTCCTCGCCGTCCTGGTGGCGGCGATCCTCGTCGCCGTCGTGGAGCTCACCGGCGCGCTCAGGGCCGGCCGCTTCCGCCCGCCCCTGATCCCGCTGCTCGTGGGCACGGTGGCCATGGAGGCCCTGGCCTGGACGCGGGGACCCACGGGCCTCGTCGTCGGCTTCCTGATCACCGCGCTCGCCGTCCTCCTGTGGCGGCTGGCCGACGGGCCGGAGGGCTACCTCGACGACGCCGCCTCCGGCGTCCTCGTCGCCCTGTACGTCCCGCTGCTCGCCGGGTTCGCCGTCCTGCTGCTCGTCCCCGAGGACGGCGCCACGCGCGTGCTGGTCTTCATCGCGACGGTGGTCGCCAGCGACGTGGGTGGCTACGCCGCGGGGGTGCTGTTCGGCAAGCACCCCATGGCGCCGTCCATCAGTCCGAAGAAGTCCTGGGAGGGCATGGTCGGCTCGGTGCTGGCCTGCATGCTCGTGGCCAGCCCCTTCTTCCTGCTGGGCCTGGACGGCCCGCCGTGGGGCGGCCTCGTCTTCGGCGCGGCCATCGCCGTCACCGCGACGATCGGCGACCTGGGGGAGTCGCTCATCAAGCGCGATCTCGGCATCAAGGACATGGGCAGCCTGCTGCCGGGGCACGGCGGGATCATGGACCGCCTCGACTCGCTCCTCCCGGCGGCGGCGGTCTCCTACCTGCTGCTCTCGCTCCTCGCGCCCGTCTAGGCCGGCCGGTCGGCCTGCCAGGCCGAGCCGACCGCCTCGAACCCTCGCCGGGCGTACCAGTGCTGCGGCCAGTCGTCGGCCGCGGCCTCGAGGACGACGAGGTCGCACCCCGCCTCCACCGCCAGATCCAGCGCCCGGGCGAGGACGGCGTCGGCGTGCCCGCGGCCCCGTGCGGCCGGTTCGGTGAGCACCGAGTCCACCGCCGCGGTCGCGCCGTCGACCCGGAGCTGACCCGAGGCGACCACCCGGCCGTCCTCCCGGACCACCACGTCGGTGACGGCGACGACCCGGTCGTTGAGGTGTTCGCGGCCGACGAGCTGCGCCACCATGTCGTCCCGCTGCCGCTCGCCGGCCAGCTGCTTCCGCCACGACTGCGCCCAGAAGTCGTGCACCTCGCGCTGGTCGACCACCTCGGCGCGTGTTCCGCCGTCGACCGGACCGGCCGGGCGAGCCATCAGCACCAGCTCCTCGGTCGTCCACCCCCGCGCCGCCAGCTCCGCGGCGGTGCCGGCGGCGTCCGGCCACAGCAGCGTGGCGGTCTGGTGCCGCCACCCCGCGTTCCCGCCGACCTCGTCCGCCGCGGCCTCGATCGTGGCGGCGTCGACCGGCTCGGTCAGCACCAGCCTGTTGTTGTCGCGGGAGTGCGGGAAGTCGGGGTCGAGGACCGCCACGCCGCCGGGGACGTCGCCCACCCCGACCGCCCGACGCAGCGGCAACGACATGAGGAGGGCCAGCGTCCGGCCGAGCGCGTCGCCGGGGGCTGGCAGCACGAACGGCGTGGGCGGCCGGTAGGGGACGACCGCCACCACGGCGCTCACCGGCAGCGGTCCGAACAGGGAAAGGACCCCGTCCTCCTCACCCTTCGCAGGCTCGGGACAAGACCCGGTACGGGACCGAGAAGTCAGCCGGCCGGGATCGACGACCAGCAGGACGAGGTCGCGGCGGCCGGGGAAGAGGGCCTGCGCCGGCAGGTGCACCTGGTCGGGTGCCGATAGGTGGACGAACCCGGCCGAACCCAGCGACGGCGGGCGGACCGCGCCCTCGGTCAACGCCCGCCGCCATCCGGCGGGCTCGATCAGGTGCAGGAGGAGGTCGTCGGGCACGGGGTGATCCTGCTGCACGATGACGGGGTGACCGATCAGGAGCTCGAGCGTCTCGCGCAGGGCTACCGCGCGTTCGTCTCGGAGGCCGCGGTCGAGTCGCCGGTGTACTCCGGGCTGGCCGCCGCGGTGGCCGGCGACCGCGACGTCCTGCGCTTCCTGGCCGGACTCCCGCCGGGACGACGCCAACCCACCCTGCTGTTCGCCGCGCTGCGCTTCCTGGGTGGTGTCCCGGCGGACGGCGCCGCGCTGCACGAGCGGGTGCTGTCGGACTCCCAGCGCCTCGACGCGACCATGCGTGCCCGGGCCACGCAGACGAACGAGCCGGCCCGCTGCGCGGCGCTCCTCCCTGCTCTGGCCACGATCGGCGGGTCGCTCGCCCTCGTCGAGGTCGGCACCTCCGCGGGCCTCTGCCTGTACCCGGACCGCTACAGCTACGAGTACGACGGCCGGCCGGTCGGCCCCCGGCAGGACGTCCACCTCCGGTGCACCACGAGCGGGCCGGTTCCGCTGCCCAGCGGTCTGCCGCAGGTCGTCGCCCGCATCGGGATCGACCTGAACCCGCTCGACGTCACCGATCCCGACGACCGCGCGTGGCTGCGCGCCCTCGTCTGGCCGGGGCCGGTCGAGAGCGAGCGGCTGCAGCGCCTCGACGCGGCGGCCGCCGTCGCCGCACTCGACCCGCCCGTGCTCCTGGCCGGGGACCTCGTCGAGCGGCTGCCCGCCGCGCTCGCGCTCGTGCCGGCCGGCGCCACCCCCGTCGTCCTGCACACGGCCGTGCTGCCGTACGTGCCGGAGGACCGCCGGACGGCGTTCGTCGAGCAGGTGCGCGGCCTGCCGGTGCGCTGGGTCGCCCAGGAGGGGGCCGGGATGGTGCCGGGAACGGGAAGACAGTTCCGCGGCGGGTGGGGTCCGTACTTCGTGCTGTCGATCGACGGGCGGCCGGTCGCGCGAACCGCCCCGCACGGTGGCCGCATCGACTGGCTCGACGAGGGGTCACCCGGGCCCGTCAGGCCAGGGGCGGATCCGGATCGATCCCGCGGGTCTTCAGGGCGGACTCGATCGCCTCGTTGACCGTCCGGACGACGGCCACCCGCGCCCAGCGCTTGTCCTCGCCGGCGATCACGTGCCAGGGCCCGGCGGGGTGGTCGGTGCGCTCGAGCATGTCCTCGACGGCGGCTTCGTAGGCCGGCCGCTTCTCCCGGTTGCGCCAGTCCTCCTCGGTCAGCTTCCAGGCCTTGTACGGGTTCCCCTGGCGCGACTCGAACCGGCGGAGCTGCTCCTCGGGGGACAGGTGCATCCAGAACTTGACCAGGACCGTGCCCTCGGCGGCGAGCGTCGTCTCCAGATCGACGATCTCCTGGTACGCGCGCTGCCACTGGTGCTCCTCGGCGAAACCCTCCACCCGCTCGACGAGCACGCGGCCGTACCAGGTGCGGTCGAGCACGGCCATGCCGCCCCAGCCCGGGAGCACCGGCCAGAACCGCCAGAGGAAGTGGTGCCGCTTCTCGTCGTGGGTGGGCGCGGCGAACTGCGCCACCCGCACGTGCCGGGGGTCCAGCTCGCCGACCAGGCGCTGGATCGCACCGCCCTTGCCGGAGGCGTCCCACCCCTCGAACAGCACGAGCAGCGGCGGCCCGAGCTCTCCGGGGCCGATCTGGCCGCCCAGAAGCAGGCGCAGGTGCACCAGGCGCTCCTGGGCTGCCTTCAGCTGCAGTTTCGCGTCCTTCTTCGACAGGCTGACCGAGAGGTCGACGTCCTGGAGCCGGCTCATGCGCAGAGCCTGACGCGCGGCGGGCCGCCGCGCAGCCCGGGAACTGAGCGGGCGAGGCCCCGGTCACCGACGAGTCAGCACTCGTGGGCCAGCACGATCGCGAAGCCGCCGCCGTCCCCTCGCCGAGTGATGGGTTGTCGTCGCCGCCGCCGGCGTGTCGGCGCGTGTCGGCGACGGCAACTCAACAGTCGGCCGGGGGCTCCCCGTGCTGCCTGATCCAGGCATGCATCGCGATGCCGGCGGCCACCCCGGCGTTGATCGACCGCGTGGAGCCGTACTGGGCGATCGAGAGCACCCCGTCGGCCGCGGCCCGCGCCTCCTCCGACAGCCCGCTGCCCTCCTGGCCGAACAGCAGCACGCAGGCCCTCGGGAGCCCGGCCGTCTCGAGCGGCCGGGCCCCCGGCAGGTTGTCGATCGCCAGCAACGGCAGACCGGCGTCCCGGGCCCAGGCCACGAGCTCCCCCACGTCGGCGTGGTGACGGACGTGCTGGTAGCGGTCGGTCACCATCGCGCCGCGGCGGTTCCAGCGCTTCTTCCCGACGATGTGCACGGCCTCGGCGAGGAAGGCGTTCGCCGTCCGGACGACGGTCCCGATGTTGAGGTCGTGCCGCCAGTTCTCGATGGCGACGTGGAAGGGATGCCGGCGCCGGTCGAGGTCGGCGACGATCGCCGCCACGGTCCAGTAGCGGTAGCAGTCGACGACGTTGCGCCGGTCACCGTGCTCGAGCAGCTCGGGGTCGTAGCGGGGGTCCGCCGGCCACGGACCGGTCCACGGCCCCACCCCCACCGTGTCGAGGACGGCCTCCGGCGGGGTGAGGTCCGTCTCGCCGTCCGTCACCCCGAGGACGCTAGTGGGACCATGGGCGGCGCCATGACTGCCCTCCCGCTCGTCTTCGACGCCCCTCGCCGGGGGATGCCCCGGCGCCACCTCGCCGACCTCACCCGCGAGGAGGCCCGTGCGGCGGTCGCCGAGCTCGGGCACCCGCCCTTCCGCGCCGACCAGCTCGCCCGGCACTTCTACCGCGGCGTCACCGACCCGGCGAAGATGACCGACCTGCCCGCGGCCACCCGCGAGGAGCTCACCGAGGCGCTGCTGCCGGGGCTGCTGACCGTCGTCCGTCACCAGACGGCCGACAACGGGCGCACCCGCAAGACGCTGTGGCGGCTGCACGACGGGGCGCTCGTAGAGAGCGTGCTCATGCGCTACCCGGACCGGGCCACGGTCTGCATCTCCAGCCAGGCCGGCTGCGGCATGGCCTGCCCGTTCTGCGCCACCGGCCAGCAGGGACTGACCCGCAACCTGTCGGCCGCGGAGATCATCGGCCAGGCGGTCGCGGCCGCGGCGGCGATGGCCGACGGCGAGATCGAGGGCGGCCCGGGGCGGCTGTCGAACGTCGTCTTCATGGGGATGGGGGAGCCGCTCGCCAACTACGCGCGGGTCCGCAAGACCCTCGACGCGCTGCTCACCCCGGCCCCGCACGGGCTCGGGCTCTCGCAGCGCTCGGTCACGGTCTCGACGGTCGGGCTGGTGCCGGCGATCCGCCGGCTCACCGAGGAGGGGCGCAACGTCACGCTGGCGGTCAGCCTGCACGCACCGGACGACGAGCTGCGCGACACCCTGGTGCCGATCAACACCCGCTGGAAGGTGGGCGAGGTCGTCGACGCCGCCGACGCCTACGCGAAGAAGACCGGCCGCCGCTACTCGGTCGAGTACGCGCTGATCCGGGACGTCAACGACCAGCCGTTCCGGGCGGACCTGCTCGGCAAGCTGCTCGCCGGCCGGCTCGCGCACGTGAACCTGATCCCGCTGAACCCCACCCCGGGCAGTCCGTGGGACGCCAGCCCACTGCCGGCACAGCGGGAGTTCGTCGCGCGGCTTCGGGCGGCCGGCGTGGCGACGACGGTGCGCGACACCCGCGGCCAGGACATCGACGGCGCCTGCGGCCAGCTCGCGGCGGCCGACAGCATCAGCGTCCCGAGCGTGGCCGTGCCCACCCCGACGGCCGAGCCGACGATGGAGCTGGGCGCCGAGGGCGACGAGTGAATCCGGCTCCTGCGGACGCCGAGGCGCACGAGCACTCCCACGCCGACGTCTCCGGTGGGTGGCTGCGCGCCGCCGTGTTCGGGGCGATGGACGGCCTGGTCACGAACACCGCGCTCGTCGCCGGTGTCGGCGGAGGCGGCGCGGCGCCGCGCGCCATCGTGCTCGCCGGCGTCGCCAGCCTGGTGGCGGGCGCCATCTCGATGGCCCTCGGTGAGTACACGTCGGTGAAGACGCAGAACGAGCAGCTCGACCTCGAGGTGGCGAAGGAACGGGCCGAGCTCGAGCGCAACCCCGAGGGTGAGCTGGCGGAACTCGTGCAGATGTTGCGCGTGCGGGGGGTCGAGGAGGACCTGGCCAGGGACGTCGCCGTCCAGCTGTCGCAGAACCCGGAGACCGCGCTGCGGCTGCACGTCGTCGCCGAGCTGGGTCTCAACCCGGAGGACAAGCCCTCACCGCGGGTCGCCGCGGTGTCGTCGTTCCTGACCTTCGGGACCGGCGCGCTCGTGCCGCTGCTGCCCTACCTGCTGGGCTTCTCGGCGCTCTGGGCGGCGCTGCTGTGCGGCGGCCTCGGGCTGGTGGTCGCCGGCGCGCTGTCGTCCCGCTTCACGCCGCGCCCGTGGTGGTACGCGGGGCTGCGCCAGCTCCTGTTCGGGGCGGCCGCCGCGGGGATCACCTACCTGATCGGATCGGCGATCGGCACCACCGTCTCTTGACGGTCAGTGACTGCGCCAGGCGTTCTTCCGCCGGAACCGGTCCCACACGAGGATCAGGATCATCAGGGCGACGGTGCCGATGAGCCAGATGTCCTCCATGCGGCCCTCGTGGTTGCCCACGAGGTAGGCCGCCGTGAAGAGGATGGGGATGATGGCCAGGCGGCGTCCCCACTTGCCCATCTCGCCGTGCCAGCCCCACTCCTCGGGACGCTCGTGCTCGACCGGGTGCTCGCCGACGCGGACGAGCCCCTCCTCGCGTCCCGGCTGGTTGACCCGCTGCGTATCGCTCACGCGCTGCATTCTGGCAGGACGACGGCCGCACCACCTCGTGAGGTGGCGCCGCGCCGGCATCTGGCGTGTTCGGGGAGGATGCGGGCGTGAGCGGACAGGGACGTGAGCATCGCAGCGAGGCGGCCGCCGACAGGGAGGGAGCATCGCAGCGAGGAACGAGCGAGGAGCGGACCGACCGCGGAGGCGGTCCGGACCACGGAGCGAGGAGCGCAGCTGCCCGCGGGAGGGAACCGGAGTCATCGTGAGTTCCCCCCGTGAGGTCACCCTGCTCGGCTCGACCGGGTCCATCGGCCGGCAGGCGATCGCCGTCGCGCAGCAGAACCCGGAGCGGTTGCGGGTCACCGGGCTCGCCGCCGGTGGAGGAGACGTCGCCCTGCTGGCCGAGCAGGCGCTGGCCCTCGGGGTGCGCACGGTCGCGGTCGCCCGGGCCACTGCCGCGCAGGACCTGCAGTTGGCGTTCTACGCCGCCGCCTCCCAGCGCGGCTGGGCCAAGGGCGAGTACTCCCTGCCGGAGATCCTGGCCGGGCCGCGGGCGGCCGAGGAGCTCGCGGCCCGCCCCGCCGACGTCGTCCTCAACGGGATCACCGGCTCCATCGGCCTGCGTCCCACCCTGTCGGCCCTCGCGGCCGGCCGCACCGTCGCCCTGGCCAACAAGGAGTCGCTCATCGCCGGCGGCGACCTGGTCACCGCGGCGGCCGCACCGGGGCAGCTCGTGCCCGTGGACTCCGAGCACTCCGCTCTCGCGCAGTGCCTGCGGGGAGGCGCCCGCGGCGAGGTGGCGCGGCTGGTCCTGACCGCCAGCGGCGGCCCGTTCCGCGGCCGGCCCGCCGACGAGCTCGCCGGCGTCTCGGTGGCCGACGCTCTCGCGCACCCGACCTGGAACATGGGTCCGGTCGTCACGATCAATTCGGCGACCCTGGTCAACAAGGGGCTGGAGCTCATCGAGGCGCACCTGCTCTTCGACGTCCCGTACGCCGAGATCGACGTCGTGGTGCACCCGCAGTCGATCGTGCACTCGATGGTGACCTTCGCCGACGGCGCGACCATCGCCCAGGCCAGCCCCCCGGACATGCGGCTCCCCATCGCGCTCGCCCTCGCCTGGCCCGACCGGCTCCCGGACGTGCAGCCGGCCCTGGACTGGTCGGAGGCGAGCACCTGGGAGTTCCTGCCGCTGGACGAGGTCGCGTTCCCGGCGGTCCGGCTGGCACGGTCGGCCGGGGAGGCCGGCGGCGTGCTCCCCGCGGTCTACAACGCCTCCAACGAGGAGGCGGTCGCCGCGTTCGTGGCGGGTCGCCTGTCGTTCCGGGGCATCGTGGACGTCGTCGCGCGTACCCTCGACGACGCGCCGGACCTCGGCGTCCCCACCGGCGTCGAGGACGTGCTGGCGGCGGAGAAGTGGGCCCGCGAGCACGCCAGGGGCGTGATAGGGCGGAGCTCGTGACGGAGGGGCTGAACTGAGCGGCATCCTGCTGACCGTCCTCGGCGTCGTCGCCTTCGCGATCGGCCTGCTCTTCTCGATCGGCTTCCACGAGCTGGGCCACTTCTACTGGGCGCGCCGCTTCGGCATGCGCGTGCCGCAGTTCATGGTCGGCTTCGGCCCCACGATCTTCTCCCGCCATCGCGGCGAGACCGAGTACGGCATCAAGGCGATCCCGCTCGGCGGCTACATCCGCATCGTCGGGATGATCCCGCCGGCCGAGGAGGGGGAGAGCAAGCGCGCCACCCGGATGCGCAGCTTCATCGCCGAGGTCCGCGGTCAGGCGCTCAACGACGTCCGGCCCGGGGACGAGGGCCGCGTCTTCTACGCCAAGCCGTGGTGGCAGCGCGTCATCGTCATGTTCGCCGGGCCGTTCCACAACCTGGTCCTGGCGGTCGTGTTCTTCACGATCACCCTCACCGTCGTGGGCACCACCGTCCTCAGCACGCAGATCAGCACGGTGCCGGCCTGCGTCCTGCCGGCCGGAGCCGAGACCGCGGGTCAGGACGACGCCTGCTCCGTCCCGATCACCCCGGAGGGCCGGACCTGCGAGGCCGGTGAGAGCGGCTGCACCCTGCCCCAGCGCAGCCCGGCGGCCGAGGCGGGCCTGCGCCCGGGCGACACGATCGTCGCCATCGACGGCGCACCCGTCGACCCCACGGCCTACGACAGCTGGACGACGGTGCAGGACACCATCCGCAGCAGTCCCGGGGTGCCGCTGGACCTCACCCTCGAACGGGACGGCGAGCGGCGCGAGGTGACGGTCACCCCGATCCCGAACACGGTGCTCGTCGAGCCGGGCAGCGCCGAGACGACGACGGCCGGCTACCTCGGGGTCAGCCCGGTGGACACCCTCGCCCGGCAGGACGTGAGCGCGCTCCCCGGCTACTTCGGCATGATCGTGTCGAACTCGGTCCAGCGCCTCATCGAGATCCCGCAGCGGGTGCCGCAGCTCTTCCGGGCGGCGTTCCTCGGCGAGGAGCGCGACAAGAACGGACCCATCGGCGTCGTCGGCGTCGGCCGGATCTCCGGCGAGGCCTTCGCCCTCCCGGCGTCCCAGCTCAGCGGCATGGAGAAGCTGAGCTTCTTCCTCAGCATGCTGGCCAGCGTCAACCTGGTGCTGTTCCTGTTCAACCTGCTGCCGATCTACCCGCTGGACGGCGGGCACGTCGCCGGGGCGCTGTACGAGAAGGCCCGGTCCACGGTGGCGCGGCTGCGCGGCCGCCCCGACCCGGGCCCCTTCGACATCGCGCGCCTGATGCCGGTGGCCTACCTGGTAGCGGGCGTCTTCCTGGCGCTGTCGGCACTGCTCTTCATCGCCGACATCGTCAACCCGATCACGCTGGGCTAGCGGCGCCGTACAGCTCACAGCCACGTCGACGGCGCGTTCTGCTGATCAGGGGATACTGGCTGTCATGGCGATCCCCGTCGGTCTCGGCATGCCGGCTGCACCCCCTCCCGTCCTCGCTCCGCGCCGCAAGACCCGTCAGCTCGACGTCGGGGGCGTGGGCGTGGGCAGCGACTTCCCGGTCAGCGTGCAGTCGATGTGCACCACGAAGACCGCCGACATCAACGCGACGCTGCAGCAGATCGCCGAGCTGACCGCGTCCGGGTGCCAGATCGTCCGGGTCGCCGTGCCCGACACCGACGACGCCGAGGCGCTGCCGATCATCGCCAAGAAGTCGCAGATCCCGGTCATCGCCGACATCCACTTCCAGCCGCGGTACGTCTTCGCCGCGATCGAGGCCGGCTGCGCCGCCGTCCGGGTGAACCCGGGCAACATCAAGAAGTTCGACGACAAGGTGGGCGAGATCGCCCGGGCCGCGAAGTCCGCGGGCACCCCGATCCGCATCGGCGTGAACGCCGGGTCGCTCGACAAGCGGCTGCTGGCCAAGTACGGCAAGGCCACGCCCGAGGCGCTGGTGGAGTCCGCGCTTTGGGAGTGCTCGCTGTTCGAGGAGCACGACTTCCGCGACATCAAGATCTCGGTCAAGCACAACGACCCGGTGATCATGGTCCGCGCCTACGAGCTGCTCGCGGAGCAGTGCGACTACCCGCTCCACCTCGGCGTCACCGAGGCCGGCCCGGCGTTCCAGGGCACGATCAAGTCCGCCGTCGCCTTCGGGGCCCTGCTCTCGCGCGGGATCGGCGACACCATCCGCGTCTCCCTCTCCGCGCCGCCCGTGGAGGAGGTCAAGGTCGGCACCCAGATCCTGGAGTCGCTGAACCTCCGCCAGCGCGGCCTCGAGATCGTCAGCTGCCCCTCGTGCGGCCGGGCGCAGGTGGACGTCTACAAGCTGGCCGACGAGGTGACCGCGGGCCTCGAGGGCATGGAGGTGCCACTGCGCGTCGCGGTCATGGGCTGCGTCGTCAACGGTCCCGGCGAGGCCCGCGAGGCCGACCTCGGCGTCGCCTCGGGCAACGGCAAGGGACAGATCTTCGTGCGCGGCGAGGTGATCAAGACGGTGCCGGAGTCCCAGATCGTCGAGACCCTCATCGAAGAAGCCATGCGGATCGCGGCCGAGCAGGGCGACGCGGGGGTCCCCGCCGGACCGCCCGTGGTCAGCGTCAGCTGAACCGCCCCACCCCGACCGTGCTCCGTGCGCCCGCCGCCCGCGTCCTGGACGACGCGGACGAGCCCGCCGTCCACAGGTTGCTCGCCACCGACCCCATCGGCGCCTGCGTGCTGGCCGGGCGCGTCGAGGCGGCGGGCACCGCGGCGTCCTCCCTGGGCGCGCCGCTGTGGGGTTTCGGCGCAGGGCGCGAGCTCGACGCGGTCTGCCTGGCCGGCGCCAACCTGATCCCCTTCACGGCACCGGGCGCCGAGCGGGCCGCCGCTGCCGCCTTCGCCGAGCGGGCCCGCCGCTCCGGCCGCCGCTGCTCGACGATCGTCGGTCCCGCCGCCGCGGTCGCCCCGCTGTGGCAGCTGCTCGCCCCGCACTGGGGCCCGGCCCGCGACCACCGGCCGAACCAGCCGCTGATGGCCATCGACGGGCCGCCGGCCGTCGCCGCCGAGCCGCGGGTCCGCCCGGTGCGCCCGTCCGAGCTGGAGACGCTCCTGCCGGCGGCGGTCGCCATGTTCACCGAGGAGGTCGGCGTCAGCCCGCTCCGCGTGGACGGTGGCGCCGGCTACCGGGCCCGCGTCGCCGAGCTCGTGCGCGCCGGTCAGTCCCTGGCCTGGATCGAGCGCGGTGAGGTGCTCTTCAAAGCGGAGATCGGTGCGGTGTCCCGCGCCGCGTGCCAGGTGCAGGGGGTGTGGGTGGCGCCGTCCCACCGGGGACGGGGGATCGGCACCGCCGGCACGGCCGCGGTCGTCGAGTACGCCCGCAGCGCGATCGCGCCGGTCGTCAGCCTCTACGTCAACGACTTCAACGGCCCCGCCCGCGGTGCCTACCGCCGCGTCGGGTTCCGGGAGGTCGGGCAGTACGCCAGCGTGCTGTTCTGAGGTTCCGGCACCGGCGTGACACGCTGTCGGCGTGCGGATCCGACGAGGCCCGGCCCTCGCCACAGCGATGCTGATGACCGTTTCCGTCCTCGGCGCCTGCTCCGGCAGCTCCGAGGACGACGTGCGCTCGGCGGCCGAGACGTTCCTGGGCGCCTGGGCGGACGGCGACACCGACGCGGCCGCCCGGGCGACGACCGACCCCGACGCGGCGACCGCCCTGCTGGAGCAGACGGCGACGGACCTGCCCGACGCCACCCTGACGCCGGAGCTGGGCGAGGTCACCGTCGAGGACGGCACCGCGACCGTCGACTGGACCGCCACCTGGGACCTCGCCGCCGCCCCCGAGTGGACCTACGACGCCACCCTGCGCCTGGAGGAGGGCGACGAGGAGTGGCAGGTCGTCACCGAGCCCACCGTGGTGCACCCGGAGCTGGCTGAGGGCCAGCGTCTCGAGCTGGCCCGCAGCCTGCCCGAGCGGGCGGCCATCACCGATTTCTCCGGCGCGCCGCTGTTCGCGCCGACCGAGGTGGTCAACGTCGGTGTCGACACGGCCCAGGTCACCGATCTGCCGGGGCTCGCCGCCGCGCTGTCGGCGGCCACCGGGATCGCGGCCGAGGAGATCGTCGCCGACGTCGAGGCGGCACCGGCGGGGCAGTTCGTCCCCGTCATCACGCTCCGGCGGCCGGACTTCGAGCGCATCCGTGCCCAGGTCTTCGACCTGCCCGGTGCGGTGTTCCCGACCGACACGCGACTGCTGGCACCGTCGGCCCGGTTCGCCTCGGCCCTGCTGGGACGGGTGGGACCGGCGACCGCCGAGATCATCGAGGAGACCCAGGACGACGGGTCCTCGCGGTACGCCGACGGGGACCAGCTCGGGCTGTCGGGTCTGCAGCGCGCATTCCAGGAGCAGCTCACCGGCACCCCCGGCTTCACCGTGACGGTCGTCAGCACCGACGAGAACACCGCCGACGCGGGCCTCGAGGTGGCCGCCGTGGAGCCGGAGCCGGGCACTCCGGTGCAGACGCCGCTGGTGCCCGCCGTCCAGAACGCCGCCGACGCCGCCGCCGCGGGCCAGCAGCTGCCCACGCACGTGGTCGTGGTCCGGCCCGGCACCGGCGAGATCCTCGCCGTGTCCTCCAACGAGGCGGCCGACGCCGGCAACGCCCTGAACGGCCAGTTCCCGCCCGGCTCGAGCATGAAGATCATCACCGCGACGGCGCTCCTGTCGACCGGGACGGTCACGCCCGACAGCTCCGTGGCCTGCCCGGGGACGACGACCGTCGAGGGCCGCGAGTTCGAGAACCAGGACCAGTTCGACCTCGGCACCGTCCCCTTCACCGAGGCCTTCGCGCAGTCGTGCAACACGACCTTCATCCAGCAGGCCCTCGAACTGCCCGGCCCCGCCCTGTCCGACGCCGCGCGGTCCTACGGCGTCGGCACCGACTGGGAGCTCCCGGTCGGCCTGTTCGGCGGCAGCGTGCCGACCGACAGCACGGGGACGACCAAGGCGGCGAACGCGATCGGCCAG
>NZ_SPQM01000058.1 GCF_004570345.1 Blastococcus sp. CT_GayMR20 | reverse complement strand
CAAGGGCAGCAGCGCCGTGCGGGACGGCGGCACGCCGGGAAGTCCCTCCACCGCGGCGTCGACGGCGTCCTCCGCCATCACGCGGTAGGTCGTGTACTTGCCGCCGGCCACGAGGACGAGACCCGGCACCGGCATGACGACGGCGTGCTCGCGGGAGAGCCGGCTCGTCTCGTCCGACTCCCCCGCCAGCAGCGGGCGGAGGCCCGCGTAGACGCCGAGGCAGTCGTCGACGGAGACGGGGCGGACGAGCACCCGGTTGACCTGGTCGAGGATGTAGTCGATGTCGGCGCTGCTCGCGGCCGGGTGGTCGCGGTCCAGCCTCCAGGGCGTGTCCGTGGTCCCGACGATCCAGCGCTCGCCCCACGGGATGACGAACAGGACGCTCGTCGGGGTGCGCAGGATCAGCCCCGCCTGGGTCCCGCCGGAGGCCGCGAGGTCCGCGCCGTCGATCGCCGACCGCGGCAGGACCAGGTGCACCCCCTTGGAGGCGCGGACCTTCAGGCTCGGCGCCGAGACGCCGAGCATGTCCCCGATGTCGTCGCTCCAGACGCCGGTGGCGGCGATGACGCTGCGCGCCCGCACGGTGAACGACGAGCCGTCGGTCAGGTCGGCCACGTGCACGCCCACCACCGGCGCGTCCGGTCCGTCGCCGTCCCGCAGGAGACCGACCACCCGAGCGCTGGAGAGCACCCGCGCGCCGTAACCGGCCGCCGTCCGGACGACGGCCAGGGTGTGACGGGCGTCGTCGACCTGGGCGTCCCAGTAGCGGATCGCCCCCCGCACCACGTCCCCGCGCAGCGCCGGGAACGCCTCGAGGGTGGCCTTCCGGGACAGGTGCCGGTGGCGCGGGATCGCCCGGCCGGACGTGAACGCGGCGCCGAGGACGTCGTAGAGCGCCACGCCCGCCCCGAAGTACGCCCGCTGGTAGACCGGCTTCGTGAGCGGCAGCAGGAACGGCAGGGGCGTCACCAGGTGCGGCGCGATGGTGCGCACCAGCCGGGCGCGCTCGGACAGCGCCTCGTGCACCAGCGGGAAGGCGAACTGCTCCAGGTAGCGCAGCCCGCCGTGGATGAGCTTGCTGGAGCGGCTGGACGTGCCGGCCGCCCAGTCGCGCGCCTCCAGCAGTGCCACCGTCAGCCCGCGGCTGGCCGCGTCGAGGGCGGCACCCGCCCCGGTCACCCCACCACCGATCACCAGGACGTCGACCACGTCGTCGGCCAGTCGGGCTCGGTCGGCCCTCCGGCGCTCCGGTGACAGGTTCGTGCGGCTCTCGTCCCCCATGCCGACCACTGTCCCCCTCCGGCTCCCGAACGTCCGCGAGGTCCGCGTCACGCGCCGGGCGCGGCGCCCGCGGCGGAGGCCGCCGGGTCGGCCGGGCGCCGGATGTCGGGCTCGAGGTAGATCACCCGGGCGATCGGCACGGCGGCCCGGATGCGCTCCTCGGTGGCATCGATGCCGCGGGCGACGTCCTCGCCGGTCTGACCGGAACCGACGGCGACCTTGGCGGCCACCAGCAGCTCGTCGGGGCCGAGGTGCAGCGTCTTCATGTGGATGATCGAGAGGACGGCGTCGCCCGCCTCGATCGCCGCGACGATCTTGCGCTGGTCCTCCGGCGTCGCGGACTCCCCGAGCAGCAGGCTCTTGGTCTCGATCGCCAGGATCACGGCGATGACGACCAGCAGGATGCCGATGGCGACGGTGCCGAGGCCGTCGTAGATCCCGTTGCCGGTCAGCGTCGCGACGCCCACGCCGAGCAGCGCGAGCACCAGCCCCGTCAGCGCGCCGATGTCCTCGAGGAGGATGACCGGCAGCTCCGGCTGGCGGGCGGTCCGGATGAACCTCCAGTAGCTCTGCCCCGGGGCCTTCACCGCGGCGGTCTCGTGGACCGCCGTCCGCAGCGAGAAGCTCTCGAGCACGATCGCGACGACGAGGACGCCCAGCGCCCAGCCCGGTGAGGTGAGCTCCTCCGGGTGCTGCAGCTTGTGCACGCCCTCGTAGATCGCGAACAGGCCGCCGACGCTGAACAGCACGATCGCGACGATGAAGGCGTAGATGTAGCGGTCCCGCCCGTACCCGAAGGGGTGCTCGGGGGTCGCCTCGCGCGCCGCCCGCTTCCCGCCGACCAGCAGCAGCACCTGGTTGCCGGAGTCGGCCACCGAGTGGATCGCCTCGGCCAGCATCGACGACGCGCCGGTGACGAGGAAGGCGATGAACTTGGCGGTCGCGATGCCGATGTTGGCGATCAGCGCGGCGATGATGGCCCGCGTGCCGTGGCCCCCGCCGTGCGCCTCAGCTCCTGCTCCCTCGCCCGCGCCGTGCTCCGTCGCGGCCTCCGACCCGCTGGTCATGCGTGGAGCGCCCTCTCGTTGTCCAGTGCGAGCGCCAGGTAGACGGCGGCGAAGTCGGCGACGGCCAGCTGGCGGGCGAGGCGGGGAAGCCGCGGGAACCGGGTGGGGTCGCCGTGCTCGGCCAGCCCGCTGACGGGGATGGTGTGGGCGGCAGCGGTGCGCAGGACCTCGTCCATCGCCCCGGCGGCCGAGCGCGGCTCCCGCTCCTCCCCGCCGTCGGCCTCGCCGGCGTCGGTGTCGCGGATGGTGAGCAGCCGCAGCCGGCGACCGGCGTCGTCCTCCCGGTCGCGGAAGAAGTCGTCGGCGTCGCGCGGCGCCAGCGGCCCGCCGAGGACGGCGCACGCCGCCACGCGCTGGTCAGGCAGGCGGAACGCGGTGACCGGCAGGCCGGCCAACGTGGCGAGCTGGTCCTCGATCCGGGTCGCCGCGGCACCGGCGAGCGGGCCCTCCGCGGCGATGATCGGCAGGGCGTCGAGGAGTTCCAGCGCCAGGGTCTTCGCCGGGTTCACGAACGACTCCTGGGCGGGCCCGCACTCGCCGGCGACCTCGTCCAGAGCCGCGGCGATCGCCTCCGGCTCGGCCACGCCGGGCGCGAGCAGACCGAGCTCGGTGGCGAGTTGCAGCATCGGCGTCAGCAGCGACCACAGCGTCGCCTGCCGCACGCGGGTGCGCGGCAGTGCGACGTAGGGCGCGCGGGCGGTCGAGCACGCCGCGCGCAGGGGACCGTCCTCCGACCCGATGCCGACCAGGGACACCCCTCGGCGCGCGGCCTCGTAGGCGGGGGCGACGGCGTACCGGCCGGCACCGGTCCGCGTGGCGACGACGGCGATGTCGCTCGGGCCGGTCCACACGGGCAGCGACGGCCCCGGGACCACGTCCACGGTGACCGGGCTGGACGGCCCCAGCAGGGCGCGAAGCACCGAGGCGGCCACCGCCCCCTCGCGGCGCCCGACGATGACGAGCCCGCGGGGCCGGCCGCCCTCGGTGACCCGGCCCAGCCCGGCCTCCTGGGTCAGCCGGGCCGTCTCGCGCACCTGGGCCCCGGAGCCGGCGACCGCAGGCAGCAGCTCGCGGGGGTCGCGCGCACGGAGGAGCTCGAGGTCGTCGAGGACCTCCTCGGCGAACTCGGGGCGCGTCATGACGTGCGGTGCCGCGCCTCGTCCAGCAGCAGCACCGGGATCCCGTCGCGGACCGGGAAGGCGCGGTCGCACGTCGTGCAGAGCAGCTCGCTCGCCGCCTCGTCCACCGTCAGCGGGCTGTGGTGCGTGTCCGGGCACGCGAGGATCGCCAGCAGCTGCGGGTCGAGCCCGAGGGGCCCGGTCGTGGCATCGGTCATGCGCGGACCATCCCCAGGATCTGGTCCCGCAGCTCGGCCATCCGCGTCTCGTCGGGCGCCTCGACGTTGAGCCGCAGGAGCGGTTCGGTGTTGCTGGCCCGCAGGTTGAACCACGAGCCGTCGGGCAGCTCGATCGTCAGCCCGTCGAGCTCGTCCACGGTGACGCCGTCCTGCCCGGCGAAGGTGTCGCGCACCTGCGCCGTGCTCGCGGCGGCGTCGGCCACGGTGGAGTTGATCTCGCCGGAGGCCGCGTAGCGGCTGTAGGCCGCGGTGAGCTCCGACAGCGGCCGCGACTGCTCCCCCAGCGCGGCGAGCACGTGCATGGCCGCGAGCATGCCCGTGTCGGCCCGCCAGAAATCGCGGAAGTAGTAGTGCGCGGAGTGCTCGCCACCGAAGACGGCGTTCGTGCGGGCCATCTCGGCCTTGATGAAGGAGTGCCCCACGCGGGTCCGCACCGGCTCGCCGCCGTGCTCGCGCACGATCTCCGGGACGGCGCGGGAGGTGATCAGGTTGTGGATGATCGTGGTGCCGTGGCCCTTGGCCAGCTCGCGGACGGCGACGAGCGCGGTGACGGCCGACGGGCTGACCGGATCACCCTTCTCGTCGACCACGAAGACGCGGTCGGCGTCGCCGTCGAAGGCGAGCCCGATGTCGGCCCCGTGCTCCGGCACCGCGGCCTGCAGGTCGACGAGGTTCTTCGGGTCCAGCGGGTTGGCCTCGTGGTTCGGGAAGGATCCGTCGAGCTCGAAGTACATCGGCACGACCTCCAGGGGCAGCCCGGCCAGGACGACGGGGACGGTGTGCCCGCCCATGCCGTTGCCGGCGTCGACGACGACCTTGAGCGGACGGACGTTCGAGAGGTCGACCAGCCCGTGCAGGTGGGCGGCGTACTCGGCGAGCACGTCCCGCTGGCTGACCGTGCCGACCCGCTCCGGTTCCCGGTCGTAGCTGTCGCGCTCGGCCCACTCCCGGATCGTCGCCAGCCCGGAGTCCTGGCCGATCGGTGCGGCGCCCGCGCGGCAGAGCTTGATGCCGTTGTACTGCGCGGGGTTGTGGCTGGCCGTGAACATGGCGCCCGGCATGTCCAGGGAGCCCGCGGCGAAGTACAGCATGTCGGTGGAGCCGAGCCCGGCCTCCACGACGTCCACACCTCGGCTGATCACGCCTTCGGCGAAGGCGCGCGACAGCGGGATGGAGGAGTCGCGCATGTCGTGCGCGGTCACCACGGACGTCGTGCCGCTGTCGGTGCGCACGAACTCGGCGAACGCCGCGCCGATGGCCCTGCTGGTCGCCTCGTCCCACTCGTCGGGGACGACGCCGCGGACGTCATAGGCCTTGATGATCGACGACAGGTCCGGCAACGCAGTTCACCCTCGCACTCGGGAAATCAGGCAGACCGGGCGAACACCCGGCGGGCCGACCCTAACGGCGGAGCGGGACCTGAGCGCGAGGGGCGCTTCAGGACAGGTCGGGAAGGACCCGGAGGTGGCCGCGACGCGTGCCGCTGCCGTCGTCCGCGGGATTGCGCGGCGGCTCGGGCCGGGCCGCCTCGCGCACGGCGTCGGCCAGGGCCAGCAGGTCGTCACCGGTCGGGCCGGCGTCGTCGAGATCGATCTCGTGGCGGACGACCTCCCACCCGCGCGGCACGGTGAGCCGCTCGGCGTGGAACTCGCAGAGGTCGTAGCTGTGCGGCTCGGAGAACGTCGCCAAGGGACCCACGACAGCGGTCGACTCCGCGTAGACGTAGGTCAGGGTCGCCGCTGCCGGTTGCGCGCAGCCGCTGCGCGAGCAGCGACGTGACTGCCTCACCACCGGTTCCTCACGCATCGCACAGTAATCGCGCACGGCCGTGGATGGCAGCAGGCGCGACGGAAAACTGGGAGGGGGCGGACAGCCAGCCACATCCTGCACGATGACCCCGTGGGCCCCGACACCGGTCCCGGGCCCCTCGCCGGCCGTAGGCTGCCCCCGTCATGAGCCGCCCTCCACGCAGTCCCCGACGCGACCGACACGGCCGTGGCCTGCGCGGACGCCTGGTCCCGGCCGAGGTGCCACTGGCCCGCAGCCGCGCCGAGCAGTTCGACGACCTCGTGCTCGACGCCGTCGAGGACATCGAGCGGCGCTGGGAACGCGAGCTCGCCGGCGTGGAGTTCGCCGTCGAGGACGTGCCGTGGGTCGAGCACACGAGTCCCGACGAGGTCGTGCACGACTCCGACGTGCTCGACGACGGCAGCGTCCCCCTGGCGCGCGTGCTGCCCGCCCACCGCGAGAACGGGCAGGAGATCCCGCCGCGCATCGTGGTCTACCGCCGCCCCCTGGAGATCCGCGCCCACGACCGGGAGGACCTCGCCGACCTCGTCCGCGACGTCGTCGTCGACCAGGTCGCCGTCCTGCTGGGCCGGGACCCTGAGGAGATCGACCCCACCGGCTGAACCGGCGGGGCGACCGGAGCGCCCCGGCGTCCTGCGATGCTGAGCGGGATGGAGCCGGCCGGGATGGACGTCGCCGCGGCGCAGTCCCCGATGGCGCCCTGGCTGGTGCTGGGCGCCGTCCTGGGCGTCGCCCTGGTCGCGCTCGCCGCACTCGGCACGGTCCTGCTCCTGCGCCGGCCCGTCGGCGGGCGGACGCCGAGGGAGGAACCGCCGGCGCCCGTCGACGACCTCCAGCAGTTCCTCGAGCACCCACCCGGCTCCGCCGGTGCGCCGCCGTCGCCGATCACGGGATGGGCCGCGCTCAGCGCGCCTCCCCCGCCGTCCGCTCCGCCGGAGCCCCCTGCGGGGCGGGGCCGGCGGCAGACCACGACAGCACTGGCCGCGATGGGGGCCACGGCCCTCGTGCTGGTGGGCGTCGCCGCGGCGCTCGCCGTCGCGGCGCAGGAGTCGGAGGCCCCGCGCAGCCAGGCGCGGGCGACGTCGCCGACCGGAACCGTCCCGGAGACCCGCGAGGCCGGCGCGCTGGCCGGCGCCTCCGTCGTACCGGGTCGCGACGGCCTGGCGGCGCACGTGCGCTTCGGCGGCGTCGTCCTGGAGCGGCGGGCGGTGGGCGTGACCGCCGCCTATCCGCGGCTCACCGTGACGTCCGACGGCGAGGACGCCGTCGCCCACGTCGAGCTGCTCACGTTCAACTGCCTGACCGGACGGGCGCCCGCCGATCCGGTCGCCGCCGGCTGCGTGGCGTCGCTGACCGAGTACGCGGACCTCGCGGCACCCGCCCTCGAGGTGTCGAGGGACGGCGATGACCTGCGCATCTCCGGCAGATTCCCGACGTACCTGCGGCCGAACGGATCGGCGCCCGCGTGGACCGGCCGCGCCTACGAGCTGACGGCCCGGGTCGAGCCGCGCTCCGGGGACCCCGACGAGGGCTGGGTGGCCGCCACGGGGGTCCTCACCCTGGGCGAGGACCGCGCCCGGACCACCGGCCAGGACGGCGACGAACTGCGCTTCGGCGGCTGACCGGCCCTCACGGCCATCGACGGGCCGGGGCGGTGAGGCTCACCAGCGGTGCACCCATCTCCTCGGACAGGCCCCCGATGGTCGTCCACCCCCACCAGGGCCACCGGTCGGCGCCTTCGACCAGGGTGAGCAGGCCCGCGCGGAGCACCGCGCCGTCGGCGACGACGGCCACCTCGACCTGCCCGATGGCGGCGTGCAGCCGCGCGGCCGCCCGGAGGAAGCCGCCCGCCCGCGGATCGTCCCCGTGCGCCAGCAGCCGGGGCAGCCACGACTCGAGGACACGGGGATCACGGCTGCGGACGGCGGGACCGGCGTCGTCCAGGCCGTCCACGAGGCGGACGCTGCGCCCGGTGCCGATCACGCCGTCCGGCTGCCGTGCCGCGAGGGCCCGGGCCGTGAGATCGCCCACGGGCAGGCCGCTGAGCCGCAACCGTGTCGGGCCGCGCAGGGAGTCGAGCAGGTCGCAGATCCCGCCGGCCAACCGGTCCGCGAGGTCCGGGCCGCGGGCCAGCAGCCGGGACGGGGCCCGCCCGGGCGGCAGCGGGCCGGCCGACTGCCCGAGCAGGGTCACCTCGGTGACCCAGCACCGGCGCCGGAGGGTGAGGAACGCCACGGCGTCGGGCCGGTCGTGCCGGTGCTCCGCGACGACCACGGCGGCCGGCCGCACCCCGGGCCGGTGGTGCGCGGCCTGGTGGTTCAGGACGGCGGTGAGCCACGGCGCCCGGGCGGTCACCGGGGCGGCGAGATCGGCCATCAGCGGCGCCGCCGCACGGATCTCCTGGACGACCCGCGGCCGATCAAGGGCGACGCGCGTGGACACGGTGCGAATAGCACCACAGCCGCCGACGGGAACCGTCGGCGGCTGTGGTGGAGGACCCGCGGAGGGGTCAGCAGGTCCTGTCGTACTCGACCCCCTGCAGGGGCCCGCTGCGAGCGGGGGGCAGGGGGTCCTTTCTCAGACGGCGCGGCGACGCAGGCGGCGACGCTCACGCTCGGAGAGGCCGCCCCAGATGCCGAAGCGCTCGTCGTTGGCGAGGGCGTACTCCAGGCACTGGGCCTTGACCTCGCAACCGGTGCAGATCTTCTTGGCCTCGCGCGTCGAGCCGCCCTTCTCCGGAAAGAACGCCTCCGGGTCGGTCTCGGCGCACAGGGCCTGCTCCTGCCACGACTGGGCGTCGGACTCGGCCCCGATGCCCAGGAGGCCGGCGATCCCCTGGCCCATGCCCACGCCCTGGCCGGCGCCCGCACCGAACCGGTCCGGCCGGTCGTTGCCACTGACGTAGTCGCTCAACCACGAAACCTCGGCCATGACGGTGCGTCCCCTCTCGCTGTTGCCCCGGTGCGCGGTGTCCGGGACGTTCCCGGTCCGCCCTGCACTCGTTGACATCGGCGGAATTACACGCGTGTCGTTGCCTGTCCGTCAACTTCGCCCGGTGTAAGCGACACGCCACACCAGCCCCACCCGTACCAGGCGTTCGTCAGATCTCGTCCCTACCCCCGACACGCCCGTAGAACAGTCGACAACTGCCTATCGGGCACGATGTGTTTCGTGAAGATCGTCGTGCTGGCCGGAGGGACCGGTGGGGCTCGTTTCCTCCGCGGGGTGCGCGCCGCGGCGCCGGAGGCGCAGATCACCGCCGTCGTGAACACCGGCGACGACGTCACGATGCACGGCCTGCGGATCTGCCCGGACCTCGACACCGTCGTCTACACCCTCGGCGGCGGCATCGACGAGGAGCGGGGCTGGGGCCGCGCCGGCGAGAGCTGGACGGTCAAGGAGGAGCTGACCGCATACGACGCCGACCCCGACTGGTTCGGCCTCGGCGACCGCGACCTCGCCACGCACCTGATCCGCACGCGGATGCTCGACGCCGGCTACCCGCTGTCGGCGGTCACCGCGGCGCTGGCTGCCCGCTGGCAGCCGGGCGTCACCGTCCTGCCGATGAGCGACCAGCGCGTGGAGACCCACGTCGTCGTGACGGATCCCGACACCGACCGCCAGCAGGCCATCCACTTCCAGGAATGGTGGGTGCGCCACCGCGCGGCGCTGGACCCGGCGGCGTTCGTCCAGGTGGGGGTCGAGGCCGCGCGGCCGGGCCCCGGGGTGGTCGAGGCGTTCGCCGCCGCCGACGCCGTCCTCCTCGCGCCGTCCAACCCGGTGGTCTCGATCGGCACCGTCCTCGGGGTCCCGGGGCTCCGGGAGGCGCTGCTCAGCTCGCCGGCCCGCATCGCCGGGGTCTCGCCGATCGTGGGTGGCGCCGTCGTCCGCGGGATGGCCGACCGCTGCCTGCCCGTCCTGGGCATCGAGGTCAGCGCCGAGGGCGTCGGCCGGCACTACGGAGCGCGGGCCTCCGGTGGCCTGCTCGACGCCTGGCTGGTGGCACCGGGCGACGGCGCGACGGTCCCAGGGGTCGACGTCCGCGAGGTGCCGCTCCTCATGTCCTCGCCCGAGGCGACCGAAGCCCTGGCGCGGGCCGCCCTCGACGCCGCCCATGCCTGAGCTGCCGGCGGGGCTTTCGGTCCTGCCCGTCCACGGCCTGCCCGAGTTCGGCCCCGGCGACGACCTCGCCGGCGCCCTCGCCGCCGCCGCTCCCTGGCTGGCCGACGGCGACGTCGTCGTCGTCACCTCCAAGGCCGTCTCCAAGACCGAGGGGCGCCTGGTCGTCGTCCCACCGGGCGCCGACCGCGAGCAGCTCCGGCTGCACGCGGTCGAGGCGGAGGCCGTCCGCGTGGTCGCCCGCCGGGGCCCGCTCGCCATCGTGCAGACGCGGCAGGGCTGGGTCGTGGCCGCGGCGGGCATCGACGCCTCCAACGTCGGTCAGGACGCGCTGGTCCTGCTCCCCGAGGACGCCGACGCCTCCGCACGCGCCCTGCGGGAACGGCTGCGCGAGCTGCTCGGCGTGGACGTCGCCGTCGTGGTGAGCGACACCTTCGGCCGGACCTGGCGCGAGGGGCTCACCGACGTGGCGGTGGGATCGGCCGGCATCGCCGCGCTCACCGACCACCGTGGCGCGGTCGACGCCTTCGGCAACCGCCTGGAGACGACGCGGGTCGCCCTCGTCGACGAGCTGGCATCGGCTGCCGACCTGGTGAAGGGCAAGCTCGCCGGCGTCCCCGTCGCAGTGGTCCGCGGCCTGGTGGTCGACCGGCCGGAGCCGGACGAGGGCACCCGGCCGCTGGTCCGGCTGCCGGAGGACGACCTCTTCCCGTACGGCGCCCGCGACCTCGTCGGCTCGCGCGCCCCCGCGGCGGAGCTCGTGCCGCGGGCCGGCGAGCTGGCGGCGGTGGCCGAGGCCTTCCGCGTCGCCAGCGCCGCGCTCCCGGAGTTCCCCGTGGTCCTGCGCTACGGAGGCGAGGAGGACGGCGTGGTCGACGTCCACCTCTCCGACGCGGTGACCATCACGACGGCGCTCAACCTCGGGGCGCTGCTGGGCGCGGCTGTCGTCCAGCTGCACGCCGAGGGCTGGACCACCCGCTGGGAGCCGGTCGGGACGCCCGGCGGCTCCTCACTCGTGGGGAGGTTGTGGCTCGGCACGCCGCCGTCGTGAGCACGGTGCTTCGCTAGCGTCAGGGTGTGGACATCCGCGAACTGGCCGTGCCGGACAGCTACGTGCTGGACCTCGTGCCGCACGGCGACACCCGCGGGCGGTTCACCGAGTGGTACCGGACCGACATCCTCTCCGAAGTGCTCGGCTACGAGTTCACCCTCGCCCAGGCCAACCACAGCGTCTCCACGCGCGGCGCCCTGCGGGGCGTGCACTTCGCGCTCGTCCCGCCGGGCCAGGCGAAGTACGTCTACTGCGCCGTCGGCAAGGTGCTGGACGTGACCGTCGACATCCGGGTGGGTTCGCCGACCTTCGGGATGCACGACGCGGTCGTGCTCGACAGCGAGACGCCGCGAGCGGTCTACCTCTCCGAGGGGCTCGGGCACGCCTTCGTGTCGCTCGCGGACTCCAGCTCGGTCACGTACCTGGTCTCCACGCTCTACAGCCCGGGGAAGGAGTTCGGGATCGACCCCTTGGACCCCGCGCTGGCCCTGCCGTGGCCCACCGATCTCGACCTGACGTTCTCCCCCAAGGACCGCGCCGCGCCGAGTCTGGACGAGGCCGTCGCTCAGGGGCTGCTGCCCAGCATGGAGCAGTGCGCGGCCCGCTACGCCGAGCTGCGCGGACTGTCCGTCCGCTAGCCCAGTAGGGTCGCGAAGTGCGCGGAATCATTCTGGCCGGCGGCACGGGGAGCCGGCTGTTCCCGATCACGCAGGCCGTGAGCAAGCAGCTCATGCCGGTCTACGACAAACCGATGATCTACTACCCGCTGTCCACGCTGATGATGGCCGGCGTCCGCGACGTCCTGATCATCACCACGCCCGCCGACCAGGACGCCTTCCGCGCCCTGCTCGGCGACGGCCTGCGGCTGGGCATGCGCATCGAGTACGCCGTCCAGCCCCGGCCCGAGGGCCTCGCGCAGGCCTTCCTCATCGGCGCGGACTTCCTCGACGGCGAGGCGGCGGCCCTCGTGCTCGGCGACAACATCTTCTACGGCGCCGGCCTCGGCACGGCTCTGAGCCGCCTCCCCGCACCCGCGGGCGGGCACGTCTTCGCCTACCACGTCGCCAACCCCCAGGAGTACGGCGTCGTGGAGTTCGACGGCGAAGGCAGGGTGATCTCCATCGAGGAGAAGCCGACCGCGCCCAAGAGCTCCTACGCCGTCCCGGGCCTCTACTTCTACGCCGGTGACATCGTCGAGGTCGCCCGCAGCATCACACCCAGCGCCCGGGGCGAGCTGGAGATCACCGCCGTCAACGAGCACTACCTGCGCGACGGCCGGCTGACCGTCACCGCGCTCGACCGCGGCACGGCGTGGCTGGACACCGGCACGTTCGCGTCACTGCGGCAGGCGACCGAGTTCGTATCCGTGGTCGAGGAGCGGCAGGGACTGAAGATCGGCTGCATCGAGGAGGTCGCCTGGCGCAACGGCTGGCTGGACGACGACGGGCTGCGCCGGGCTGCCGATCCATTGGCCAAGAGCGGCTACGGCGACTACCTGCTGAGCCTGCTCGGCGGCCGCTGACCTGCGTCAGGCGGTGAAGGACCAGGGGCCGAACCGGCCCCAGGCGACGACGGCGGCCAGCAGCAGGAGCACCACGTTGACCGCGATCATCGGGGTCTCGCTGCGGCGGGCGTGGGTGATCGCAGCCCCGATCATCAGGGCGATCAGACCGACGGCGGCCAGCGGCACCAGCACGGGGAGCACGTCCAGCGCCGCAGGGAGGACGAGCCCGATCGCGGCCAGCACCTCCAGAGCGCCGATGAGCTTCACCATGCCGGGCGAGAAGTCCTCGACCCAGGCCATGCTCGCGGCCAGCTTCTCCTTCGGCTGGGTCAGCTTGGTCAGGCCCGCACCGAGGAAGGCGAGGGCCAGCAGGCCGGCGATGATCCACAGGACGACGTTCATGGCGTTCTCCCGTTCTCCGACGACCCACCCCGATGGTTGAAGCGTCAAGTGCGACCGTAAGGTCCAACAGTTGAAGCGTCAAGTGTTGCGGTAGGCTGTGCTCGTGCCGAGTACCGACGAACCGCGGTGGCTGGACGCGGACGAGCGCGCCGCCTGGCTGGCCCTGGCCGGTGTGATCACGGTGCTGCCCGCGGCGCTCGACGCCCAGCTGCAGCGGGACGTCGGCCTGAGCCACTTCGAGTACATGGTCCTGGCGATGCTGTCCGAGCGGCCGACGCGGACCGCGCGGATGAGCGAGCTCGCGGCGCTCGCCAACGGCTCCCTCTCGCGGCTCTCCCACGTCGCGCGTCGCCTGGAGAACCAGGGGTTCCTCGCGCGGGAGGCCTGTGCCGAGGACCGCCGGGCGACGAACGCCGTCCTCACCGACGCCGGCTACGCGAAGGTCGTGGCCACCGCTCCCGGCCACGTCGCCACCGTCCGGCAGCTCGTCTTCGACGCCCTGAGCCCGGCCGAGCGCGACCACCTGCGCACCATCGGCGACCGGGTCCTCGGCCGGGTCCTGCCCGGCGGGGCATGCGGGCCCCCGCCCGCCGCGACCTAGATCGACCGGTAGTCGGTCGGCGCGAAGCGCGGCCCGCGCCGGGGCCGGCGGGGACCGCCGGCCAGCAGCAGCCGCACCACCCGCTGGCGGTGACCGCGCCACGGTTCGAGCAGGTCCAGCATCCCGGCGTCGTCGGTGTTCCTCCGGCCGGCCAGCGCGAACCCGACGATGTTCTTCAGGTGGTAGTCGCCGACGCTCACCGTGTCCGGGCAGCCCAGCGTCCGCTGCACGACCTCTGCCGCCGTCCAGACGCCGATGCCCGGGACGGAGCGCAGCCGCTTCTGCAGCGCCGCCGAGTCGCCGGCGACCTCGGGCTCCAGGCGCGACGCGACGGTCGCCACCGCCCGGAGCGCTCGGCGGCGGGCGCCGTCCAGACCGCAGGCGTGCCACTGCCAGTCGGTGACGTCCAGGACGCGCCGCGCCGAGGGCGGCACGCGCATCCCCTCGGGCGCCGGGCCCGGTGCCGGCTCCCCGGCGAGGCGCAGCAGCTCCCGCCACACCCGGTTCGCCTCGACGGTGGTCACCTTCTGCTCGAGGACGGCGGGCACGAGGGCGTCCCAGGTGCGCCCGGTGCGGCCCAGCCGCAACCAGGGCGTGCGCCGGTGCAGGTCCGCGACGAGCGGGTGACCGCCGGGGTCGAAGTCCCCGGCCGGGTCGTCGGCGCCCAGCCACTCCGGGACGGCCGCCCCGGCCCGCTCGGCCCCGGCCCCCCACGCGGCGACGTGCACCGTCCCGGACGTCATGGTGATGCGCACGGTGGCGGGGCCGTCCGGCGTCGTGGTGGTCCGCCACAGCCCGTCGGCGCCGATCCGCATCGTCGGGTCCCCGGTGCCGCGGCGGTGCGGGGACAGCGCCCCGAGCAGCTCGAGCGGCCAGTCGGGTCGCCACTGGGTCGCGAAGTCGGCCGCCGACAGCGTGCTGGTCAGGACGTTCCCCCGGGTGGTGCGGTGTGGTGCCGGCGTGAGCCGGTCAGCGTGGTGCCATGCGCAGGGCGCCGTCCATCCGGATGACCTCGCCGTTGAGGTAACCGTGCTCGACGATCGCGAGTGCCAGCTCGGCGAAGTCGGCCGGGCGGCCGAGACGCTTCGGGAAGGGTATGCCTGCGGACAGCGCCGTCCGCGCCTCCTCGGGAAGGCTGCCGAGCAGCGGCGTGTCGACCAGCCCGGGAGCGATCGTGCACACCCGCACGCCCACGCTGGAGAGATCGCGCGCGGCCGGCAGGGTCAGGCCCACGATGCCGCCCTTGGACGCGGCGTAGGCGACCTGGCCGATCTGCCCGTCGTAGGCGGCGATCGAGGCGGTGTTGACGATGACCCCGCGCTCGCCGTCCTCGCCCGGCTCCGTCGTCGACATCGCCGCGGCGGCCAGCCGCAGCACGTTGAAGGTGCCGACCAGGTTCACCATGACGGTCGTGGTGAAGGCGCCCAGGTCGTGCGGCTCGCCACCGCGGCCGACGGTCCGCTGCGCCCAGCCGATGCCGGCGCAGTTGACCGCGATGCGCAGCGGCCGGTCCTTGCCGGCCGCCTCGGCCACGGCGGCCTGGACGGACGCCTCGTCGGTGACGTCGGTGCGGACGAAGGTGGTGTGCCCGCCCAGCTCGTCGGCCAGCGCCCGGCCGCGGTCCTCCTGCAGGTCGAGGACGGTCACGGCGGCGCCGCGGGCGGCCAGTGCGCGGGTGGTCGCCTCGCCGAGCCCGGAGGCTCCCCCGGAGACCACGGCGGCGACGTCGAAGTTCTGCATGACCCGCAAGTTATCGCGCAGGGTTCGGCCTCCCTGCAGGGTCCCGCCACGAGCTTGCGAGTGGTGGGGACAGGGACGTCCTCTGTCAGGCCGCTCAGCTGTACCGCGAGGCGTGGGCGGCCTCGGCGGCGGCGAGCAGTTGCTTGACCCGCTCGGCGTCGGACACCGGGCAGACCATGGTCACGTCGGCGGTGTGGACGACGACGCTGTCGCGGACGCCGACCAGCGCGACGAGGTGGTCGGGGTCGTCGCTGAACACGATGTTGCCCGAGCTGTCGACGACGACCGCCAGGCCACGGACGGCGTTGCCCGCCCCGTCGTCGGACAGGGTCGAGGCCAGCGCGGGCCACGAGCCGACGTCGAGCCAGTCGACGTCGAGGTCGGCGACCAGCACCCGGCCCGGCTCCGCGGCAGCCGGCTCCAGGACGGCGTAGTCGACGCTGATCTTCGGCAGGTCCGGGAAGACCTCGGCCAGGACCCGCTCCCGCTCGGGGCCGGCGGGTGCCGCCACGATCTTCGCCAGTCCCTCCGCGGACTCCGGCAGGTGGTCGGCGAGGGCGTCCAGGACCGTCTGGGCCCGCCACACGAACATCCCGGAGTTCCACAGGTACTCACCCGACGCGAGGTACTCCTCGGCCGTGGCCCGGTCGGGCTTCTCGCGGAAGGAGGCCGCCTCGGCCACCCCGGGCACCTCCGTCTCCGCACCCCGCTGCACGTAGCCGAACCCGGTCGCCGGAGAGGTCGGTGTGATCCCGAGGGTCACCAGGGAGCGGGGGCGGGCGCCGAGGGCCTCGTAGGCGGTCTCGAGGGTTGCAGCGAACCGCTCGACGGGCCGGATGACGTGGTCGGCGCTGACCACCGCGAGCTCGGCGTCGGGGTCGGCGTCGGCCACGAGCGCGGCGGCGAGCCCGACGGCATTGGCGGTGTCGCGGGCCACCGGTTCCAGGACCAGCCGGTCGGCGCCCAGCTCGGGCAGCGCGGCGCGTACCTGGTCGCCGTAGCGGGCGGCGGTGCAGACCCAGATCTGCCCGGTCGGCAGGACCGCCTGCAGGCGCGTGAAGGCCTCGGCCAGCAGGCTGTGGGCCCCGCCGTCGCCGTCGTCGACGACGTCGAGCAGCTGCTTGGGACGCTCGGCCCGGGACAGCGGCCACAGCCGGGTCCCGGATCCGCCGGCCATGATCACCGCGTGTCTCACTGGGTCGTCCTCTCGATCGGTTCCCGTGCTCCCGCCCGGCGCCACGGGCGTCGCCGCCGACGGGGCAGCTCGTCGGCCGACCGCTGCGGCTGCGCGCCCGCGCCCACCCGGGAGCTCACGTACGAGATGAGCATCCGGCCGCCCAGGCCGGCCCGGAGTGCCGCCCGCAACGGCATGCGCAGGCGACCGGGGTACCGGCGGGAGAGGTACCGCAGCGCGCTCGTGTGGTGGACGCGCTGCATCCGGTGCGGATTCCGGCGGGTGGCGTGCCCACCCTCGTGCTCGACCACCGCGGACGGCGCGTAGACGTGCAACCAGCCCCGCCGCGTGAGCCGCTCGGCGAGGTCGACGTCCTCGAAGTACATGAAATACCCGGGATCGAACCCGCCGACGGAGTGGAAGGCCTCGAGGTCCACGAGGAAACACGAACCGGACAGCCAGCCGGCCGTCCGCTCGCGCGGCGCCTCGCGCTCGCGGCGGTACCGCGCGGTCCACGGGTTGCTCGGCCACGCCCAGCCGAGCAGCGCGTGGCCGATGCCGGTGGACAGCGACGGGAGGTCGCGCGCGGACGGGTACAGCTGCCCGTCGGGCGTGCGGATGGCCGGGCCGACGGTGGCTGCCCGCGGCCAGCGCGCCGCGACGTCCAGGAGTTCGTCCACCGCTCCCGGCTCGAACCGGATGTCGGGGTTGGAGACGAGCGCCCAGCCCTGACGCCGGTCGGCGAGGCCGGCGTTGGCGGCGGGTCCGTAGCCGATGTTGCCGCCGGTGCGCAGCAGACGGACGTGCGGATGGCGGGCAGCGGCCCGTTCGGGCACGCCGTCGGTCGAGCCGTTGTCGGCCAGCACCACGTCGACGGGGCGGCTGGTGGCCTCCGCCAGGGAACCGAGGAAGCCCTCGAGGGCCTCCCCCGGCGAGTAGGTCACCGCCACGACGCGCAATGGCGTCGCCGACTCGTTCCCCACGGCAGCGACCCTAGACGGGGCCCGTCGGACCGTTCGCGGCGGCGGCGCGATAGGCGTCGAGGTGGATCTCCGCCGCCCGCTCCCAGGTGAACTGGGCGGCCCGTTCGCGGGCGAGGCCGGCGAGCCGCCGTCGCTCGCCCGCGTCGGCCAGCAGCCGGCTCAGCTGGGCGGCGATCGAGGCGCTGTCGGTGCCGCAGTACGCCACAGCGTCACCGCCCACCTCGGGCAGGGCGAGCCGGTCGGTGGTCAGGACGGTCGCACCGCAGGCCATCGCCTCCAGCACCGGGAGGCCGAAGCCCTCCCCCAGGCTGGGATAGGCGACGACCTCGGCCCCGCCCAGCAGGCCGGGCAGGTCGTCGAGGGGGACGTAGCCCGGTCGCACCACCGTGAGGCCCGGAGGGACGGCGGCCACGGCGGCGTCGACCTCGTCGTCCCAGCCCCGCCCGCCGGCCAGGACCAGCGCCGGCGGATCGGGGGTGTCCGCCACCGCCGCCACCCAGCCCCGGATCAGCTCGGGGACGTTCTTGCGCGGCTCGATGGTGCCGAGGAAGGCGAGGTACCGCCGTCCCTCCAGGCCGAGCGAGGCGGCCACCCGGGCACGGTCGTCCTCGGCCGGCGGCCGGAACACCGACGTGTCGACGCCGTGCCAGGCGACGCAGATCTTCGCCGGGTCCACGCGGGCCTCGCGGACGACCTCGGACCGGGTGGCCCGCGACGGCGCGATGAGGACGGCGGCCCGCCGGCCGGCGAGACGGGTGGCGGCGCGGAAGAACCGCCCCTTGACGGCGGAGTGCACCTGGGGGTCGGTGAAGAAGGTCGCGTCGTGCACGGTCACCACCACGGGCCGGCCCGCGAGGACCGGCATCGTGTAGTGCGGGCTGTGCAGCACGTCGGCACGGCAGGCCTTCGCCAGCCGCGGGAGCCCGGTCTGCTCCCAGGCCAACCGCACCGGCCGGCGGGCGATGGCCGCCGGAGCCGCGATCACCTCGGCCGACGGCATCCTGCGGGCGAAGCCCTCGACGTCGTGCGGCTGCGCGACCAGGACGAGGTCGACGGCCAGCGCCGCCAGCGGCGGCAGCACGCCGTCGAGGTAGCGGCCCACCCCGCCCCGGTCCTGCGGGATCGCGGTGACGTCGACCAGCACCCGAAGCGTCACGCCCGCACCGCCCCCACGCGGCAACACTACGGCGGCTACGTTCGGTCCGTGGACGACCCCGGGCCGCTGCAGGTCGCCATGACCGTGGAGCAGTTGTGGCAGCCGGTGCCGGGTGGTTCCGCCACCTACATCCGGGAGCTGGTCCGCGAGTACGCCGCCATGCCGGACCTGACGGTGACGGGAGTGGCCGCGTGGCACCGCGGGCCGGCGCCCGAGGGCCTGGACCTCCCCCTCCGCCGGCTGCCGCTCCCGCGTGTCGCGTTGTACGAGGCCTGGCAGCGCGCCCGCCGTCCCCGCGTGGGGCGCGGAGCCGACGTCGTGCACGCGACCACGTGGGCGGCGCCCGGCGCCCGCGTGCCGCTGGTGGTCACGGTCCACGACCTGGCGTTCCTCGACGACCCCGGGCACTTCACGCCCCGCGGGGTCCGGTTCTTCCGGCGCGGCCTCGAGATCGCCCGGGACGAGGCGGCGGCCGTCATCGTGCCGTCGCACGCCACCCGCGACGACTGCGTGGCCGCCGGTATCGCCGAGGACCGGCTGCACGTCGTCCCTCATGGGGTGCGGCGGGCGACGGTCACTCCGGCGCAGGTGACGGAGTTCCTGGAGCGGCACGGCCTCGAGCGGCCCTACGTCCTGTGGGCCGGCACCCGCGAACCGCGGAAGAACCTGCCCACGCTCGTGGCCGCATTCGGCCGCCTCCTGGACACCGGCGCCGACCTGGACCTCGTCCTGGCCGGGCCGGAGGGCTGGGGTCCGGAGCAGGACCGCCTCGCCGGGGGGCAGGGCGAGCGGGTGCGGCTACTGGGTCGGCTGTCCCGGCCCGACCTCGAGGCGGCGTACGCCGGGGCGCGCGTCTTCTGCTACCCCTCGCTGAAGGAGGGGTACGGCATGCCGGTCACCGAGGCCATGGCTCACGGGACGCCGGTCGTCACCTCCCGGGGCACGGCGACGGAGGAGGCCGCGGGTGGAGCCGCCGTGCTCGTCGATCCGCACGATGCCGTGGACGTGGCCCGGGGTCTCGCGGAGGCCGCCGACGATGCTCGCAACCTGGCGATGCGTCACGCCTCGAGCGCCCGTGCGGAGGAACTCGATTGGGGTGCCAGTGCCCGAGCCACCGCCGGGGTCCTGCGCAGCGCTGCGGCGGTAAAGAAACCGTAACGTCGTCCCACGAGTCACATCGGTCACATCCGTCGCGCAGGAACCCGTACCGCTTGCCATTCGGAGTTACCGCGTTACCTTAAGTGAGTGACGGGGGGACGACGGAGCGTGAGCTCTCGATGAGTGCCCTCGGACCGGAACGAGTCGTCATGGTCGGCGGGGGTGGACACGCCATGTCCTGCCTCGACGCCGCCGATCAGCGCCGTCTGGAGTTCGTGGGCTATGTCTCCCCGGAACCGGACGACCGGCTGCCGCTGAAGTATCTGGGCGGTGACGACGCCCTCGAGGAACTCCGTCGTTCGGACGTGACATCGGCCTTCGTCGCCCTCGGCGACAACAGCCTCCGTCGCACGCTGTGCGGCCGCGTCATGGAGCTCGGGTTCGACCTGGCAACGCTCGTGGCCGACACGGCCCGCGTGTCCTCCTACGCGTCGGTCCTACCGGGAGCCGCTGTCCTGCACGGCGCCCTCGTCGGCCCGCGCGCGGAGATCGGGACCGGTGCGGTGGTCAACACCGCGGCCAGCGTCGACCACGACTGCGTCATCGAAGAGTTCGCGCACATCGCACCCGGCACGCATCTCGCCGGAGGAGTCCGCATCGGTGCGGGCGCCTTCGCGGGCGTGGGTGCCTCCGTCATACCGGACGTCCACGTCGGCCCCTGGGCCGTCGTGGGCGCCGGAGCCGTAGTCATCACCGACGTCCCACCACGAGAGACCGTCGTGGGCGCCCCCGCACGATCCAGGAGACGTTCATGACGGCCCTTCCCATCACCCAGACGCGCACCGTCAAGGTGGCCGAGCCCCGCCTCGGGGGCAACGAGCAGCGCTACGTGCAGGAATGCATGGAGTCGACCTGGATCTCATCCGCCGGACGCTTCATCGACCTGTTCGAGCAGCGCTTCGCCGAGGTCGCAGGCACGAAGCACGCGGTGGCGACCAACAACGGGACGACGGCCCTCCACCTGGCCCTCGCCGCCCTGGGCGTCGGCCCGGGCGACGAGGTGATCGTCCCCTCGCTCACGTACATCGCCACGGCCAACGCCGTGAAGTACTGCGGCGCCGTCCCGGTGCTCGCCGACGTGGACCCGGTGACCATGTGCATCGACCCGGCGGACGTCGCCCGGCGGATCACCCGGCGGACCGTTGCCGTGATCCCGGTCCACCTCTACGGCCACCCCGCGGACATGACCGACCTCCGGCAGCTGGCCGACCGCCACGGGCTCGCCCTGGTCGAGGACGCCGCCGAAGCGCACACCGCGACGTGGGAGGGCCGGCCGGTCGGTTCCCTCGGCACCGCCGGCGTCTTCAGCTTCTTCGGCAACAAGGTCCTCACCACCGGTGAGGGCGGTGCCGTCACCACCGACGACGACGCCCTGGCCGCACGGCTGCGCCTGCTCCGGGGGCAGGGCATGGACCCCCAGCGCCGGTACTGGTTCCCCGAGGTCGGCTTCAACTACCGCATGACCAACATCGCTGCCGCCATCGGCTGCGCCCAGCTGGAGCAGCTCTCGGAGTTCCTGCTGCGCCGCCAGGAGGTGGCCGAGCGCTACGACGCCCACCTCGCCGGCGTGCCGGGCATCCAGACGCCGTTGACCGATCCCCGGGCGACCCGCGTGAACTGGCTCTACACCGTTCTCCTGCCCGAGCACACCACCATGGCCGAGCGCGACGGGATGATCGACGCTCTGGCGATGGACGGCATCGAGACCCGTCCGGTCTTCCACCCCATGCACACCCTCCCGCCCTACCTCCAGGAGGACACCTTCCCGGTGTCTGGGATGCTGGGCCGGCGCGGCATCTCCCTGCCGACGCACGTGAACCTGCGTGACGACGACATCGATCACGTCGCCGAGCGGTTTCTCGCCAGGCTCGCGCCCCTTCGACTGAGGTGAGCCAGGCCCTGCTGAGTTCTTCGGTTCCCGCTGCGACCAGCCACGAGTCATCGCCCCGCTCCCTGTTCGAGCGGCGGACGTTCACGACGCTCGTCCGGGCGATGCATGCCGAGCGGCGACACGCCGTCGCGGCCTCCCGGCTGACCGTCGGCGACCTCGACCGCCAGCCGGACACCGCGCTGGCGTGGGTGTACGGCGCCTACGCGGCGGTGCTGGGCCGACTCCCGGACCCCGAGGGCCTGGCCACCCACGAAGCCCTCCTGCGCGGTGGGTGGCCCCCCGGGGAACTCGTGTCGCGGCTGGTGGCCAGCGACGAGGCCGTGGGCACCACCGTGGACGCCTCTACGCACCTGCACCACGTCTTCGTGACGGGCGCCTACCTCCTGGCACTCGGTCGTCGTCCCGACATGGGTGGACTGCACACCCACTCCGAGGCCCTGAGGAACGGTGCCGACCACGACGAGGTCCTGAACTCGGTACTGCGCTCGGCCGAGGCGCGCGCCCAGCTCCGGTTCCCACCGGCAGCGCCGACGTACGACGAGCACCTCGCCCGCTCGGTGCAGAAGACGGTCATGGGCAGCGTGGACGCCGACGTCGAGCGCACCCTGGTCTCCGGACGGCGCGCGGGGCGGTCGGTCACGTGGATGGTCTGGGCGACGCTCCGCCGCCGCGCGGGACGCCGCGTCCTCCTTCGCACGTTGCCCAGCGCCTGGTGGCTCGCGCACAGGGCCCGACGCCATGCCGAGGTGACGCTGCCAGTGGCTGCGCTCGAATCCACCACCGAATGGAACTGGCGCGTGCAGCGCAGACTGATGGACGATGTGGCAAGCCTGGCGAGGGAAGTCGCCGAGGTGCAGAGCGCGTCTCGGAGTTGACGCCGGCGCACCTCCGAAGGTTGGGGCCCACGCCGTGACGCGCCATCAACCGGCCGACCACGCCCGTCACGGTGACCGGCACGGGCGCGGCGGACTGCCGATCGCCCAGCGAATGAAGGACGGGGAGAACACGATGAACGTGCCGCGCCGGGCGATCAGATCGTGAAGATCATCATCGTCACCTCCGTCGTGCCCTTCGTGGAGGGCGGTGCGGAGTCGCTGACGCAGTGGCTGGCCGACGAGCTGGAGCAACGGGGCCACGAGGTCGACCTCTTCACGATCCCCGTTCACGGCCACACAGAGCTCCTGCCGGGCCAGATGGTCGGGCTGCGCTCCATGGACTTCACCGGTTTCGGGGACCGGCTGATCGCCGTCCGGACGCCGAGCTACCTCGTTCGCCACCACCACAAGATCCTCTGGTTCATCCATCACCACCGGCCCGCCTACGACCTCTGGGAGCAGTTCCCCGACGTCCCCCGGGACGCCGACGGCTGGGAGTTCCGCCGGATGATGTTCGCCTCCGACGAGGTGGCCCTCGGCGAAGCCAAGCAGATCTTCACCAACTCGGCCCGCGTCCGTGACCGGCTGCGCCACTACAACGGTGTCGACGCCGAGGTCCTGTACCCGCCGCTGCCCCACGACGCGGGCGCGCAGCCGGGTCCCCTGGGCGACTACGTGTTCTCCATCTCGCGGATCGAGCCGCACAAGCAGCAACTGCTGGCCGTCGAGGCGATGGCGCTCACCGAGACGCCGGTCCGCCTGGTCCTCGCCGGCCGGGGCGCGACCGGGGAGTACGCGGAACGCATCGTCCGCCGCGTGCACGAGCTGGGACTGCAGGAGAAGGTCACGTTCCACAACGCGCGCGTCTCCGACGAGACCAAGTGGGACCTGATGAACAACGCCCTGGCCTCCGTCTACCTGCCGCACGACGAGGACAGCTACGGCTACGTCGGCCTCGAGAGCGCCGCGGCGCAGCGGCCGCTCATCACGGCCACCGACAGCGGCGGCGTCCTGGAGTTGGTCCGGGACGGGGTCAACGGATTCGTCACCGAACCGAAGCCCGAGGCGCTGGCGCGGGCCTTCGACACCCTCTATCGCGACCGCGAGCTCGCGGCCCGCATGGGCGCCGCCCATGCAGTCCGCCTGCGCGAGATGAACATCGACTGGGACCACGTCGTGGAGAGGCTGCTGTCGTGAAGGTGCTGGTCCTGAACAACGGGATCCCGTTCCTGAAGGGCGGAGCCGAGCACCTCGCCGACTCCCTGGCCCGAGAACTGGTGATCCGGGGGCACCAGGCCCAGGTCGTCCGCCTGCCTCTGCGCTGGCACAGCGCCGAGGCCATCGCGGACAGTATGGCGGCGGCCGCCGCCATCCAGGTCCAGGACGCGGACCGTGTGATCGCGCTGAAGTTCCCTGCCTACCTGGTGCCCCATGAGAACAAGGTGGTCTGGCTGCTGCACCAGTTCCGGCAGGCCTACGACCTGTGGGGCACGCCCATGCAGTACCTGCCGAACACCCCGGAGACCGACGAGCTCCGCCGGGCCATCCACACGTCCGACGTGCGCGTCCTCCGGGCCGCCCACGGCCTCTACTGCAACAGCTCGGTGACCGCCGACCGGCTGGAGCGGTTCAACGGCCTCCATGCCGAGGTCCTGCTCCCGCCGCACGGCGGCGCGGACACCTTCCGCGACGACGGCCTCGGCGACTACGTCCTCGCGATCGGCCGCATCAACGCCAGCAAGCGGCAGCAGATGCTCGTGGAGGCGATGGCCCACGCCGGACCGGACGTACGGCTGATCGTCGCCGGCCAGCCGGAGACGCCTGAGGACGGTGCGGTCATGGAGCGCTTCGTGGAGGAGAACGGGCTCGGGGACCGGGTGCGGTTGCTGCTCCGGTTCATCACCGACGAGGAGAAGGTCGACCTGCTCGCCGGCTCCCGCGCCGTCGCATATCTCCCCCACGACGAGGACTCCTACGGCTACGTCACGGTGGAGGCCATGTTGTCGCGCAAGCCCGTCCTCACCACCTCGGACTCCGGCGGCGTCCTGCAATTGGTGCGCGACCAACGGACCGGCCTGGTCGCCGACGCCACTCCGGAGTCGCTCGCGGCGGCCATGACCACGCTCACCACCAGGCCGCGGTTCGCGTCGGACATGGGCGCGGCCGGACACGAAATGGTGGAGAAGCTGAACCTCAGTTGGGACTCAGTGGTGGAGACGTTGCTGTCGTGAAGATCGCCTGGTGCACGCCCTTCTCGGTGCGGAGTGCGATCGGGGCGGTGGGCGCGCTCGCCGTCGACGCGCTGCGCCGCACAGCGGGCGTCGAGGTCGACATCTGGTACCCGGTCGACGCAGGGGGCCGGAGCTGGCCCGATCCCGGCCGGGAGATCTCCGCCGACACCGCTGAACGTCTCGCCGACTATGACGCGGTCGTCTACAACATCGGCGACCAACCCGTCTACCACGGCCCGATCCTGGAGCTGAGCCAGGAAGTCCCCGGGGTCGTGGTCCTGCACGACCTGTCGCTGGTGCACCTCATGTTCAACCGGCTGCGCGCCGTGAACGACGACGACTTCCTCCGGGCCATGCACCGGTGGTACGGGCCCGAGGGGCAGCAGGCTGCGCGGGAGGGCCTCGAGCGGCCCGGTGAGTGGCTGTACCGGACGGAGACAGTCCAGGACTTCCCGATGACCGAGGTGGCGCTGGAGCGTGCCACGGCGGTGGTCACGCACTCCCGCTACGCGGCGGAGGCCCTCCGTCGTCGGTACGTGGGCGACGTGACCGTCGTGCCGCTCCCGGTGTCGGTGGGGCAGGCTCCTCCCGAGGCCCCGGTCGACCTGGGGCTGCCCGAGGACCGGGTCATCGTCCTGCAGGCCGGGGTCCTGAACCCGAACAAGCACGTACCCACCGTCGTCGAGGCGGTGGCGCACGCGGGACTGGGCGACCGGGTGCACCTGGTCATCTGCGGGCACAGCCAGCCGCAGGACCTCGACCGCCTGCGCCAGCACATCGATGCGATGGGACTCACCGACAGCACCACCGTGCTCGGGGAGGTCAGCGACACGACCCTCGACGCTCTCCGCGCCCGGGCCGACATCGCGACCATCCTCCGTCACCCCTGTGGCGAGGCGGCGTCGGCGGTCCTCGCGGAGAGCCTTGCCTTCGGGCTGCCGATCGTGAGCGTGAACGACGGCTGCTACCGGGAGGCCCCGGCGGACGCCGTGACCCGTGTCCCCGTGCCGCCGACGGCGACGCAGGTGGGGGCAGCGCTCCGCCGGCTGGTCGACGATCCCGCGCTGCGCGAGCGTGCCGCGACGTCGGCGCGGGCATTCGCCCAGGAGCACCATTCGCCCGACGCGTACGCCCGCGGGATCCTCACCGCGTTGCAGGGAGCAGGCGCCGCCCGACGCCGGGTCGCGCTGGCCGAGGATCTCGCGACGATCGCAGCCCGCGCCGGATTCGCGTCCGATTCGACGCTCATCGAGCGGCTGGCCACCCGGGCGCACGAGCTGTTCAGTCCGGCACCCCGCCGCCTCCCCCCGGCGATGCCACCCGCCGGGGAGACGTTCTGACCGCCCGCGGACGTCACGGATCGACGCTCCGACGGGTCGGCACACCGCCTCTTCCGCTCAGCGGCAGACGAAGGCGACGTGCTGGCTCTCCGGCCAGGGGTTGAGCTCCTCGGGGTACGGCCGGACAGCGACCTCGTCGAAGAAGAGGGCCAGCCGGTCACGCTGCCCTTCGATCGAGGGATAGCGGCCGACGTACCGCTGACCGAAGGCCTCCGAGAGCCGGTCGACGAGCAGCTCCTCCCCGCGAGAGCACTGGTTCTTGACGACGACGGCTCCCAGTTTCGGGACGGCCCGCCGCAGCAGCCGGTACACCGACATCTCGTCGTCGGGGGTGAGGTGGGTGACCACACCGAACAGCACGCCGGTGTCGTACACCCGGGTCGGCTCGAACGACGTCAGTCCGCTGACCACCCCGTCGACCTTGGGGTTCTTAGGCAGCCGGTCGACGAAGGTGGCGACCATGTCGACCGCGGTCACGTGCTCCAGTCGGTCGAGGAAGCCGGCGAAGAGGTCCCCGGTCCCGCAGCCGAGGTCCAGCAGCGAGCCCCCGCTGGGCGGCAGCACGCTCCCGACGACGAGCCGGTCATGACGAAGCATGGCGTCGTCGGTCCACCGGATGGATCCCTCGGTCTCCTGCGCTCGCCGGTTCCAGAACTCCGCGGCGAAGTCGCCGATCACGCGAGGACACCTTCGTCCTGGAGCGCCCTGATCCACTCGGCCATGTCCTCGATCTCCTCCTCGTAGTCGACCTCCCGGGCCCGGATCTCCCTGGCCAGGAGCGGGAGGAGCGGCGCCACCATCTCGAAGACGTGCCCCCTGGCCGACTCCGGCGCATCGGCGCGGTGCCGGAGGGAGACCAACCCCGACCACTCCCACGCCTGCTCCCCCACACTCTCTCTCGTGAACCGGGTGGCCATCGCCAGGCCGTCGTGAGCGCTCACCTCGACCAGCACCGGTTCGACGCTCTGCCGTCGGAACACCCCGAGCATGGGTGCGGGCCCCTCGATGAACGCCTGCAGGTCGTGCGGGTGGACGACCAGGTCGCAGTCGAGCGAGACCACCGGACCCTCCGCCCCGGCCGCACCCCGGAGGAAGCTCGCGGCCGTACCGGTGGAAGCGAACTCGTGGTTGAGGACCACCGTGGCGTCCGGGCGCTCCCCGAAGACCACCTCCGCCACCTCGGCGGCCCGGTAGCCCAGCACCACACGCACGTCCTCCACCGATCTCAGCATGGCCAGCTGCCACGAGATCAGGGGTCGTCCCTCGACCTCCACCATGGCCTTGGGCCGGTTCAGCCCCATCCGGGAACCGAGCCCGGCAGCGTTCACCACCACCGTCGTAGGAACCGACACAGCGTCCTCTCGCTCGCGAATGCATATCCCGCCACCTCCATCAGGGAGTCGGCTGCGCGGTGCACCCCGCACCAGGCGACCCCCACCTCGACCCCGCGCACCATCGAGGCATCGTTGGCTCCGTCGCCGATGGCGATCCGGAACCGGCCTTCGTGCTGACGGACGGCCGCGGCCTTGTTGAGGATCGTGCCGACGCCCGTGCCGCCTCCGGGCAGCCGGGTGGCCGTCGACGTCATGCCCTCGAGCCCGTGGCGATCGAGGAAGGGCTGGACCCAGACGTCCAGGTTGCCCGTCACGACCATGACCCGCTCGGGATGCTCCAGCAACAGCGCCATGAGCTCCTCGAAGAGGGGCGCCCCGAGGATCGCCTCGTGGACCAGCTCGATGGGCACCCCGGACAGCATCCCCACCCGCCGCCGAAAGCTCTCCGCGAAGGGGATGCGACCGGCGAGGGTGTCATCGGTGAGCCGGGTGATCTCCTCCTCGATCCCGGCCGAGCGTGCGATCACCGGCAGCAGTTCCGTGCGTGTCAACGTGCCGTCGAGGTCGACCAGAACCTTCGGCTCAGTCACGAGCCAGCGCCTCGAGCCTGTCCCGGACGGCGGTCAGGAACAGATCGGTGTCGAACGAGCCGGAGCCCGGCCGGACGCGGCCTGCACGGCCCACCGCCTCGGGGAACTCCTCGTCGCTGCAGGTGATGACGTCGAACTCGGCGACGTCACCGGTCAACTCGCGCTCCCCGCCTGTCGGGGCCACGCACACAGGCCGGTGACCCGCCAGGGCGGCCTCGGCGATGATCGACCCGGAGGCAGTGGACACCACGAGGGGCGCCTGAGCGATGAGCGCGGCGGCCGGGGCCTGCCGGTCCACGACGACGGCCCCCGCTCCACGCAGGGCGTCCTCCAGCCCTTCGACCCCCGGCCAGTCCGGCAGCTTCACCGCGAGCCCGTGCGCGAGGGTGTGGCGCAGCGCATCGACGAGGAAGGGACCACCACCCCTGCTCATGATCCACTTCACCGCGGAGACGAACAGGACGCCGCGGTGGAGGACCTCTTGCGGTGCCGGGAACCGCTCGGCTCCGGCTGAGGCGACCCAGCCGGCGACGACCGTCGGCACGTGAGCCGTCGCCCACCAGGTGGAGTCGTCCGGGGCGACGTACAGGTCCAGCAACGACAACAGAGGCATCTCCCCGTGCAGAACCGGGTCCCCGAGGTCGTGCGGGACGTAGACGAGCAGATCCGCACCGACCGCCACCTTGAGTGCGGGCGGCGTCGCTACGTTCGTGTGGATCGCGTAGTAGGTGTCGTAGGCCTGCCCCGTCAGACCGAGGTGCTGCGACGTGATCATCACCAGCGGGCCGTCCCCGGGAGGCAGGTCGGCCGGCCCCAGCTCCTGCACCGCGAGGTCGACGACGGACACCGACAAGCCCCGCGATCGCAATTCAACGGCGAGCGGGCGCAGGGACAGTTCCGAAGCGGCTCCCACCAGCAGGTAACGCGGGGCGCTCATGCACGGTCCCCGGCGGGCACCCGGCGGGCTACGAGCCACACCGCACTCGGGGTCTGTCCGTCCGGCACCGTCGCCCCTGGGACGGTGAGGAGCTCACCTGGCACGGGCATGGCGAAGGACGTGTCCAGCACGACCGGCTCGCCCCCGTACCGGCGGCCCACGACCTGGCTGACCTCGACGAATCCCAGGAGATGCAGGCGACGACGAGCTGCGAGGACCCTGAGCCCGCGCTCCTCCGGCCCCTCGCCCATCCGGGTCCCCACGGGATGCAGCAGCCGGAGAACCGTCCCGTCGATGACATCGGGACGGAGTCTCGAGAGGGCGCGCACGTACAGCTCGTCGGTGAGCACCAGCGTCCCCCGGCGGTCCCCGATCGCGGCCCCCGGGCCGCCGGTTCCCGCGGTGGCCCAGGACGGCGCCCCCGCGGCCGACAGCCCCGCCCTCGCGACGCCGATGCAACCCCGCCGCACGACCTCGTCGGCCAGCTCCCGACCATAGGGACCGAGCACGAGGGCAGGCAGCCTGCCCCACCGGTCCGGGACCTCACTCCATGGCAGAGTCCTGAGCACCGCGGGCGACGGCGGACGATGGTCCAACCGCCCGAGCCCGTCCGTGGCCAGGAGCCGGTGCCCCACGTCCGCGAGCCCCTCCCGATCCTCGTCGGTGTCCTCGGTGAGGCCGTCGGCATCCGGAGCACGGCCCAGGAGCGCCCGGTAGACCGCGACGACCATCTCCGCGTCCAGGCTCGGAGGGGCTGGAGAGGTGCTGTCCGGACGTGCCGTGACCTGACGGTGCCTCGTC
>NZ_SPQM01000057.1 GCF_004570345.1 Blastococcus sp. CT_GayMR20 | reverse complement strand
GTCGATCCAGCCGCCGAGGGACTGCCACCCCGACCACCCGCTGTTGGGAGCCAGCTGCCAGATGTGCCAGACGGCGCCGTCGGAGCCGCGCGCGAAGACCTCCATCCGGCCGTCGAGGTTCCGGCCGACGGTCAGCAGGTCGATCCACCCGCCCTCGGTCGCCCAACCGGACCAGGTGCCGTTCGGCGCGACCTGCCACTTGTGCCAGAGCGCGCCGTCCGATCCGCGGGCGAAGATCTCCAACCGCCCGGTGGCGCCGGTCCCGGCCTGCTGGACGGCGGCGCCCGCGTTCAGGAACGTGCCCAGCTCCTTGCCGGGGTCGGGCGTGAGGGCCGAGCCCGTCGCGTTGAGGATCCGTCGGACGTCGCCGTGCGTCAGCCCCGGGTTCGCGGCCAGCATCAGGCCCGCCGCGCCCGCGATCTTGGGCGTCGCGCCGGAGGTGCCGCCGAACCCGTTGCGGTAGGCCGAGTCACCGGTGCTGTTGCAGGTCAGGTCGTGGTCGGCATCGCCCGGGCAGGAGACCGTGATCCGCGGCCCCCAGTTGCTGAACCACGCCCGCTTGTCCTCCGTAGCGTGGTAGGCCGTGGCGCCCACGAGGATCGACCCGGTCTCGGGGATCGGGTTGCCCGAGTCGTCCAGGCCCGCGTCCTTGTCACCGTTGCCGGCGGCGACGCACACCACGACGCCCGCGGCGATCGCCGTCCGGATCGCGGCGTTGACCGACGGCACCTGCTCGTAGTTGCCGAACGCCCCGGTCTGCACCTCGAGGATGACGACCTTCCGCCGTCCACCGCTGTCGGTGGTGCGCACCCACTCGATGCCACGTGCCCAGGCGTTGCCGCCGAGCCCGGCGCTGGTGCCGGAGTCCGCCTGCACGGCCCACAGGTCGGCCTCGTACGCGACGCCGGACATGCCGCGTGCGTCGACGGCCGCCCCTGCGAGCCCGGCCACCGCGGTGCCGTGCGAGACCGAGCCGCCGTGGGTGACGTCGGCTGTGCCGTCGAAGGAGTTGTACGTCCGCGTGATCTTGGCGCTGAGGTCCTGGTGCGTCGTCCGGTAGCCCCAGTCGACGTCGGTGACGACGACGTTCCTGCCGCTGGACCGCGTCCAGGCGTCGTGAATCCCGCACCGGAACACGTACCACTGGTTCTCCAGGCCCGTTGCCGGGTCGAGGACCACCGTCGTCGTCGTGCCGACGAGGGGATCGGACAGCGGACCTGCGGGCGGCGCGGCGAGCTCGGTCGGCACGCCGTCGGACCGGGGCGCGACCATCGTCGGCGGCAGAGCGATGGGGACGACGACGGCCCGCTCCACCTCGGGGAGCCTGCTCAGCTCCTCGGCGATCCGGGGGGTGTCCGCGTCGGCGGCGAAGTGCAGCGTGAGGAACTGCGCCAGCAGGGGCGCGTCGATGCCCTGGGCGAGGGCCACGTCCCGCGCGGCGACTGCCTCCTCGCGCGGGGTGCTGAAGGTCGGCTCGGCCTGCACCAGGCCGTTCCGCTGGAGGATCTCGTTCATCGCGTCCAACATGTCGCCGTCGGTCGCCGCCAGCGACGGGGCGGCGCCCCCCTCCTGGTTCAGGACGGGCGCGACGTCCGGGCGGAACTGGACCTCGACGACCCCCGGCTCGTAGGCGGGACCTGAACCGGCGCCACCGGGCGGGCCGAACCGCGGGAGCGCCTCGGTGGCGGGCCCGGACGCCGTCCGCGGCACGGGCATCGACGCGCCGGACGGGGCTGCCGCGCCGGCCGCGCGTGCACCGGGGGGCTCCGGCATGCCGCCGGTGGGGGAGTTCCCCATGGTCGGCACGGGCATCTGCGCGGACTCGGCCTGGCCGGGTGCTTCGAACGAGGGCGGCAGCGGCATCCCACCGCGGTCCTCGTGTCCGTTGTGACTGGTGTCCGGGACGGACATGCGGGATCTCCTCGCCGGGAGCCTGTGCCGGCGCCGCGAGCGTCGGTGCAGAGCTGAGTGGGGGCGTCGGCCGTCGTAGTCCTGTCGCGGCGGCTTGCCCACCGTCCAAGGGCCCTCCGCGCGGTCGCCACCGCTGATCCGTGACCGGGCGTGTGCGGAACGGGACGCCGCGCAGCCGGACATCCGGACGCTCCCGATCCGGTCTTGCGGAATTCGTGCGGCTTTCTCGGCGGGGGCGTGCGGCGGGGGTCCCAGAGTCAGGAGTGAGCCGGGAGGACCCGGCGACCGACCGAGCCAGGAGATGCCGTCATGGAGACCGCCCTCGCACAGCCTGCCCTGTTCGTCGCCTACGCGGACGCCGCTCCGGTGGTGCTGCGGGACATCGAGGACCTCCACGACGCCGACCTGGACCTCGTCCTCGCCGACCGCCTGGCCGACAGCCTCGGGGCCACGACCACCGCGTCCGCTCTGGCCGAGCTGGTCCTGCGCCCGGGCAGCGCGCTGATGGTGCACGACCTCCAGGCGTCGTCCGCCCTGCTGGCCGGCTGAACGGACTAGAGGAGGCGACCGGGATCGGTCGGGAAGCGGTGCCCCGCGAAGGTGTAGGGGTTCCCCGAGTAGGTGCCGCCTGAGGGGGCGGGGGACGGCGGGACGTCGGACTCCGGCCGCCACGAGGTGACCTCGATCGGCCCGTCCTCCCGCCGGCCCTCGTAGGCGGTGCCGTCGGCGCCGCGGGCCTGCCGGGACCGGTGCCAGCGCCGGGCGCCGAGCTCGACGGCGAGGAGGACCGCGCCGCAGATCGCGACGATCAGAAGGGCGTCGGTCACCGCGGTGGCCACGTCGAGGGCGGAGACGTCCGACCAGCCCACCAGCTCCAGCTGGTGGCCGATCATCTCCATGACGACGTACAGCACGCCGTACACCACGAACGAGGCCCTCACCCGACCCGGATCGACCCGCGGCAGGCAATGCTGGAGCCCCGCGACCGCCCCCGAGGCGCCCTCTCACCCGGATGGGTGACGGCTCAGCTCTCGGCGGGGCTTCTCCGCGCGGCTGGGCTGCACCCGCATCGGCTCGCCCGGCATCTTCCGGCCGCAGGACGGCCGGCGGTGATTCGGTCACCGCGACCCGGGGGCCATACCGGAACAGAGCCCGGGCACGAGTTGCCCCTCGAGCGGCCGACGACCGGGTTCCGGCTGCTGCGGGCGGCCCCGCCTCGGCCATCCTCTCGGATGGAGGGACCGGTGTCAGGCGATCGAGCTGGACCGGGGGGCCGTGGCGGGGAGTTCCGTGCATCCCTCCAGATAGGCGTTCAGGAAGGCGCGACCGGCGGCCCCCCGGAGCTTCTCGTCCCGGGTGGCGACTCCGATCTCCCACAAGGGGGCACCGGCCAGCGTCGTCACGTCCAGATCGTCGGTCAGCTCTTCCTCGAGGCACGCCAGGGGTCCGTAGGCCATGCCCGCCCCCCGCTGCGCCATGCGGAGGGCGCCGAGCCAGTCGTCGACCTCGAGGCGTGCCCGCCGCTCCAGGCCGTGCTCCGCCATCAGGCCGTCGAACAGCCTGCGGGCTTGCCATTCCCGGGGTAGGTCGATGATCTGCTCGTCCACCAGTTCCCGTGGGTCTACGTCGTCGGCGCCGGCCAGTCGGTGTCCGCCGGGGCAGACGAGGGCGAGCCGTGTACTGATCAGAGGCTCGAAGTGCAACCCCGAGCTCATGCTGTCGGCCCAGGGAGTGATGGCGAAGTCCACGAGGCCATCGATCACGAGGTCCGCCATGGTCCTGGAGTCCGCGCGCACGAGGCGCACTTCGACGCCCGGGTGTCTCTCGTGGAACAGGGAGATGGTGTCGCAGACGTCGATGCTCTGCGGGAGGGATGGGGCCACGGCGACGCGAACCGTGCCCAGCAAGAGATCGCACACCTCTCCGACCGCCTCCTTGGCCTTGTCCACCTGGTCGAGCGTGGCGCGAGCGGGTCCTACCAGGGCCCGCCCCGCGTCGGTCAGCTCGGCGCCGCGCCGCCCGCGGACGAACAGCTCCGTGCCCAGCTCGCGCTCGAGCGCCAGCAGCGAGGCCGACAGACTCGACTGGACCATGAACAGCCGTGCGGCGGCGGCAGTGAAGGTGCCTTCCTCCACCACCGCCAGGAAGTGTTCGAGTCTTCTCAGTTCCACGAACGGAACAACGACCGCCGGACGCTCTGGTCAGCTCGAGACGGTCGGGCGTCTTCGGTGGGTGCCATCGGCTGTGCCGATGGATCGTCATGGGTGGATCACCGTGGGCGCTTGGTGATCCACCGAACCTGCCCGCGTCTTGCTGAGCCTCCGAGATCACCCAGGCCGTTGCGGACTCATCCTGGCCGACGGCCAGGTCGGTCTTGCTCCGGCACGTGGTGCTGCCTGCGTGACGGGTGGTCCGCAAGCGCTCCACGTCGCTCCGCCGTGAGCCCTCGGGCCGTGGATCTCGGTCCGTCGATGGCCGCCATCGAGACCCGGTGATCAACTGCGCGGTGCGCTGTGCCGACCCTCCAGTCGTCGTCACCGACGACGGTCCTCTCCAAACAGTCGGGAGCCATCGTGCGCGCAGCGCAGCCGAGCACCGGTATACCCCGGGAGTTCCGGGCCCGGTACCCGGCGTGGCCGTCCAGGCAGACATGGGCTGTCCTCAGCGTCGTGGCAGTCCTGCTCGGGATCGCAGTCGCAGCCGGGCAGCCGTTCCTGCACGCGGGTCCTCACCACCCCGACGGCCGATTGCCGTGGTGGGTCCTGGCAATCGTATTCGCCCTGACCGAGGGCACCCTCCTGCACCGGCAGGTGGCCAGGCACGCGCGCTCGGTGTCGCTCAGCGAGCTCCCGTTGGTCGTGGGGCTGTTCTGCGCCACGGCCGTGGACGTCCTGGTCGGCTGGCTCGTGGGCTTCCTGGTGGTGGTCGTCCTCGAGCGGCGTCACACCGCCCTGAAGGTCGTGTTCAACCTTGCCCTGGTGACTGCCTCGACCGCCGTGGCGGTCGCCGTCTTTCACGGCTTCGTCGAGCTCTCGGACGGCAACCAGCTGGTCGTGTGGCTGGGGGCCTACGCCGCAGCTGTGGCCCTCAACGCTCTCGGTGACGTCGCGGTCGGCGTGGTGATCGCGGTGCACGAGGGCGGGGTCAACGCGGGCCGCCTGCTCCGCGAGGCGGTGGTCGGTGCCCCGGCCGGACCGGTCGTCGTGATCGTCGCACTGGCCGGCGTCACCAGCTGGACGGCCGACTCCGCCAGCATCTGGTTGTTCGTGCTCGTCGGTGTGCTCCTCCTGCGGGCCTACCGCGTCTTCGCGGCGCTGGCGGACAGGCACCGCGACCTGGAGGACCTCTACCGGTTCAGCCAGGCCGTCGGTGACGCCTCGGACGTCGACCTGGTCCTGCACACCGTGCTCGCCCAGGTCGTACCCCTGCTCCGCGCGGAGCGGGCCGAGATCGCGGTCGTGGGCACCAGTGGGGGAGTGAGCCGACTCGCGGTGGGTGAGGACGGCGAGCTGGTGCGCCGGGAGGACCCGCGACGACCGGATCACGAGTTCCTGCGTGGGGTGCTGGACGGTGGTGCCGCCCTCCTGGTCCCGCGGGACACCAGGGACGTCGTCGCGCGCCGTTGGCTCACGGCGAACGGGTACCGGGAGGCGATCGCCGTCCCGCTGGCCGGTCAGGGCCTCGCGGCCAGGGTGCTCGTCGTGGCAGACCGGATGGGTGACGTCCGCACCTTCGACTCGGATGACGTGCGGGTGCTCGAGACGGTGGCCAACCATGCCGGCGTGACCCTGCAGAACCGTGAGCTCATCGACCGCCTGCGGCATGAGGTTCTCCACGACAACCTGACCGGCCTGCCCAACCGTGTCTTCCTCCAGCGCCGGCTCCGTGCGGTGCTCGGCCAGATGCAGGCCGGGCGGCCCGGTGGTGCTGCGGTGATGATCCTGGACCTGGACGAGTTCAAGGAGATCAACGACGTCCTGGGCCACCATCAGGGCGACCTCCTCCTCGTGGAGGTCGCCGGCCGCCTCCGCGCGGCCGTGTCGGAGGCAGGGATCGTCGCCCGCCTCGGCGGTGACGAGTTCTCCGTCCTCCTCCCGGACGCCGACCATCAGCAGGCGCTGCGCGTGGCCGGGCGGGTGCTGGAGGCGCTCGAGCGGCCGGTGCGGCTCGACGGTCTCGAGGTGACGGTCACCGCCGCCGTCGGCGTCGCGCTGGCCCCTGCGCACGGCGACGACGCATCGGGGCTGCTCAAGCGGGCCGACGTGGCCATGTACGGCGCCAAGTCGTCCACGCGCCGGCTGCGCCTCTACGAGCCGGAACTGGACACGACCGACCCTCGCCGGCTGGCCCTCGTCTCCGAGTTCCGGACGGCGCTGCAGACCGGCGGCATCGAGGTGCACGTGCAGCCGCAGGCCAGGCTGGCGTCCGGTGAGGTGGTGGGTGTCGAAGCGCTCGCGCGCTGGCACCACCCGGAGTTCGGGTGGGTGCCGCCCGACCAGTTCATCCCGGTCGCCGAGCGCAGCGGCCTCATCGGGGCGCTCACCACCCATGTCCTCGACAGCTCGCTGGCCGCCTGGACGCTGTGGCGAGCCGCGGGGCACGACCTCAGCATCGCCGTGAACCTCTCCACCCGGAGCCTGCAGGACGCCGACCTGGTCGACGAGGTGGCCGGGCTCCTCGAGCGGCACGGGGTCCCGGCGGGACGGCTGACGCTGGAGGTCACCGAGAGCTCGGTCATGGCGGATCCGGCTCGTGCGATCGCCGTCCTGCACCAGCTGGGCGACCTCGGTGTCCGGCTGTCGGTCGACGACTTCGGTACCGGGTATTCGTCCCTGTCCTACCTCAAACGGCTCCCCGTGCACGAGGTCAAGGTCGACCGGAGTTTCGTGACCGAGCTGCGGGACGGGCACGAGGACGCCGCGATCGTGCGGGCCATCGTCGACCTCGGACGGCACCTCGGCCTCGAGGTCGTCGCCGAGGGTGTCGAGGGCCAGGCGTGCTGGGATCTGCTGGCCTCCATGGGCTGCCACCTGGTGCAGGGCTGGTACCTCGCCCGGCCCATGCCGCCGGGCGAGCTGGCGGCCTGGCTCACGATCCGCACGAACGCGCCCGCCCGGGGCGGTCTGTACGCCGTCTGACCGCGGCCGAGGGGCGGCGCCCCACCCGCGGACGGCACCGGCAGGCGGCCCGAGCCGCTCCGGCCACCTCCCGCCGGCTGACGACGGGTCCTGGGGCCGGCCGGGAGGCGAGGACGTCTCGGCCTGGAGCGGGACGGAGACGCTCTAGCCCGTGGACAGGTCGGAGCCGAGCGCGGGCGCCGTGGCCCGGGACGCCGGAAGTGCCACGCCGGCACGACGGGCACCCGATGGTGGCCGCCGGGTCCACGTCCGCGCGGGTCGGATGTGATCGGACCCGAGGCATCGAAGCCTGAAGGTGACACCGCTGCGGGTCTGCGCGCATGCGCCCCAGGAGAAGGAGCTCCCCGTGGTCGCGGTCAGACCGGTCTCTCCGACCAGGGGGACGAAGGCGTCCGGCGGCGGGGGCCCTCGGGGCGGTTCCAGTGGACCCGTGCTTCGGCGCCGGGGCGGCCGGTGCACAGGGCCCCGACGGCTGCCGGCGGTACCGCCCCGACAGGTCGGTGCAGCTAGACGACGGTGAACTCGCCGTGCCCCAGGGCGCCGGCCGGCTCCGCCGAGGGGACCGGCCGCCGGCCATCGGGTTCCACGAGCCCGGGATCGTAGAAGACGTCACGGTTACGGCCGCCGCGTTTGGCGGCGTACATGGCGCTGTCGGCGCAGCGGACGAGCCCGTCGACGTCGATGCCGGGTTCTGCGATCGCGACGCCGATGCTGGCCCCGATCCTGGCGACGCGTCCGGCGCCGAGGTCGATGGGCAGGTCGAGTTGGGCCCGAACACGGGAGAGCACCTGCTGGATGCCGGCGCGGTCGACGGGCCCGTGCAGGAGCACGGCGAACTCGTCCCCGCCCAGGCGAGCGGCGGTGTCGGCAGCCCGGACGGAGTCCTGCAGCCGCTGGGCGAATGCCTGGAGCAGCAGGTCCCCAGCCTCGTGCCCATGGGTGTCGTTGACCGGCTTGAAGCCGTCCAGGTCGATGTAGAGGACGGCGGGCCAGAGGCCGTTGCGGCCGGCCAGGTGCACGGCGTGCTGCGTGCGGTCCAGGAAGAGCGTCCGGTTGGGCAGCCCGGTGAGGGCGTCGTGCATCGCCTGGTGTCGCAGTTCTTCCTTGAGCTCGGTGACCTGGCGCAGGTCCCGCTCGAGGCGTCCCCTGTCCATGGAGGTGGCCACGTGTCGGGCGAGGGTCCCCAGCAGCGTCAGATCGCTGTCGGAGAACGTGGCCACGTCCCCCAGCCGGTTCCCCACCAGTAGCAGGCCGTGGACCCGGTCCTCCGTCTGCAGGACCGTCACCATGGCGTCCTTGAAGCCGCGCCGAGCGGCGTAGCAGTCCAGTTGAGAGCCGCGGGTGGTGCGCGTGCGGCTGGTCAGCACGCCGTTGCCCGTGGCCCAGTCCACGACCTGGCTGACGTCGCTCGTGTCCTCGAGCGGCAGCAGCGCGATCGGCTCGTGTCCCTCGCTGCTGCGGCTGACCGTGACCGCAGCCTGGCCGTCACCGAGCAGGACGAGCTCGGCCACCTCCGCCTTGAAGGCGCCGCGCACGGAGGTCAGGAAGTTGGTGAGGGCGGCAGTGGCGTTGTCACTGTTGTAGAGCAGCGACGTGATCTCGTGCAGCAGTCGGAGGTTGTTCTGCTGCTCCCGGGCGTGCGTGTAGGCCCGATAGGCGGAGAACAGCAGGGCGGAGGGCAGCACGAGCAGGAGCAGCGCCCCGGGGCTCTGCGCGGCGAGGTACGCGACGAGCTGTCCCATGGCCGCCACCCCGACGGCGAACGGCAGGGAGAGCGCCAGCATGCGCGGCAGCTCGCGGACGTGCAGCGACCCCTCGGAGATGCTGAGCGCGGCGAACAGGCACACGTCCGCGGCCAGCGTGGTGGCCGCGACGGTGATCAGGGCGGCCGTCCAGCGCCAGAGGCTGTCCCAGTCGGTGCCACGGGCCAGTTCGGTGAACACGACCACGGCGAGCGAGCCGGTGAGGGCGTTCTGGGCGAGGTTGAAGGCGAGCTTGAGCCCGGTCTGTCGGTGGCGTAGCGCCAGCGCCAGACCGGTGCCGACGAGCTGGGTCACGACGACCGTGGCCGGGTCGCCCAGATACAGGCCCGCGACCAGCACCAGGTCGGTGAGGGTGAAACCGTGCGCGTCCCGCTTCAGCTGGACCCACACGACCATGACCTCGCCGGCGGCGAAGGCCGCGACCCACATCCACCAGGGCAGGCCGACCGGTGCGTGCAACCCGGGCAGGTCCTGGACGACGATGACGAACACCGCCACGGCGGTCAGTGACATCACCGCCGCGAGCAGCGTGATGCGGTGGGTCGTGGTCAGCCAGGACCACCCCCGCCCGCCCGCGGGTCGGGTGTCCGTCATCGTCGTCCTCACGGGATCAGGCCCAGTCCGCGCCGGACCAGGTGGCACCACCCCAGATGCGGCCGGCCCAGGCGTTGCCGCCCCAGATCCGGCCGCCCCAGATGCGACCTGTCCAGGCATCCCCGCCCCAGATGCGGCCGCCCCAGATGCGACCGGCCCAGGTCAGGCTCGACCAGGTCTGGCCGCCCCAGATGCGGCCGTTCCAGTTCACCCCGTCACCGGGGTCGGCCACGAACCAGTCGGTGCCGTTCCAGGCACCGCCGGTCCAGGTGCCCTTCCTCAGCTGGCCGCCGGTCCACGTGCTCTGGGCAGCGGACGCCGCAGCCCACACGGCCGGGTCCCACGCCTGACCGCGGACGTCGAGCTCACCCTCGAGCGGGGTGCCGTCGTACGCCAGGTTGGCCGTACCACGCGCTCCTTCGAGCGTGCCCAGACCGGTGGCCCGTGGCCATGACTGCACGGCCTGCGGTGCTGCGGCGTCACGTGCGGCGCGCAGGTCGATGATGCCGTCGCCCTGGGCGATCGGGTCGGCGACCGGCAGCCGCTGGGCGGTGCCCATGAGCAGCGCCTTGATCTGGTCCGGCGTCGCGTCGGGGCGCTGCTGGATCAGCAGGGCGGCGGCACCGGACACGACAGCGGCGGCCTGCGAGGTGCCGCTGCCCCGGAAGAACCGCTCGCTCTGGCGCGCGTTCGGGTAGCTCTCGTCGAGGTACGAGCCCGGGCTTCGCAGGCTGACGATCGAGGCGCCGGGCGCGACGATGTCAGGGTTGCGCGTGCCGTCACCGGTGCTCGACCACGCCGGGACCACGTCGTCCTGCACGTCGTACGTGCCGCGGCTGTCCGCGCCACCGACGGCGATCACGTACGGGTCGTAGGCCGGGTTGTTCAGCTTCGGCGTGCCGAACCCGCCGTTGCCGGCGGCGACCACGACGACGATGCCGGCGTGCCACGCCTGCTCGACGGCGTAGGTCAGCGGGTCGAGTTGGTAGTCCTGCACACCGTCGGTGCCGAAGGACAGGTTGAGCACCCGGATGTTCAGGCCGTTGCGGTTCCTGTTCTGCACGACCCAGTCGATCCCGGCGATCACCTGCGACACGTCGGTCGCTCCGATGGCGTCGGCGAGCTTCAGGCTGACGATGCGCGACCCGGGGGCCACGCCGGCGAAGGTGTTCGGGTCGCGGAAGGTCCGCGGGTTCGCGTTGGAGTCGCGCCCCGCGATGATCCCTGCCAGGTGTGTGCCGTGACCGTAGGTGTCCAGGTTCCGCTGGGGGCTGCCCTCGCAGCCGTCCTCGTCGCAGACCTGGGACTCGAAGGAGAGGTCCGGGCCGTAGACGACCTTGTCCCTGCCCGAGAGGCCCTCCACGGGCACGACACCGGAGTCGAGCAGGGCGACGTCCACGCCCTTGCCGTCGACGCCGCGTTCCCACAGGGCGGTCGCGCCGGTCACCTCGTGGGTGACCCGGAACATCGAGCCCGCCTGATCCTGTACCTCGGCGGGGACGGCGTCGAGCAGCTCCACGGGCGCGTTCTCGGTCACCGAGATGACGCCGGCCGCCCCACGCAGAGCCGCAAGACGGTTCGCCGGCAGCGTGGCGGTGAACCCGCCGATGATGGCGAGCGGCTCCTCGACGGTGCCCCCGAGCGCAGTGACGGCCCGCTCCGGGAGATCACCGGCGCCGGCGGCCTCCTGGACGATCACCTCCACCGAGTCGGCAGCAGTCCCGGGCGACGCCTGTGCCGTCACCGGGCCCGTCAGCCCCACGACCAGCGCTGTGGCGGTGGCGACGGTCGTGATCCGGCCCACGCGGAGGGCCACTCCGGTCCCGAGCTCGTCGAACGCGAGCGTCGGCCTCGTCGCCCGTCCCCTCTTGTTCATCCCCATCAGGGTTCCTTCCTGTTCTCCCGCCGGTCGGACGCAGGGATGCGCACCGCCCCACCGCTCGCCCCCCTCGATCGGCATGGGTGGGAAGGTCTGCGCGCACGGCCCGACGCCTTCCCGGCAGCGGCCCTCACCCGAGGACGCTGGGGAAGAAGTCGGCACGACGCGCCGTCCGCTGCATCACGCGTTGTCGTTGGCCGCCATCGATGGCGGCGATGGGACGGAGCTCGGGGAGCCGAGGAGTACTCGCTCTCCACACGCTGCTGGATGGCCGTGGGGTCCGGTCGCGTTCCGGAGCTGCGTGTGCCGTGGGGCCGCAGGGACGTCGAGCCGGCCGCCACCTCGGTACGAGAATCCGGGGAGCGCTTCCTGCCGTCCGACGTGGCCCGGGCCACCGCATGTACTGCGGGGCGCGCTCCACGAACTACTGCCTGACGGCCCAGCCGGTCAAGGAGTGGGCCGGCCTCGCCACAGGGCTTGCCGTTGGTTGCTCACTCCGGCACCGCGCCCCGCCACCGGTCGAGGTAGGTGGCGAGGAAGGCGCGGCCCGCGGCCCCACGCGGGCCGTCTTCCCGGGTGACCACGCCGAGTTCCCAGGTGGGGGCACCGTCCAGCGCGACGAGGTCGATGCGGTCGAAGGTCTCCAGATCGATGCACGCCGCTGGGCCGTAGGAGATCCCCACGCCTTGTTGCACCATCGTCAGGACTGAGTGCCAGTCGGCCACCTCCAGCCAGACGTCGCGGTGCAGTCCCCGCTCCTCCAGGAGGCGATCGAACAGGGCGCGGGCCCACCATCCGCGGGGTAGGTCGATGAGGGGCTCTTCCAACAGGTCCCGGGGGTCGAGATCCCCTGCTCCGGAGACACCGTGGCCGGCGGGGCAGACGGCCACGAGGGGGCTGGGGTACAGCGTTCGGAAGCGCAGGCTGCGGCCCGCCTGCGGGGGGAGTGGGGCGATGGCGAAGTCGGCCTCGCCGTCGGCCACGAGCTGCACCGCCTCCTGCGTGCCGGTGGGAACGACACGCAGGTCCACGCCCGGATGCTCGGCGCGGAACCGGCCGATGGTCGGGCTCATGTCGAGCGCCCGGGGCAGCGGCACGGTGGCGACGCGCACCGAGCCGCGCAGCAGCCCCTCGACCTCGGCGACGGCGTCCCGCGCGCGGTCGGCCTCGCGCAGCGCCGCCCGGGCGGGGCCGAGGAACGCCCGGCCCGCATCGGTCAGCTCGGCCCCGCGGCGACCGCGGATGAACAGCTCGGTGCCGAGCTCGCGCTCCAGGGACAGCAGCGACGCCGAGAGGCTGGACTGCACCATGAACACGCGGGCGGCGGCACGGGTGAACGAGCCCTCCTCGACGACGGCGAGGAAGTGCTCGAATTGCCTCAGCTCCACGGCAGGGCAGGTCGGCGGAGGACGGCGACCGGAAAGGACCGCGGAATCGCTGTCCGCCACCGGCCCGCGTGATGTGTGACCGGCGGTCGTCGTCGGCCGGCGGGCACGCCCTCCGCGGGGTGCTCACCAGGAGTCCGTCCGCCGGTCACGGCCCCAGGATCCACGTCCACCGGTCGGCGCGGTATGGACGGCCTGTCACGAGTGGCTGGACGGACCGTCCGTCGCCCGCAGCAGATGGATGAGCTCCTGCTGTGAGCCGACGCGCATCTTGCGGAACACCGCCGACAGATGGTTGCGCACCGTGCTGGGGCTCAGGAACAGGGACTCGGCGATCGCGCGCACGCGGTCACCGTGCATCAGCCGCACCACGATCTCCAACTCCCGCCCGGACAGCCGGTCCAGCCCCCGATCCGCGGGCAGCTCCGCGGCCATCCGAGAGGCGGTTGCCGAACGCACGATCTGGTCGAACTGCCACAAGGCCTGTGTCATGCCCGGCGCGGACCTCAACGCGTCGGCGGCTTCCTCGTCGACCAGCGCGAAGGCGAAGCTGGGTGAGGGCTCCATCGGCAGCAGCACCATCTGGCAGCGGTTCGCACGGAAGCCGAACATGGCTGGTCGCACGGGGAGACTCGTGCCCAGGCCGGTTTCGGAACTGCGCGCCAGAGCCCTCAGCAGCGGTGTCACATCGGCTGGATCGACGAGTCGGAGCAACGACTGGCCGACCACATCGTGCGCTCGATGTTCCAGCAGCGCGGCGACGTCCGTGCTGATGCGGTCCACCGTGAGATGCGCGTCGGTGGAGCCGACGACCGTCTCGGCGGTCGATCCGGGCGGTCGCCGCAGCGCCTCTCCGAGGGTCACCGCATCGGGCAGCAGCTTCGCGAGCGCGAGATTGCGCCCTTCCGGTCGGCTCACCACGCGGATCCACACGGTCACCGGGACGGTCCGGTCGCCACGGCGAATCGCGCGCCGCGCCTCGTAGCCGTCCAGGTGGCCGGCCACCACCAGCTCCGGAGCTCCGGTCGGCTCGTCGGCAGTGAAGTCCTCGAACGACCGGCCCACCGGCGAGCCACCGGCCGGGCACAGCAGGTGCTCGGCGTTGCCGCTCGCGGCCAGGATCTGCTCGGACGGCACCGCGAGCAGCAGTGAGGGCAACGGGCAGTTCGTCACCACGTCGAGGACTGCCTGCGGCGGTCGCTCGCCGGACGCGGGGAGTGACGCTCGCCGGCTGCCGGATGGGTGCACGACCACCTCCTGGAGGAGATCTCCTCCAGCGTGGCACGCCCGGTCCGTGGGTGCATCAGGGGTCGTGGACTCGGTCGACCTCCTTCGGCTTCCGAACACGCCACTGTCGAAGGTCGGTGTCCTCGTCCAGTGGAGGGACGCGGCGAGGGCCGGGGACACAGGGGAAGCGAGGTCCCCCGACGGCGGCGGGATGCTCGTGCGCCCAGGAGTCCCGAGCCCTCGCTCCGGTCACCCTCCGGGCGAGAGCCTACGGAATGTCGACCGGACGAGAGTGTCGATCGATCGCAGGTTTCGGCACCAGTTCCTCCTCGCCATCGCCATCGCCATCTCTGCTCGGGTTCTTGCCATCGACGTATTCGATATCACCCAGCGGAACCGCTCGATCAATTGGATAGCGGCGCGCGACGAAATCCAGGGTGCCCTCGACCGGGGGCGCCATTTCGGATATCGCCGGGAGTTCCTGTGTACAGCACCCAACTCGTCCCCGCCCCTCGGCGGGGCCAGGTGGCCCGAGGAAACTCGGCCGTCCTCTCCATCGCAGTACTCGATGCACTGCCTTCGCCGACCGTACTGCTGGATGCCGACGGCATCGTCCTGCTGACCAACCGCGCGTGGGTGGCCGCGGTCGAGACGGTCGACGACGACCGGATCCAGGTCGGTTTCGGGATCAATTACTTCGCGATGGCTCGGCGTGCCTGCGGGAATGCCGTCGGCCGGAGGATCGTCGCTTCGCTGCGGGCGCTGTCCCGTGGCGAGCGGGAATCTGTTGCCACGGACTACTCCGTGAAGCATCCGACCGGCATCCGCTGGTACCACCTGCAGGCCTCGCGGGTGGGCGAGGAAGGACAGGTCGTCGTCACCCACACCGATGTGACCGATCGGGTGCTGGCGGAGCGGGTGTCGGCGTGGCAGGCCCGGCACGACGACCTCACCGCACTTCCGAACCGTGCCGCTCTCCACGAGCTCATCGATGCCGAACTGCAGCGGCCGGACCGACCTCCGGTCACCGTCCTCTTCCTGGATGTCGACGGCTTCAAGGACGTCAACGACTCCCAGGGGCACGAGGTGGGTGACGACCTGCTGCGTCAGATCGCCGGGCGGCTGGTCGCCCGGACGCGGTCGGAAGACACCGTCGGCCGGCTCGGTGGAGACGAGTTCGTCGTCCTCTGCCGGAACTGCGACACCCCGGGCGGAGTCGCACTGGCCGAGCGTTTCCAGGGCATCTTCGACGAGCCCTTCGACCTCGACGGCCGCGAGGCTCGGTTGACCGCGAGCATCGGGGTCGCGACCGCGCGGGGTGGCGACCCCGCAGGAGCCCGGCCGACCGACCTGATCCGAGACGCCGACCTTGCGATGTACGCGGCCAAGCGGCGCGGCCGCAGCAGGATGCAAGTGTTCAGCGGGAACCTCCGGGACGCGGTGCAGAGGAAAGTCAGGGTGGCCAGCGAGCTGCGCGAGGCGATCGACTCGGACCAGCTCGTTCTCCACTACCAGCCGATCCTTCATCTCCCGTCCGGGCGGGTGCACGGCGTCGAGGCCCTGGTCCGCTGGCAGCATCCGGAGCGAGGACTGCTGCCACCCGGTGACTTCATCGCCCTGGCAGAGGTGTACGAGCTGATCGCACCACTGACCCGATGGGTGCTCTCCACAGCCACCCGGCAGGCCGCGGAGTGGGCAGGCACGGGCCTGCCGCTCCTGGTGAGCGTCAACGTCAGCGCCGCCTCGCTGTCCGCCGGATCGATGGCGGACGACGTCGCCGCGGCACTCGCCGCGGCGGGTCTCCCGCCGGAACGGTTGATCGTCGAGCTGACCGAAACCACGGTGGCCGAGGACCCGGAGCGGGCCGCGGCGCAATTCGCCGCGCTGCGTCGATCCGGCGTCGAGGTGGCGATCGACGACTTCGGCAGCGGCTTCTCGTCCCTGGGACAGCTGGTCAACATCCCCGCCGGACTCCTCAAGATCGACCGCAGCCTGGTGGCCGGTGCGGCCGACCGCCGGAGCCAGTCGGCCGCGGCCATCGCCGCCGTCGTCGCCCTGGCGAAGGCCTTCGGCATGCGGGCGCTGGCCGAGGGAGTGGAGACCGTCGAACAGCTGGCCTTGACGGCGGCCCTCGGCTGCACGTTCGCCCAGGGCTACTACATCGCGCGCCCCATGCCGGCGGAGGACCTGCTGGGCTGGCTACGGGACCGCGCAGTCATCGGCGACGCAGATGAGCACGCGTCCCGTGCCCGGCCGCTGTGAGGGGGCCGATCAACTCAGCCGTGCACACGGATCCGGCGCTCGACCCGCTTCTGCCGCGCGTAATTCTCGATACGGAGGATCAGCGGGTCGGTCACCTCGGTCCCTCGACTGATGAGGAGGACGCCCTCGGTCGTGTAGACGTCGTCGAAGACGACCATGCCCGGTTCGAGATCGTCGACGTCGACGTCTCGCGGCGGACCCTGGGTGTCCGGGACGTCGTGGGACGTCACCAGCGCAGCGAGCACATGGGGGTCGTACGCGCCGGCGTCGGCCCGCAGAGCGCTGATGGTCGCCTGCACGGACGGCCGCTGTGACATACCCGCGTCGAAGTCGGCCGCCAGTCGGAGGATCCGAGCCGCCATCGGGAGGTCCTCCCCACGGGGGACATCCCCGGCCGACCCCTCGCCGTCGTAGCGGGCGAGGTGCCAGCCGATCGCCTGGGCCACGCCTTCCAGTCGGGGGATGGTGCTCACCAGATCACGACTGATCGCCGGAATGCGGGCGACCATCTCCGCCTCCTCCTCGGTCAGGGGTCGTCCGGCGTCCAGCTTGGCGAGGACGGCCGGAGGAAGGGTGACGGCCCCGAGGTGGGACAGCATCGCCGTCACCTCGAGCTCCCACGGGTCCTTGACCTCCAGAGCCTCGGCCAGCTCGGTGACGGTCCGCGTGACACGGACCGCGCGACCGAACGCCGCAGGCTGCGCCAGCGACAGCGTGGCGGTCAGGGCCTCCACCGTGCGGCGCAGCGTCGTGCCGAGAACTTCCTTCTCGGCGGTCAGGAGGCGGTTGAGCTCAACGGCGTTGCCGATCTCCTCGAGGAGGACCTCGGGCGGACAAGGCTTGGTGAGGAAGCGGTAGATCTGTCCCTCGTTGACTGCGGTGATCGCGGCCTGTGTGTCGGTCTGGCCGGTCAGCAGGATCCGGACGACGTCCGGGTGCAGGGCGCGGACCCGGGACAGGAAGGTCGCACCGTCCATCTGCGGCATCCGCATGTCCGAGACCACCACGGTGACCGGCTCGGTCTGCAACAACTCGAGGGCCTCCGCACCGCCATTGGCTGTGTGCACCTGGAATTTCTTGCGGAGCTGACGCCTCAGTCCGTCCAGGATCGCGACCTCGTCGTCGACGAGGAGAATGGGCACGGAATCGCCATCCGTACGGGACAGCAGACCATGAGAGAAATTCACGGGTACTCCTGGAGGTCGACCTCTTCACGCGGCGAACTTCAGCCGTTCAGTTCTCTCGTCACGGTCGGGTCGAGCTTGAAGCGGAGCAGGGGCGACTTCTATCGATGAGCCCCATCGAGAATGCGTGATCAACACAGCGGCGCCCATTGTCGAGATCTTCAATGACTTCCGAAGGGGGTCCGTGCCGGCGATCGCCAGGAGTCCACATGCGTGCGAACGACGTCACCACCGCCGTGATGCTCGAACGGCCGGGTGGTGAGGAGGACCGCGCGGCCGCGCCGACCGGTCGCAGGCCCCACGCCCGGGAGCGCGGTGAACTCGTGGCCGGCTACGTCATGGCGATGGCCTCGGTGGCGATCTTCCTGCGTGTGCCGACGGGCAGCCTCTGGCAGGTCGGCGCTTGCGCCGGGCTGCTGTTCGCCTCGGCCGCACTGTGGGCGGCGAGGGCCTCGACCTTGATTCGTCTGCGCCAGCGCCTCGACGATGCCGACGAGCGGCTCACCGCGCAGAGCGATGAACTCGGCCGCTACGCGGCCATCCTGTCCTCCACGGAGGACGCCATCGTCACGGTGTCCCTGGACGGACTGGTCACCCACTGGAATCCGGCGGCGACGGAGCTCTACGGGTATGCGCCCCACGACGCGCTGGGGCGATCCTTCGCAACGCTCAGCCCGGAGGCGGTTCCGGCCATCGTCGAGGCCGTGGACGGGGTGATGCGCGGGGCGCCCGGCTCCCTCGAGATCGCACATCGGCGCGGGGACGGCTCGACGGTGCATGCGTCGCTGGTCCTGTCCCTGATCTGCGACCCGGACGGCGAGCCCACCGGAGTCGTGGGGATCGCGCGGAACATCGGTGAGCAGAAGGCCCGTGATGCCGAGTTCCACCAGGAATCGAAACTGGAATCGCTGGGCCGGCTCTCGGCCGGCCTGGCGCACGAGATCAACTCACCCATCCAGTTCGTCGGGGACAACGCCCGCTTCCTCGAGGAGGCCTACCAGGAACTCATCCGCGTGGTCGAGATCTACCGGGGGCTGCTGGACACCTCCAACCCCATCGGATGGATCGAGCGGCAGGAGCGCGTGCGGCAGGCGGAGGCAGGCATCGACTTCGACTATCTCCAGAAGGAGATCCCCAGCGCTGTCGAGCAGACGCTGGAGGGCATCGAGCGGGTGTCCACCATCGTCCGGGCCATGAAGACGTTCAGCCATCAGGGTCACAAGGAGCAGGTGCCCGCGGACCTCAACGAGGCCGTGGCGGCCACCGTCACCGTGACCCGGCACCAAGTCAGCGAGGTGGCTGAGCTCGTGCTGGACCTGGCCGACCTACCGCCCGTGCGGTGCAACATCGCCGATCTCAACCAGGTGTTCCTGAACCTGATCGTGAACGCGGCGGACGCCATCGCAGAGACGGAACGCCGCGGAGTGATCACGGTGGCCACGGCTCTGGAGGGTGAGGACGTCGTCGTCCGCGTCAGTGACACCGGCGCGGGGATCCCGGACGACGTGCGCCCGATGATCTTCGATCCGTTCTTCACGACCAAGGACGTGGGCCGCGGCAGCGGACAGGGCCTCCCACTGGCTCGTGGAGTGGTCCAGGAAGGCCACGGCGGGACCCTGACCGTGGAGTCCGTTCTCGGTGTGGGAACCACGTTCTCGGTGCGAATACCCGTCGAGGGTCTGGCGGAGAAGAAGGCGGTCGGGGCGGGTGCCTCGCCCACGGCGGCCAGATGAAGGGCGACCCGGCGGATCTCCCGCCGGCTGTCGGCCGACGATGTCCCGGCGTGGGTGGCCGCCGGCGACGCCGCCCCGCGCGGTCGTGCGGCGCCTCGGCGACGGCCCGGAGGTACCGCCGGAAGGCGCCAGCGGGACCTCGATGCGGATTGCCCCGTCGGAGGTCGTCGTGCGGGTGAGCGCGGTACTAGGCCTGGGAAGCTGCCGGCATCAGGTGTCGTCGCTGGTGGGACGCTTCGCGCGGCTGGGCTGCACCCGCATCGGCTCGCCCGGCATCTTCGGGTAGTCGGGGGGATAGGGCAGGTCACCGAGGCCGGCGTCCTTCACCTGCTTCTCGAAGAGCTCGAGCAGCGGCTCGATGCCGAACGCGTGGTCGGCGAGACCGGCGTGCTTGTCACCGACCTCCCTGAACCGCGCGGGCATGGTCAGGACGTCGAAGTCGAACGGCGTGACGGCGGGCAGCTCGGCCCAGTCGAGGGGTGCCGAGACCGGGGCGTGCGGCTTCGGCCGGATCGAGTAGGCCGAGGCGATCGTGCGGTCCCGGGCCATCTGGTTGTAGTCGATGAAGATCTTCTCGCCGCGCTCCTCCTTCCACCAGGACATCGTCACGCGGTCGGGCAGCCGGCGTTCCAGCTCACGGCCGAAGGCGATCACCGCGTGCCGCACCTCGGTGAACGTCCACCGGGGCTGGATCGGCACGTAGATGTGCACGCCCCGGCCGCCTGAGGTCTTGGGCCAGCCCTGCATGCCGTACTCGGCGAGCAGTTCACGCACGTGCGGGGCGACCCACACGGCGTCGGAGAAATCGGTGCCCGGCTGCGGGTCGAGGTCGATGCGGATCTGGTTCGGCGACTCGACGTCGGTCTTGTCCACCGGCCAGGGGTGGAAGGTCAGCGTCCCGAGGTTCGCGCACCAGGCGACGACGGCGACCGAGTCCGGCGCGATCTCGTCCGCCGTCCGTCCGCTGGGGAAGGTGATGTGCGCGGTCGGCACCCACGGCGGGGCGTTCTTGGGCACCCGCTTCTGGTAGAACGCGTCGCCGGTGTTGTCGACCCGCGTGGAGATCCGCGCGCCCTCGAAGACGCCCCCCGGCCACCGCTCGAGCGTCGTCGGCCGGTCCCGCAGCGCGAACAGGATCCCGGGACCCACGGACACGAAGTACTCGACGACGTCGATCTTGCGGATCCCACGGTCGCCGAAGTACGGCTTCTCCGGGTTGGAGACGCGCACCTCGTGACCGTCGACGTCGAGGACGACGGCGTCCTTGCTGCTCGGCATTCAGTCGCTCCGCTCGATCATGGAGCGCAGAGTGTCACGCAGGGCAGGTCAGCCCGTCCATGGGCGCCGTGAGGTTGATCAGGTAGGCGTTCACCGCGGCCGTGATGCAGTCGGTCTTCGGGTACGCGGTGTGGCCCTGGCCCTGCCAGGTCAGCAGGACGCCGTTCTCGAGGTCCTCGGCGAGGTCCACGGCCCCGGGCAGGGGGGTGACGGGGTCGCCGGCGTTGCCCACCACGACGATCGGGTCGCTGCCCTCGGCGTCCCGCTCGGGCAGCGGCGTCCGCTCGGCGTCCCAGACCGAGCACGTGTAGAGCCCGACGGCGGACCCGGCACCGAACAGCGGGTACTTGGTGTTCCAGTCGGCGGCGAGCTCCCGCACGCGGTCCTCCTCGACCGTCTCGTCGGTGTCGGCGCAGTTCACCGCGATGTTGGCGTCGAACAGGTTGGAGTACGTGCCGTCCTCGAGCCGGCCCGCGTAGCTGTCGGCGAGGGAGAACAGCCCGGCGGAGTCGCCCTGCCGCGCGGCGGCGAGCGCCTGCGCGAGCTGCGGCCAGGATGCCGTGTCGTACAGGGCGGCCACGATCCCCGTGAGGACGACGCCCGGCGTGGCCGTGCGGACCTGGCCGTCGGTGTCCGGCTCGCTGCTCGGTATGGGGGTCGTCGCCGCCTGGGCGAGCAGTTCGTTGACGAACGCGCGGGGGTCGCCGCCGATGGGGCAGCCGGCGATCAGCCCGACGCAGTTCGTGGCGAAGGCGTCGAAGCCGGCCTCCAGGCCCGCGGCGCTCTGCTCGGCGTCGCTCGTGGCGTCGCCGTCCGGGTCGACGGCGGCGTCGAGCACCAGCGCCCGCACCTTGTCCGGGAACAGCTCGGCGTAGGTGGAGCCCAGCGTGGTGCCGTAGGAGTAGCCGAGGTAGCTCAGCTGCTCGTCGCCGAGCGCCTCACGGAGCCGGTCCATGTCGCGCGCGGTGTCGACGGTGTTGAACGTGCCGAGCGCGTCGCCGTACTCCTCGGCGCACCCGTCGGCGATCTCCTCGGCGAGCGCGAAGGCCTCGTCGAGCTGCGCGTCGGTCACCGGCCGCGGCTCGGAGGCGATCATCTGCTCCTTCGTCTCGTCGGAGATGCACTCGACGGGCGTCGACAGGCCGACCCCGCGGGGATCGAACCCGACCAGGTCGAAGCGGCCCAGCACCTCCGTGGGGAGGGTGAGCGCGAGGCCGATGGCGGCGTCGGCACCGGAACCGCCCGGCCCGCCGGGGTTGACCAGCAGCGAGCCGATGCGGTCGGTCTGCCCGGCGAGGACGGCGCGGACGAGGAAGAGCGGGAGCGTCGCGCCCTCGGGCTCGTCGTAGCTGATCGGCACCTCGGTGGTTCCGCACTCGAACCTGAGGTCGCGGTCGCTGCCGGGCTGGTCGGCGATCAGCGGCTGGATCTGCGCGTCGCAGTCGTTCCACTCGATCTCCGCCACGTCGGGCGCGGCCACCGTCGTCGTCGCGGCGGGGGAGGAGGCCTCCTCCGCCGGCGAGTCGGCGAACGAGGTGCAGCCCGCGAGCACCATGCCCAGGGCAAGCAGGATCGCAGGGACGGCCCGGCGGCCGCGGTGGTGACGCATGATCACCACCGTAGGAGGCGAGCGGGCCGCGCGCAGACGATCACGGCCGTCCGGAGCGCTCCCCGGTCTCCAGCACCTCGGCCAGGTCGTAGCGCACGGGGACCTCCAGCTGGTCGTACGTGCAGCTCAGCGGGTCCCTGTCCGGTCGCCACCGGAGGAACTGGCCGGTGTGACGAAGTCGACGGCCCTCGAGCTGGTCGTACTTGATCTCCACCACCAGTTGCGGGCGCAGCGGTACCCACGACAGGTCCTTCTTCGCGTTCCAGCGGCTGACCGCGCCCGGCATGCGGTTTTCGCCGTTCTGCTGGACCTGCGCGTTCGCCCACTCCTGCCACGGATGCCCGTCCAGCGCCTCGGCCCGGTACGGCTCGAGCTCCTCGACGAGCTCCGCCCGCCGCGCCATCGGGAAGGACGCGGCCACCCCGATGTGCTGCAGGTCGCCGGCGTCGTTGTAGAGCCCCAGCAGCAGCGAGCCGACGATGGGGCCGCTCTTGTGCCAGCGGAAGCCGGCGACCACGCAGTCGGCGGTGCGGACGTGCTTGACCTTGGTCATGAGTCGCTGGTCCGGTCCGTACGGCAGGTCCGGCGCCTTGGCCACGACGCCGTCGAGGCCGGCGCCCTCGAACGTCTGGAACCATCGCTGGGCGGTCTCCGGCTCCCGGGTGATCCCGGTCAGGTAGACGGGCGGGCGAATGCCGTCGAGTGCCGTCTCCAGCCGGGTCCGGCGCTCGGCGAACGGGACCTCGAGCAGCGACTCGTCGCCGAGCGCCAGCAGGTCGAAGGCGACGAAGGACGCGGGGGTCTGCTCGGCGAGCAGGTTGATCCGCGACTCGGCGGGATGGATGCGCTGCAGGAGCGACTCGAAGTGCAGCCGGTCGCCCTGCGGCACGACGATCTCGCCGTCGACGACGCACCGCGCGGGGAGGTGGGCCTTCACCGCCGCCACGACCTCGGGGAAGTAGCGGGTCAGCGGGCGCTCGTTGCGGCTGCCGAGCTCCACCTCGTCGCCGTCCCGGAAGACGATGCAGCGGAAGCCGTCCCACTTCGGCTCGTAGAGCATCCCCTCGGCGGTGGGGACCTTGGTCGCGGCCTTGGCCAGCATCGGCTTCACCGGCGGCATCACGGGCAGATCCATGCCGGTCAGTCAAGCAGCAGCGGCGCGCACGAGGGCATCGACGGGTGCGGTGCCGCGGTTCTAGCGTCGCGGCGCGGGGGACGACCGGAAGGCGCCGCGATGCCGCTCTACCTGACCAGATTCAGCTACACCCCGGAGACCTGGGCGAGGCTCATCGCCAACCCCGAGGACCGCCGGAAGGCCGCGACCGAGTACGTCGAGTCGGTCGGCGGCACGCTCCAGGGGTTCTGGTACGCCTTCGGCTCGCACGACGGTGTCACCCTCTGGGAGGCACCGGACGACGTCTCGATCGCAGCGGTGGTGCTCGCCATCGGCAGCGGCGGCGCGGTGACGAACCTGGAGACGACCGTGCTCATGACGGTCGAGGACACGATGGAGGCGATGCGCACCGCGCAGCGGGTGACGTACCGGCCGCCGGGGGCCTAGCGGCGGACGTCGTACCGCGCGAAGAGGACGCCGTCCTCCTCGAGGAGCTGGCGCAGCTCCAGCCGCTGCACGTCGGCGAGCCCCGCCGGCAGCAGGCGCGTCTCGCCGCCCACGAGGGCGGGCGCGATCGAGAGGTCGAGCTCGTCGACGACTCCGGCGCCGAGCGAGGCGTGCAGCAGCAGGGGGCCGCCCTCGCACAGCACCTGCTCGTGCCCCAGTCCGGCGAGCCGGTCGACTGCGGTGGGGAGGTCGACGTCGTCGTCCCCGCACACCAGCACGGTCACCCCGGCCGCTTCGAGCGCCGCCCGCCGGCCGGCGTCCGCAGCGGCGCAGGTGATGAGGATCGTGGGGGAGACGGCACCGGTCACCAGCCCGTCGGCGGGGTCGAGCGACGCCCGCCGTGAGACGACGGCGACCGGCGCGGTCGGCGGCCGGCCGATCGACGCGCGCAGCCGTCCGACGGCGGAGTCTGCGGTGATCGCCCGGTACCCCTCCGCGGCCGCCGTCCCGTGCCCGACGAGCACCACGTCGGCCAGCGCCCGCAGCACCCGGAACACGCGCCGGTCCCCGGCCGACCCCAGCCCCTCGCTCACTCCGCCGACGGTGATCGCGCCGTCGAGGGAGGCGATGAAGTTCATCCGCAGCCGGCGGCCGGCCGGCAGCCGGTAGGCCTCGACCAGGCCGGCCTCGTCGAGGTCCGCCGGACTTGGCAGGAGCCGGCGCACGTCAGCGGGTGGCGAGCACGGCCGCGCTCTCCGGCGGCAGGGTGACCGTCGCGCCGTCGAGAGCCGGCAGCTCGCCGGTCGCGAACAGGACGTCGGTGGCGGCGACGTCCAGGTCGATCTCCCGCGGCTGGTCGGCCAGGTTGACCACGACCCGCAGCGACCCGCGGTGGACCACCAGCCAGCGGTCGGCGTCGTCCCAGGCGACCTGGACCGCCGACAGGTCGGGGTCGACCAGATCGGGGTGCGCCCGCCGCAGCGCCAGCAGCGACCGGTGCACCGCGAGCAGCCGCTCGTGCGGCTCCCGCGAGAGCTCCGACCAGTCGAGCTTCGAGCGGTTGAAGGTCTCCGGGTCCTGTGGGTCGGGCACCACGTCGGCGTCCCAGCCGTGCTCGGCGAACTCACCGATCCGGCCCTCGGCCGTGGCCTTGCCGAGCTCCGGCTCCGGGTGGCTGGTGAAGAACTGCCAGGGTGTGGCCGCGCCCCACTCCTCGCCCATGAACAGCATCGGGGTGAACGGGCTGGTCAGCACCAGGGTCGCGCCGACGGCCAGCAGGCCGGGGGAGAGGGTCGCGGAGATGCGGTCGCCGACGGCGCGGTTGCCGATCTGGTCGTGGTCCTGGAGGTAGCCCAGGAACTTCCAGCCGGGCAGGGTCGCGGTGTCGACCGGCCGCCCGTGGTGCCGCCGGCGGAAGCTCGACCACGCGCCGTCGTGGAAGAACGCGCCGGTCAGCGTCTTCGCGACCCCGCCCAGGCCCGCCGCCTCGAAGTCGCTGTAGTACCCCTGGCCCTCGCCGGTCAGGGTCGCGTGCAGCGCGTGGTGGAAGTCGTCGCTCCACTGCGCGGTCAGGCCCATGCCGCCGGCGACGCGCGGGGTGACCATGCGGGGGTCGTTGAGGTCGCTCTCGGCGATCAGCGTCAGGGGGCGGCCGGCTGCGACCGACAGCTTGTCCACCTCCTGCGCCATCTCCTCCAGGACGTGCGTGGCCCGCTCGTCGACCAGGGCGTGGACGGCGTCGAGGCGCAGGCCGTCGACGTGCATGTCGCGCAGCCACATGAGCGCGTTGTCGATGACGTAGCGGCGGACCTCGTCGGAGTCGGGGCCCGACAGGTTGATGGAGTTGCCCCAGGTGTTCGCGCCGCCCTCGGCGAAGATCGGGAAGAACTCCGGCAGGTAGTTGCCCGAGGGGCCGAGGTGGTTGTAGACGACGTCCTGGATGACGCCGAGGCCCTGCTGGTGGCATGCGTCGACGAACCGCTGGTAGGCGGCCGGCCCGCCGTACTCCTCCTGGACGGCGTACCACAGCACGCCGTCGTAGCCCCAGTTGTGCGTGCCGTTGAAGGCGTTGACCGGCAGCAGCTCGACGAAGTCGACGCCCAGCCGCACCAGGTGACCGAGCCGGCCGATGGCAGCGTCGAGCGTGCCCTCGGGGGTGAACGTGCCGACGTGCAGCTCGTAGACGACCCCGCCGGCGAGCGGGCGTCCGGTCCAGGCGCCGTCGCCCCACTCGTAGGCCTCGGGATCGAAGCGGCGGGAGAGCCCGTGCACGCCCTCGGGCTGGCGCCGGCTCCGCGGGTCGGGCCGGGGGGTGTCGTTGCCGTCGATCAGGAACCCGTAGTCGGCGTCGGGTCCGGCCTCGACCGCGGCCCGCCACCAGCCGCCGTCCTCCCGCTGCATGTCGTGGACCGCGCCGTCGACCTGGATCCGCACCCGCTCGGGCAGCGGCGCCCAGACGGCGAACTCGACGGGAGCGGACATGCAGGGGCCTCCGGAGGGTGGCGGGGTGGGTGGAACGGCAGAGTGTGTCGGCCGCATCATGCCCGTGGGCCCCGTGCCGAACCCTCCCGGCGGGAAGGGATGCACGACTCCGGCCGAGCGTGTCGCAGCGGTGTGTCTGGCCAGGTGCATACGCGGTATGCATACTCCGTAGCCATGCCGATCCAGGTGCCCGGGGTTCTCCCGTCACTGCAGTCACAGGGCTCGCGCGCCGCGAGCCGACGCGCTCCGTCCCGGAGGGCCGACCGCTACGTTCCCGCAGAACCGGCACCGACCAGTGCATCAACGTCCGGAGGACACCCATGAGCTCGGTCCGCTCCGTCGTGTTCCCCGCATTGCGCCTGCTCGTCTGGGCGGTCATCGCGGCGGCCCTCGTCGTGCTCGCCTTCCGCGGCGGTACCGACGCCGGGCAGGACCCCGCGGGGGCGGACGGACCGGCGTTCGTCGACGTCGACGCCCCCCCGATCCCGGTGTCGACGGGGACGGTGAGCAACACGGTGACAGTGACCGGCACGGTGGTGGCCGACCCGTCCGTGACCGTGAAGGCGACGGCGGCCGGGACCGTCCGCCGGCTCTTGGCCTCGCCCGGCCCGGTCACCGCGGGTCAGCCGCTCCTCGAGATCCGCTGGGAGGAGGAGCGCGAACCCGTCACCGGGACCGACGCCGAGGGCAATCCCACGGTCACCCAGCCCGCGCCCCGGGTCCGCACCGCCACCGTCGGCGCGCCCAAGGCGGGCACGCTCACCTCGCTCGACGTGCTGGTCGACCAGATCGTCGCCGTCGGCGACCGCGTCGGCACCATCTCCCCGGGCACCCTGTCGGTCACCGCGACGCTGTCGCAGGCCGAGCAGTTCCGGCTGCTCAGCCCGCCGTCGACCGCGGAGGTCGAGGTACAGGGCGGTCCCGCCCCGTTCACGTGCGGCTCCCTGGTGCTGGGCGCGGCCGCTCCGGCCCCGGCCGACGAGCCGGACCCCGGCTCCCCGGCCGATCCCGGCGCACCCGCGTCGGGGGGCACCACGGCCCGCTGCGCCGTGCCCGTCGGGACCGCGGTCTTCGCCGGGATGGGTGCCACGATGACGATCCAGGCGGGACTGGCCGAGAACGTGCTCGTCGTCCCGATCACCGCCGTCCAGGGCTCGGTCCAGACCGGCAACGTGTGGGTCGTCGGCGAGGACGGAGAGCCGGTCGAGCGGGCCGTCACCCTCGGGCTCACGGACGGCGACATGGTCGAGATCCGCGAGGGGCTCACCGAGGGCGAGCAGATCCTGCAGTTCGTCCCGGTGCCCGACGACACCCCGATCGACCCGTTCACCGGCCAGCCGATCATGGGCGGGCCGGTCGGATGAGCCTCATGGCACTGAGCGGGGTGCGCCGTGAGGTGCCGCTGCCCGACGGGTCGCGGCTGCCGATCCTGACCGGTGTCGACCTCGAGGTGGACGCGGGCGAGCACGTCGCGGTCGTCGGCCGCTCCGGCTCCGGCAAGTCCACGCTGCTCAACATCCTGGGTCTGCTCGACAGCCCGACCGGCGGCGCCTACCTGCTCGACGGGGAGCCGACCGACCGGCTGCGGGCCCGCCGCAGGTCCCGGCTGCGCGGCGAGGTCTTCGGCTTCGTCTTCCAGCAGTTCAACCTGCTCCCGCGCCGCACGGCCGTGGAGAACGTCGCCGCACCCCTCCTCTACGCCAGCGGCCGTGCGTACCTCACGCGCACCCGCGCGGCGCGCGAGATGCTCGACCGGGTCGGCCTCGGTGCGCGGGCCGATCAGGTCCCCGAGCGCCTGTCGGGCGGTGAGCAGCAGCGCGTGGCCATCGCCCGGGCGCTGGTACGGCGTCCGCGCGTCGTCCTCGCCGACGAGCCCACCGGCGCCCTCGACGTCGAAACCGGCGCCCGGGTCATGGCGCTGCTGACGGAGGTCACCGCCGAGACCGGCGCCGCGCTGGTGACGATCACCCACGACCTCTCGGTCGCCGCGCTCGCGGACCGCCGGTTCACCCTCGAGGGCGGCCACCTCGCCCCCCTCGACGGGGACGCGCACCTCCTGGCCGCCACCGCGTCGCGCTCCGGGGTCGACGGGCCGGCGGTCGCCGACCCCGGCTGGGGGCCGGCATGACCGGCGTGCTGGGCGCGCTCGCGGAGGCGTGGGGCGAGGTCCGCGTGCACAAGTCGCGGGTGGTGCTCTCCCTGGTCGGCGTCTTCCTGGCCGTCTTCGCGATGACCACGGTGACCGCGCTCGGCCAGATGCTGGCCCAGGCCCAGCAGGAGCAGTCCGAGCGCTGGAGCGGCCGGCCGGCGACGATCGGCATCCAGGCCTACGACCCGATGACGGGCATGTCCCCGCCCGCGGAGAAGTGGGACGCCGCCGTCGCCGCGCTCATCGAGCGGTACGGGATCACCGGCGCGTCGAGCGTCACCTACGGCGACGGCCTCTACCGGCTGCCCGAGGGCGCGATGCAGGTGCAGACCAAGACCGTCACGCCGTCCTACGGGCCGCTGCACCGCATCCAGCCCGTCCAGGGACGGTGGTTCCGGGAGGGCGACCGCGCGAGCCTGTCGCCGGCGCTCGTCGTCAACGAGCGGTTCGCCGAACGCCTGGGCATCGGCGACCTCTCCTCGCCGTCCACGGTCATGATCGGCGGCCCGCGGCCGGTCCGCGCCACGATCGTCGGCGTCGTGCGCGAGGGGTACCAGGAAGAGCTGATCGTCTACCGGGTGGACGGCGGGACCGACGTCCGGGCGACGGCGTCCGAGGGGACGCCGATGATGTACGGCCCGCCCACCCTCGAGCTCTGGGTGCCGCCGGAGCAGGTGGACCAGGTGATCCGGACCGTGCAGCACGACCTCGAGCTGGCGCTGCCGGACACCGACGTCATGGTCAACCGGCAGGACGCCGCCGACCTGGAGTCCGCGATGGCCATGCTCCGGCTGGCGATCCGCGGTGCCGGGATCGTCGTCCTCGTGCTCGGCGGGCTCGGCGTCCTCAACATCGGCCTGGTCACCGTGCGCCAGCGGATCCGGGAGATCGGCGTACGCCGGAGCTTCGGCGCGAGCTCCGGGCGGATCTTCTCCGCGGTCATGCTGGAGAGCGTCTGCGCGACGTTCGTCGCCGGTGTGGTCGCCGTCGGCGCCTCGATCGTGCTGGTGCGGAACCTGCCGCTCGAGCAGTTCTTCAACGACGGCGTCCCGCTGGCCGACAACCCCGGCTTCCCCGTGGCCGCCGCCGTCGAGGGACTGATCGCCGCGACCGCGGTCGGCGCCCTCGCGGGGCTGCTGCCCGCGATCATCGCCGTCCGCGCCAAGGTGATCGACGCGATCAGGTTTTGAGGCCCCCTGCAGGATCCCGCCGCGAGCTTGCGAGTGGTGGGGGGCAGGGGGTTCTTTCTCAGTCCCTGACCAGGAGGGCCACCGGGAGCTTCGCCAGGACGCGGTCGGCGGCC
>NZ_SPQM01000334.1 GCF_004570345.1 Blastococcus sp. CT_GayMR20 | reverse complement strand
CCTCGACGACGTCGCCGAGGCCCCGGCCGCGCTGCTCGTCGAACTGCCGCAGCGGGACCTCGGCGGGCGGCTCCCCCCGTGGGACGACCTCGTGGCCCAGGTGGACTGGGCGCGCGACCGGGGCGCGGCCGCCCACCTCGACGGCGCACGGCTCTGGGAGGCGTCGGCCGGATACGGCCGGCCGCCGGCGGAGATCGCCGGACTGTTCGACACGACGTACGTCAGCTTCTACAAGGGCATCGGCGCGCTCGCCGGGTGCTGCCTGGCCGGGCCGCTGGACGTCGTGGCCGAGGTGCGCGAGTGGCGCCGGCGGATGGGGGGCACCCTCTACGGGCTCTGGCCGGGCGCCGCCTCGGCGCTCTCCTGCCTGCGCCGCCGGCTCCCGCTCATGCCCGCCTACCTCGAGCGGGCGCGGGCGATCGCCGACGCGGTCCGCGACCTGCCGGGAGTCACCGTCGTCCCCGACCCGCCGCAGGCGCCGATGTTGCACCTGCTGCTCCGCACCGGCCACGACGGGTTCACCGCGGCCGCCCGCTCGCTCGCCGAGGACGGGCTCTGGACCTGGGAGAGCGCGGTGCCGACCGGGGACCCGGACGTCGTCCGGGTCGAGCTGTCCGTCGGCGACGCCACGCTCGCCGTGCCCGTGGCGGAGATCCGCGGTGCGATCGCGGCACTGGTGGGTG
>NZ_SPQM01000056.1 GCF_004570345.1 Blastococcus sp. CT_GayMR20 | reverse complement strand
CGCCGCCGTCGGGCGACGCGTCCCCCGAACCGGAAGTCGGTGTCGAGGCCGTGCAGCCTTCCCCGCTGGAGGACGAGGCCGCCGGCTTCGCACCGCTCCTGACGGCCCCGCACGCCCCGCTCGGCACCAGCAGCCCCGATCCGCTGCTCGCGCCGCTACCGGTCGCTGCTGAGCCCCCCGTCGTCCCGGCTGCCGCCCACCGTGCTGAACCGGACGTCATCTGGGGCACCGGCCGGACCACCGAGCAGGTCCTGTCGCTGGTACGCGAGGCCCGGCGCGAGCACCCCGATCGCCCGGCCCTGGTGCTGCGGGCGTCGGCCGACACCCTCGTCGCCCTCGCCTCCGAGCACGATGCGTACACGACGATGGACGCCGCCGCGATGGCCGCCGCCGTCGGTCCGCTGCCCGAGCCGGTAGGGCGCGTGCGCGTGCTCTGCGCCGGTGGCGCCGACACCCCGGTGGCCGCGGAGGCCGCCTTCGTCGCCCGGGTGACCGGAACGGACGTCGTCCGCGTCGACGACCTGTCCGGCAGCCGGCTCCGCGCGGCCCTCGCCGACGGTTCCCTCCTCACCGACGTCGACTGCCTGGTCGTCGTCGCCGGCCTCGACGCCTCGATCGCCACGACGATCGGATCGCTCACCGACGTCCCGGTGGTGGCGGTGCCGACCTCGACCGGCCAACCCAGCGCCTTCGGCGGCCTCGGCGCGCTGATGACGATGCTGAGCTCGGCCGCACCCGGGGTCGCCGTGAGCAACATCGACAACGGCTGGTCGGCCGGCGTCTTCGCCGCCCGCGTCGCCCGCAGGAGTGCACGGCGCTGAAGAAGGCCCCCTCTGCCCCCCACCGCTCGCGCGCTCGCGGCGGGCCCCTGCAGAGGGGCCACCCGCCTGTGATGATCGCGCCGTGACGATCGGCTGGCTCGACCTCTCCGCGGGTGCCTCGGGCGACATGCTGCTCGGCGCGCTCGTCGACGCCGGCGTGCCGCTCGACGTGCCCGCCGCGGCGGTCGCCGCGCTGCCCGTCGAGCAGATCCGCCTCGTTCCCGAGCAGGTCACCCGCCACGGCCTCGGCGCCACCCGCGTCCACGTGCACGCGCCCGAGTCGTCCGCGCACCGCACCTGGGCCGACGTCCGGCGGCTGCTCCTCGACGCCGACCTGCCGACGCCGGTGCGCGAGGGGGCGCTGGCCGTCTTCGAGCGGCTGGCCGTCGCCGAGGGCCGCGTGCACCGGACGTCACCCGAGGACGTGCACTTCCACGAGGTCGGGGCGCTCGACGCGCTCGCCGACGTGGTGGGCGTGGTCGCGGGCTTCGAGCACCTCCGGCTGACCCGCCTGACCGCGTCACCGGTGGCGCTGGGCAGCGGCTCGGCCCGCGGGGCGCACGGCGTCGTCCCCATCCCCGGGCCCGCCGTGCTGGAGCTGCTGGCCGGCATCCCGGTGGTGGCGGGCGCCGTCCCGGCGGAGATGTGCACCCCCACCGGGGCGGCCCTGCTCGCCGCGCGCGTGGACGAGTGGACGACGCTGCCGCCGATGCGGGTCGAGCGCGTGGGCACGGGCGCGGGCGGCCGCGACCCGGAGGAGCTGCCGAACGTCGTCCGCCTGGTCCTCGGCGAGCCGGGGGACGCGACGCCCGGCGGTCCGGTCGTCCTCGAGGCCAACGTCGACGACCTGGACCCGCGGCTGTGGCCCGGCGTCCTCGACGCGCTGTTCGCCGCCGGCGCCTCCGACGCCTGGCTGACCCCGATCCTGATGAAGAAGGGCCGGCCGGCGCACACGCTGTCGGTGCTGTGCGCGCCCGGTGCGGTCGCCGGCGTCCAGGCGGCCGTGTTCGCGACGACGTCGACGATCGGGATGCGCATCGTCGGAGTGGGCAAGACCGCGCTCGAGCGGACGTCGTCGTCGGTCGACGTCCTCGGAGGCACCGTCGGGGTCAAGGTCGCCGTCCACGGCGGGCGGGTGGTGAACGTGAGCGTCGAGTACGAGGACGTCGCCGCGCTGGCCCGCGAGCTGGGTCTGCCGGTCAAGGAGGTCCTGCGGGCGGCCACCGCCGCGGCGGAAGGAGCCCACCCCGCCGGCTGACCAGGCCAGTGCGCCGATTGGCCTGCAGGCGGCGGGCCGGGCGTCGGGCATGCTCGGTGCGTGCTCGAGGTCCGACGTCCCGGCCGCCGCCTGCCCCGGCGGCTGGTTCAGCTCTACGCCGGTCTGGCGCTGTACGGCGCCTCGATGGCGCTGATCATCCGGTCGACCCTGGGCAACATGCCGTGGGACGTGCTGCACCAGGGCCTGTCCACGCGGATCGGCTGGTCCATCGGCGTCGTCTCGATCGTCGTCGGCGCGCTGGTGCTGCTGGCCTGGGTCCCGCTGCGCCAGCGGCCCGGCCTCGGCACGGTGAGCAACGTCGTGGTGATCGGCGTGGCCGTCGACGCCACGCTCGCCGTCGTCCCCGCGCCCGGCTCGCTGCCCCTCCGGGTCGGCCTCCTGGTGGCCGGCGTGCTGCTGAACGCCGTCGCCACCGCGGCCTACATCGGCGTCCACCTCGGCCCCGGTCCGCGCGACGGACTGATGACCGGGCTCGTCCGCCGGACCGGCGGCTCGGTGCGCCTCGTGCGGACGTCGATCGAGGTCGCTGTCGTCGCCACCGGCTGGCTGCTCGGGGGCACGCTCGGCGTCGGCACCGTCCTCTACGCGCTGGCGATCGGCCCGCTGGTGCAGGCCCTGCTGCCGCGGTTGTCGGTCAGCCTTGCGTCTCCGCCCACTCCGACAGCCGCCGCTCCGACTCCTCGGGGCTGACCTCCTCGACCTTGGTCATGACCGCCCAGCGGTGGCCGAACGGGTCGTAGATCGACGCGAACCGGTCGCCGGTGACGAAGGTGTCGGGCTTCTCGCGCACCGTGGCGCCCCGCTCGACCGCCCTGGCGAAGACGGCGTCCACGTCGGCGACGTAGATGCAGGTGGAGCCGCTGACAGCGTCGTCCGACCGGTCCGGGACGACGAGTCCGTACTGCTCGTTGGGGTCGCTGAGCTGCAGCCGGCCGTCGCCGAAGTCGAGCTCGGCGTGCATGACCGTGTCGCCGGGCCCGTCCATGCGGCTGACCACCGTCGCGCCGAAGACCTCCTCGTAGAAGCGGATGGCGTCGGCGGCCGGCGAGCAGACGAGGAACGGGGTCAGGGTGGTGTAGCCCTCGGGCTTTCCGTGCGTGATCGTCATGTCGTCGATGCTGCCTAGGGTGGCGCCGTGGCGTCTTGGAAGAACGCGACAGGCTCGGTGCGGCCCGACCTGACGCGCAGCGGCGTGCTGCGCCCCGAGGAGACGGCCCGGGTGGCCGACCTGCGGCGCGACGCCCCCGTGTCGCCCGCGCTGCAGCCGTTCGTCGAGCGGTACTGGTCGGTGCGCTGGGACCGCACGGGTCAGCCGCCGTTCCGCTCCGAGGTGCTGAGCCATCCGAGCGTCAACGTCTCGGTCGAGTCGGGCACCCAGCCGCGCTTCGGGGTGCCGCTGCCCGCCGTCCTCGTGCACGGCGTCGTGACCCGCCGGTTCGGCGTCGACCTGGTCGGGTCGGGGCGCGTGAGCGCGGTGAAGTTCCGGCCCGGCGGCTTCGCCGCCTTCACCGGGGCCCGGCCGCCGCGCAACAGCGTCGTCCCGCTCGGTCCGGAGCTCGGGGTCTCGCCGGACGTCCTGCTCACCGCCGTCCTGGCCCAGGAGGACGACGACGACCGCGCCGCCGTCCTCGACGCGATGCTGGCCCCCTCCGCCCCGGAGCCCCCCGCCTCCTATCTCGACCTGCTCGGACTGCTCGAACGGATGCTGGCCGACCGGTCGCTGGTGCGGGTCGACCAGGTGGCCGCACTGGGCGCCATGAGCGTGCGGTCGCTGCAGCGGCTCTTCGCCGCCTACGTCGGCCTGACGCCCAAGGCAGTGCTCGCGCGCTACCGGCTGCAGGACGCCGCCGCGGCGATCGACGCCGGCGAGGGCGACCTGGCCGGCCTCGCGGCGACGCTGGGCTGGTTCGACCAGGCGCACTTCAGCCGGGACTTCCGTTCGGTCGTCGGGGTCACCCCCTCGGCCTATCTGCGGGCGCGCCGGGCACGGTGACCCGCAGGCCCGACCGGACCACCGGGACGACTGCCAGCACCAGCACGGCGACCGCGGGCGCTCCCCCCAGCGCCCAGGCGGCGAAGACCAGCAGCGACGCGAGCTCGACGCCCAGGCCGGCGACGGACGTGATCGTGGCGCGGTGCGCGCTGTCGATGCGGGCCTGCAGCCGGGTCTCGGCGACGACCAGCACGGCGAGGTACAGCCCGTAGAACACCGCGACCGCGGCCAGCGCGGCGATGCCCGGGAGCACCACGGCGAGCGCGAGGCAGCCCGCCGCGACCCCGAGCAGGACCGGCAGGGCGCCGTCGGGCAGCCGCTCGGCCCGGCCGCCGAGGGCGGCACCCAGCGCCCCGGCCAGCGCGACGGCCAGGACCGCGAAGGGGACGACGGCCACCGGCACGCCGCCGTCGGCGGCGAGGACGGGGAAGTACTCCTCGACGGCGTCCAGGGCGCCGACCAGGGCGACCGCGAGCACGGTGAGCCGCAGCCGTGGAGTGTGGACGGCCTCCCGCACGCCGGCGCGCAGGGTGCCGAGCAGCGACTCGCCGTCCGTCTCGCGGGGAGCCTCGGGGAAGCGCAGGGCGAGCAGCGCGGCGGCCAGGCAGACCGCGACGCTCGCCCAGCCCACGAGCGCGTAGCCGCCGAGGGCGAACAGCGCACTGGCGGCGAACGCGGTCGGGATCTGGACCAGGAGTTCGGCGGCGGTCATCCGGCCGTAGACGCGGGCGAAGGCCTGCTCTGCACCCACGTCGGCCAGCGCGTCGTGGATCAGCGCCTCGCTCGCTCCGGACACCAGCGCGCTGCTGGCACCCCAGATGACGAAGCCGATGGCGAAGGCGGGGAGCGCGGGTGCCGCCGTCCACACGACGAAGCCGACCGCCTGGAGCACGCCGGCGAGCACCAGCACGCCACGGCGGGACCAGCGGTCGGCCAGCGCGCCCGCCGGGATCTCGGTGACGAAGCCGGTGACCGACCAGACGGCGAACAGCGCGGAGATCTGCGCTGTCGACAGGCCCGTGTCGAGGAAGAGCAGCGCGTAGAGCGGGTAGTACGGCACCAGCTCGGACAGCGCGGCCCAGCCCACCGCCAGACGCGCGAGGGGTCGGGCGGCAGGAGGAAGTGCGTTCGGGGACGGGCGTCAACGGAACGGCATGGCGGGACGGTAGCGCCGGTCGGCCGCCCGCGCGACGGGATTCCCGCCGGGCCGCGGACGACGGCTTCGCCGGCGAGCTGTGACCGGCAGCGCACGGATCGGCTGGTGGCGTCGATTACCGTTGCTGGGACGAACCTGAACTGTCCGAGCACCGCCCGGCAGTGCCGAGCGGAGGAGAGTTCTCGTGGTCCTGTCGGTCGTCGCGACCGCCTTCATCCTGGTGCTCCCCGTCGAGCTGCCGGACAAGACGCTGTTCGCGACCCTCGTGCTGGCCACGCGGTTCCCCGCGCTGCCGGTGTTCGTCGGCGTCGGCACCGCGTTCGGCCTGCAGGTGGCGATCGCGGTCACCGCCGGCTCGCTGCTGTCGCTGCTCCCCGAGGCCCTGGTCAGCGGCGTGGTCGCCGTCCTCTTCCTGGTCGGTGCGGTGCTCCTCTGGCGCAGCGCGTCGAGCGGGCCCGAGGACGAGGAGCTCGCGGAGACGCCGGCCGACCCGTCGTTCCTGCGCGCGGCCGCCATCTCGTTCGGCGTCCTCTTCGCCGCCGAGTGGGGTGACCTGTCCCAGCTGGCCACCGCGGGCCTGGCCGCCCGCTACGACGAGCCCTTGTCGGTCTTCGTGGGGGCCTGGGCGGCGCTGCTCGTCGTCTCGGGGCTCGCCGTGTTCCTCGGCAAGAAGCTGGCCGACCGGCTGCCGATCGCGCTGATCCGGCGGGTGGCCGCCGCACTCTTCCTGGTGTTCGCCGTGTTCGCGATCGTGGAGACCGTCCGCGCGCTCACCTGAGCCACTCCGCCGGTGGAAGGATGGCGCGCGATGGATGCCGCCGTGCACGTCGCCGAGCTCGTCAAGCGCTATCCCGGCCGCCCCTCCAACGCCGTCGACGGCATCTCCTTCACCGTCGCGCCCGGTGAGGTCTTCGGCCTGCTCGGGCCGAACGGGGCGGGGAAGACGACGACCATCGGGATCCTGACCACCCGCGTGCTGCCGACGTCCGGAACGGCGAGCGTGGCCGGTGTCGACGTGGCGGCCGATCCGGTCACCGCGCGCAGCCGGCTGTCCGTCGTCCCCCAGCGGTCCAACCTGGACCGGGCACTGACCGCGCGGCAGAACCTCGTCTTCCACGCGGCGTACCACGGCATCGGGCGCGCCGAGCGCAACCGGCGGGCCGACGCCCTGCTCACGCAGCTCGGGCTGGGCGACCGCGGCGGCGACAAGGTCGACAACTACTCGGGCGGGATGGCGCAGCGGCTGCTCATCGCCCGCGCGCTGATGCACGCGCCTCAGGTGATCTTCCTCGACGAGCCGAGCACCGGCCTCGACCCGCAGGCGCGGTTGTTCGTGTGGGACCGGGTCCGCGAACTCAGGGACGGCGGGGTGACCGTCGTCCTCACCACGCACGACATGGACGAGGCAGCGGCGCTCACCGACCGGGTCGGGATCATGGACCACGGCAAGCTGCTGGCGCTGGACACCCCGACCGCGCTCACCCGTTCGCTGCCCGGCAGCGCCACCCTCGACGTCGACGTGGAGCGGGCGCCCGACGACACCGACGACGACGTCCTCACGGCGCTGTCGGACCTGCCGGCGGCCGAGCGGGTCGAGCCGGTGGCCGACGCCGGCGGGCTGCGTGCCCGCATCTACCTGTCCGGGGACGCCGCTGCGCTGGTCGGCCCGGTGTCGGACACGCTGACCGACCGGCACGCACGGCTGACCGGGGTGCGGATCGGGGAGCCGAGCCTCGAGGACGTCTTCCTCAGCCTGACCGGACGGGAGCTCCGATGAGCCTGGTCGCCGATCTCGGCGCACCGACGACGGCGGCGCCCGCGGTGGGGCGGGCGTTCCGCGCGCTGCTCTGGCGCGACGTGTTCGTCACCGGGCGGGAGATCGTGCCGTTCCTCCTGCAGGTGGTGCTGCAGCCGGTCTTCCTGCTGTTCGTCTTCGGCAAGGTGCTCGTGGAGCTCGGCTTCGCCACCGCGGAGTACTCCGACGTCCTGCTGCCGGGCGTGATCGCGCTGACGGCATTCCTCACGGCGCTCCAGACCACCGCCTTCCCGCTGGTCATCGACTTCTCCTACACGAAGGAGATCGAGGACCGGCTGCTGGCGCCCCTGCCCACCTACCTGGTCGCGGTCGAGAAGATCGTCTTCTCGCTGCTGCGCGCGCTCGTCGCGGCCGTCGTCATGTTCCCGATCAGCCTGTGGGTGCTCGGGTCGCTGCCGGTGACGTGGTCCGACGTCCCGGTGCTGACCGTGTTCCTCGTCCTCGGGTCGCTGGTGGGCGCCTGCATCGGGATGACCCTGGGCACCTTCGTCACGCCGAGCCGGATCAACGTCGTGTTCGCCGTCGTCCTGACGCCGTTGCTGTTCACCGGATCGACGCAGTTCCCCTGGCAGTCGCTGGACACCCTGCGCTGGTTCCAGGTGGTGTGCGCGGTGAACCCGCTGACCTACGTGAGCGAGGCGCTGCGGGCGGAGATGGCGCCGGGCGTGCCGCACCTGCCGCTGTGGGTGTGCGCGGTGGCGCTGACCGGGTTCCTCGTCGTCTTCGGCATCACCAGCCTGATCGGGTTCCGTCGGCGCGCGCTGGATTAGAGCTTGACCCTGACGTTGCGTCAGGCTGTTCCCTTCTCCTCGTCAACACGAGGGAGGGACCGATGAACGTGGGGGAGGTCGCCGCGCTGGCCGGCGTCACGGTGCGCACGCTGCACCACTACGACCGGATCGGGCTGCTGTCGCCGTCCGGGCGGACGGCGACCGGCTACCGGCAGTACTCGCCGGCCGACCTGGACCGGCTGCACCAGGTGCTGCTCTACCGCGAGCTCGGGTTCCCCCTCGAGGAGGTCGCGACCCTGCTGGACGACCCGTCCGCCGATCCGCAGGTGCACCTGCGCAGGCAGCACGCGCTGCTGCGGGACCGGCTGGTCCGGACGTCGGCGATGGTCGCGGCCGTCGAGAAGGAGATGGAGGCACGAGCGATGGGGATCTCACTGACTCCCGAGGAGCGGTTCGAGGTGTTCGGCGAGCACGACCCGGCGCAGTACGAGTCGGAGGTATCGCAGCGCTGGGGCGAGACCGACGCCTACGCGGAGTCGAAGCGGAAGACCGCGGCGTACTCCAAGGACGACTGGCTGCGGATCAAGGCCGAGATGGAGGACATCGGCAGCCGGTGGGTCGCGGTCATGCGCTCCGGGGCCGCGCCCGACTCGGTCGACGCGATGGACGTCGCGGAGGACAACCGGCAGCACATCAGCCGAAACTTCTACGAGTGCTCGCCGGAGATGCACGCCGGCCTCGGCCGGATGTACGTCGAGGACGAGCGGTTCACCGCGACGTACGAGGCGATGGCGCCGGGGCTGGCGCAGTACGTCAGCACCGCCGTCCAGGCCAACGCCGCCCGCCAGGCCTGACGGCAGCCGAAATGGCGGTTCTGGCACCTTCCGCGGGGTGCCAGAACCGCCATACTGGCTGTGCGTCAGACGCGGATGAGGAGTTCGCCGTGCAGCATGCCGAGCCAGCCGTCGTCGGCGGCTGACCAGCGCAGCCAGGCGGCGGCGATCGCCTCCAGCTCCTCCCGGGACGCCAGCCCGTAGGCCAGGGCCTGCTCGGCGAAGGACGACGCCGTCGCCCGCCCGGCCCACGAGGCGCCCCACCACCGCCGCTCCTCCGGCGACGCGTAGCAGTAGGTGCTCGCGCTGACCACCGTGTCGCGGAATCCCGCCGCATGCGCCCACGAGAGGAGGCGGCGCCCGGCGTCCGGTTCGGCCCCGTTGCGCCGCGCCACGCGGTGGTACAGGTCCAGCCAGCGGTCGAGGCCGTCGTCCGCGGGAAAGGTCACGAAGGCGCCGTAGTCCACGTCGCGCACCGCGACCACGCCGCCCGGCCGGCAGACCCGCGCCATCTCGCGCAGGGCGGCCACCGGGTCGGTCAGGTGCTGCAGCACCTGGTGGGCATGGACGACGTCGAAGGAGTCGTCCGCCGCCTCGAGGGCGTACACGTCGCCCACCTCGAAGGTCACCGCCACACCCGCCTGCGACGCCGCCGCCCGGGCCTCGGCCAGCGGATCCGGCGAGACGTCGATCCCGAGCACCCGGCCGGGCGCGACGCGGGCCGCCAGGTCGACGGTGATCGTCCCCGGACCGCACCCGACGTCCAGCACGTCGAGACCGGGACGCAGGGCCGGCACCAGGTACGCGGCGGAGTTCTCGACGGTCCGCCAGCGGTGCGACTGCAGGACCGGGTCGGCATGGCCGTGGGTGTACGTATCCACGCCCCGATCCTGCTCCTCTTCTGGTCGGATCCACTCCCCCGCCCAGCTCGGAGGACAACCGCCATGCCGCTCGCCCTCGACGACCCTCCCTCAGGCGGTCCGATGTCCCGCTCTCCGTGGCACGCCCTGATCACCCGCATCGCCGAGGAGACCGAACTCGACGGCTCCGTCCGCGTCGGCGGCGAGCTGCTGCCCGTCTCCCGGAACTGCCGGCTGATCGTGGAGACCCTCGCCGACGCGCTGTACGTGCGCTACTTCCGCGGTCCGGCGACGCCCTACCTCGCCGCGCGGCCGCCCGGACCGCGCGGCGGCGGTGACGCCTGCCTGCGCCTGGCCGACGCGCTCGACCCGCGTTTCCTGAGCCGGGACGGGTGGACGTTCTCCTACCGCACCGAGTCCGACGTCCCGGTGTTCGTCGTGACGACGGGCTCCGTCGACCGGTCGGCGGCGAGCTGCTTCCTCGAGCTGTCGCCCGCCATCGCCCCCGAGGTCTTCGCCCGGATGGTCACCGCGCTGGACGGCTACGCCATCGGCTTCCGGGCCGAGCTCCGCGGCCACGAGACGTTCCTCGAGCGCATCGGCTCGGTCGTCGTGACGGTGTCCCGCGCCGACGCATCGGCGCTCGCCCGGGTCGCCCTGCGGTTGCGGGAGCGCTCGCCGTTCGTCTTCGGGCAGACGGTGCCGGCGTTCACCCGGCCGCTGGCCCCCGGGATCGGTCTGGCCGACCATCCCCGCCGGGCCAGGGACGTCGGGCGGCACCGCTTCCACCTGGTGGCGTGCGGCCTCGTCGCGGCCGGGCCGGACGCAGGTCCGGAGACGCGTCGGTCCGCCGTCGTCCGGGCGCTGACCGACGCGGGCCTCGACCCGGCCGCGCTGCACCTGGACCCGGGCAACCCGGAGTTCCGCGTCTAGAGCTCCTCGGTGAGCACCTGCTCGGCCACCGGCACGGCCCGCTCGCGGTCGGCGGGCACCAGGCCGAACCGCGTCCTCCGGTCGAGCAGGTCGGCGACGGTCCGTGCGCCTTCGTGCCGGACGCCGAACCGCAGCTCCCCCACGGTCTCCAGCCGTCCCGCCACGACCGCGGCCGACCCCAGCGCCTCGACCACCGGTGCCTCCGTGCCGTAGCGGGCGACCAGCCGCGACGCGGCGTTCACCCGCACGAGCGCGGGCCGCGGCGCGGCGCCCACGAGTGGCAGCCGAACTGTGAGCGACCGGGCTGACCCGCGGCCCAGGCGGCCGACCACCGCGTCGACCGTCTCCTCGGCCATCGCCCGGTAGGTCGTGAGCTTGCCCCCGACCACCGACAGGACCGGTCCGTCCCAGTGCAGCAGGTGCTTGCGGGAGAGGTCAGCCGTCGCGTCGCCCGGGCCGGTCCCCGCCGACTCCGGCAGCACCAGCGGGCGCAGGCCGGCAAACGCCCCCACCACGTCGTCGCGCGTCACCGGCACGGCGAGCACCTGGTTGACCGTCTCCAGCAGCTGGGCGACCTCCGGGTCGCTCGGCACCGGGTCGTCGTCCCGCACCGGTTCTTCGACCGGTTCGTCCGTGAGCCCGAGGTAGACCAGCCCGTCGGGCTGCGGCAGCGCGAAGACGTACCGGGAGCGCGACCCGGGCAGCGGCACGGTCAGCGCCGCCGACGGCGAGCCGAGGACCGACCCCGGCACCACCAGGTGCGAGCCGCGCGAGGGCACCAGCCGGATCCCCGGCGCCAGCTGCTGCGCCCACACCCCCGCTGCGTTGATCACCACCCCGGCCCGGAGCCTCGCCGCCTCGCCGTCGACCTGCACGTGGACGTCGTTGCCGTCGACCGCGGTCACCGTCGCGCCGGTGAGCACCGTGGCCCCGTAGGAGGCGGCGGTCCGGGCGAGGGCGACCACCAGCCGGGCGTCGTCCACCAGCTGCCCGTCCCAGAAGACGACGCCGCCGCGGCCGGGCCGCACCCCCGGCACCAGCCGGGACACCTCGTCCGACGTCGCCCGCCGGGTCGACGGCAGGGAACCGCGCCCGCCCGGCACCGAGAACCGGATGACGTCTGCTGCCCGACCGCCCGCCTCGGCAAGCGCCGTCACGTCCCGGCCGGCGGCGTCGGGCACGAGGAACGGCAGCTGCCGGACCAGGTGCGGCGCCGTCGACCCCATGAGGACGGCGCGCTCCCGGGCACTCTCCCGCGCCAGGCCGATCTCGCCGTGCGCCAGGTACCGCAGGCCGCCGTGCACGAGCTTCGACGACCACCGGCTGGTGCCTGCGGCGAGGTCGGCGCGCTCCAGCAGGACGACGGACAGCCCGCGGCTCACGGCGTCCAGGGCCACGCCGGCGCCGGTCACCCCGCCGCCCACCACGACGACGTCGACCGAGGCCCCCGGGAGCCCGGCCAGGGCCCGCGCCCGTCGTTCGGGGGAGAGCGTCCCGGGCAGCGTGGCGGTCATCATGATCGCTCCGGCAGCAGCACCGGCAGACTGTAGCGGTGGCAGAGCAGCCGGAACTGACGATCCAGGGCTGGGGACCGACCGTCCCCGAGCCGTCCTCCGCAGCCGACGGCGACCTGAGCGGCTCGCTGCCCAAGGCCGCCCGCCGGTACCTGTCCAGGGAACTCGGGTGGGAGCCCCGGCCCACCCCGCCGGTCGCCGTCGCCGACATCCGGCTGGCGCCCTCGCGCCTGCCCGAGCAGGCGCGGGTCCGCCTGACCCACCTGGTCGGGGAGGGGAACGTCCGCACCGACCGGGAGTCGCGGCTGCGGCGCGCCGGCGGCAAGAGCTACCTGGACCTGTTGCGCCGCCGCGAGGGCGACGCCTCCGAGGCACCCGACGCCGTCGTCCTGCCCGGCACGACCGAGGAGACCGCGGCGCTCCTCTCCCTCTGCAGCGAGCTCGGCGTGGTGGTCGTCCCCTTCGGTGGCGGGACCAGCGTCGTGGGCGGCCTGGCCGGCATCGACCCCGACGACCGGCCCTCGATCGCCGTCGACCTGGCCCGCATGTCGTCGGTCGTGTCGCTCGACGTGCCGTCGTCCCTCATCACCGTGGGCCCGGGCATGCGCGGGCCGCAGCTGGAGCAGGCGCTCGACCGCGAGGGCCTTACCTTCGGTCATCTGCCGCAGAGCTGGGAGTTCGCCACCCTGGGCGGCTACGCGGCGACCCGCTCGGCCGGCCAGAACTCCACCGGCGTCGGCCGCTTCGACGAGCTGGTGGCCAGGATGACGCTGGCCACGCCGTCCGGGGTGCTGGAGCTCGGGCACCCGCCGGCGACCGCCGCCGGGCCGGACCTGCTCGGCGTGGCCCTGGGGTCCGAGGGCACGCTCGGCATCATCACGGAGCTGACGCTGCGGGTGCGCCCCAAGCCGGCGTCGCACGCGTACGAGGGCTGGTCGTTCCGCTCGTGGGCGGCGGGCCTCGCGGCGCTGCAGCAGCTGGCCCGCTACGACCTGCTGCCCGACGTCGTCCGGCTGTCGGACCCCGACGAGACCCGGGCGAACCTCCTGATGGCCGCGGGCACCGGCGCGCGGGCGCTGCGCGGCATGCTGAAGGCCCGCGGCCGCGACGACGGCTGCCTGCTGATCCTGGGGTGGGAGGGGCTGCCCGCGGTCGTCCGTGCACGGCAGAAGTGCGCCGCCTCGCTGCTCAAGGACGACGGCGCGATCCGCGTGGGCCGCAAGGTCGGGGAGTCGTGGAAGAGCCACCGGTTCGCCGCGCCCTACCTGCGCGACCGGCTCCTGGACGGCGGCCTGCTGGTCGAGACCCTGGAGACGGCGGCGACCTGGACGGCGCTGCCCACCGTGTACGACGCCGTCCGCCGGGCGCTGCGGGAGTCCCTGACCCGGGGCGGACGACGTCCGCTGATCATGAGCCACGTCTCGCACGGTTATCCGACCGGCGCCTCGCTGTACGTCACCGTCCTCGCCGACCGGGACGACGCCCTGCCGATCCAGCAGTGGCTCACCGCCAAGCGGGCAGCGACCGACGCGCTGCTCGGCGCCGGCGGGACGCTCACCCACCACCACGCCGTCGGGGCCGACCACCGCCCCTGGATGGAGCGCGAGATCGGTCCGCTCGGCGTCGACGTGCTGCGTGCGGTGAAGAAGCGGCTGGACCCGAAGGGCATCTGCAACCCCGGCGTCCTGCTCCCCGAGTAGCTCTCGGCGCCCCTAGTGATCAGGTCACCTGATCGTTAGGGGTCCTGGCTCACCATCGACAGTGAGCCAGGACCCCCGCGGATCAGGTCACCTGATCATCAGAAGGCGTGGCCGAAGGAGAAGATGCCGGCCGGGTCGACGGTGTGCTTGACCTCCATGAGCCGCCGCTGCGCGTCGGCGGGGTAGGCGTTGAGCACCTCTGCGGGACCGGTCACGTCGCCCAGGAAGTTGGTCAGGACGCCGGGCGCCGCCCAGGGCATGAGCGCGCCGAGCACGCCCTTGCCGACCGCCGGCACGACCTCCGCCAGCTCCGGGACCGCGGGGCCGAGCACCAGGACCGAGTAGGCACCCTCGCGGCCGGCGACCGCGTTCGGCACCGCCGCCGGGCGGGCCAGCGCCCCGCCCAGGAGCCGGATCTCGGCCATGATCAGCGGGATCTGCACCTGCGGACCCGCAGCCGCGAGGAGCGTGTCGACGGTCTCCTCGGTCAGCTCGGCGAGCAGCATGCCCTTCTCCCAGCCGGGCATCGGGTCCTTCGGGTCCATGTGGATCGCGTCCATCTCGTCGGTCCGCATCGGCCCGACGTATCCCAGCACGATCGTGCCGGCGACCTTCATCGGCGAGAGCAGGCGCTCGGCCTCGGCGTGGTCGTCGCCGGAGTAGGCGAAGCGCAGGTGGACGACGGTCTGCCCGCGCAGCGGCGGCGGCAGCTCCTCCATGTCCGGGATCCGCAGGATCGCGATCGACGTGCTGACCTCCTCCGGCAGCATGGGCGCCCACTGGCGGAACCGGTGCAGCAGGGCGGGGGCGTCGTCGCCGGCGAAGAAGATGCCGCCACCGAACAGCGAGGACACCGGGACCAGCTCGATCTCCAGCGCGGTGACGATGCCGAAGTTGCCCTTGCCGCCGCGGACGGCCCAGAACAGCTCGGGCTCGGAGTCGGCAGTGACGCGGCGCAGCCGGCCGTCGGCGGTCACGATCTCGACCGCCCGGACGTGGTCGGCGGAGAAGCCGTGCTTGCGGCCGAGCGAGCCCAGGCCGCCGCCGAGGGTGTAGCCCACGACGCCCACGTCGGACGACGATCCGCACAGGCCGGCCAGGCCGAACTCCGCGGCGGCCTCCATCACGCGGACCCACTTCACGCCGGCCTCGACGCGGGCGATGCGCCGCTCCGGGTCGATGCTCAGGCCCTGCATGCGGCGGGTGGTGACCATCAGCGCGCCGGCGGCGTTGCGGACCGGGCCATGGCCCGTGGCCTGGACGGCGACGTGCAGGTCGTGCGCGACGGCCCAGGAGACGGCGGCGGCGACGTCGGCAGCGCTGGTGGCGCCGACCGCGATCGCCGGGGTGTGCTGCACCGCGACGTTCCAGGTGGCCACCTCGGCGGCCAGCCCGTCGTCCCCGGCGGCGTAGACCGGACCGTGGACCTGGCTGCGCAGCTCGTCGACGGCGCCGGCCGGGAAGGACGGCACGAGGGTGTCCAGAACCGTGTCGCCGATGGCGGCGGCGGGCAGTTCGGGCTTCTCGATGAGACTCATCAGGGGGGTTTCCTCTTCGCGGCCGCGGCGGTGGCCGCGGATCGGGTGGCTCGCGGTGGTGACCGCTGAGCTCGTTCGGACGAGAGGAAGAGTCCCGGGGCGCCCTTGCCGGATACTTGAGACCAACGTGAGACGCCTGACCTGCGGCCTCAAGCCCCTGGCACGATGACTCAGCGGGTGGTCGCGATGCCGCCGTCCACCGGGATGACGGATCCGGTGACGTAGGAGCCGGCGCGGCTGGACAGGTAGACGACGACGCCGGCCATGTCGTCGGGGCGGCCGATGCGCCCCAGCGGCGCACGGGCTGCGATCTCCTTGCCGAACGCGTCCAGGGTGGCGGCCATCATCTTCGACTCGAACGGCCCGGGCGCGACCGCGTTGACGGTGATCCCGCGCGGCCCCAGCTCCTTCGCCAGCACCCGCGTCAGGTGGTGCAGCGCAGCCTTGCTCGAGGAGTACGAGTAGGTGTGCATCGGCGGGACGTGCAGCCCGTCGATGCTGCCGACGTTCACGACGCGGGCCGGGTCGTCGTCCGTCGCCGCAGCCTCCAGCAGGGGCAGGAACGCGCGGGTGAGGAAGAACGGCGACTTCAGGTTGAGGTCGACGACCTTGTCCCACGCCGAGGAGGGGAAGTCCTCCAGCGTCGGCGATCCCCACGTGGCACCGGCGTTGTTGACGAGGATGTGCAGCTCGTCCTCGCGCTCGCCCACCACCGACGCCAGCCGGACGCACTCCTCCTCGCGGGAGAGGTCGGCCGGGACGGAGCGGACCTGGCCGAACGGGGAGAGCTCCGCGACGGCGGCGTCCCCGGCCTCCGCCTTGCGGGAGCTGATGTAGACCCGCGCGCCGGCCTGCAGCAGACCGCGGGCCATCATCATGCCGATCCCGCGGGTGCCGCCGGTGACCACGGCCACCTTGCCGGTCAGGTCGAACAGGTCCACTCGGTACACCTCCGGTCGGGGTGGCCGGCCCGGTCGCCGGCCTCCCGGGCACCCTAGCCAGCCGCTCCGTCGCACCCGTCTCACCTGTTCCGGATGAGACACGTCCGCGCTCAGGGCGACAGCATCGGAGCGACGGAGCCGACCGGCAGGAGAGACCGATGACCCAGCAGTCGAACTGGCAGGCCGAGGCAGGCATCGGCTCGGGCAGGACGGTCGAGCGGCCGACCGGATGGGTCGCCTGGATCTCGTTCGCCGCGACGATGCTGGTCGTCGTCGGTCTCCTGCAGGTCCTGCAGGGTCTGGCCGCGCTCATCGACGACGGCTTCTACGTGGTCGGCCGGAGCGGGCTGGTGGTCGACGTCGACTACACGGTGTGGGGCTGGACGCACCTCCTCCTCGGGGTGCTGGCGATCCTCACGGCGGCCGGTCTCTTCGCCGGCAACACCGTCGCGCGGGTGGTCGGCGTCCTGATCGCGATGGTGAGCGTCGCCGTCAACTTCGTCTTCCTGCCCGCCTACCCGTGGTGGTCGACGCTGGTCATCGTCTTCGACCTCGTCGTCATCTACGGCCTGACCGCGCACGGTGCGGAGATGAAGCACCGCCGCTGACGACGCTCTGCTCGGGCGCCGACGAGGTGGCATGCCGCCTCCCCCCTCCTGTGCGAGCCTCTGACCATGATCTCGTCCCCGTCCGACGTCCCGCTCATGGGCGCCACCAGCGAGGTCGGCCGGCTCGGCACCGTCCTGCTGCACCGGCCCGGGAACGAGCTCCGACGGCTCACGCCCCGCAACAACGACCAACTGCTCTTCGACGGCGTCCCGTGGGTGGACCGCGCGCAGGAGGAGCACGACGGCTTCGCGCAGGCCCTGGCCGACCGTGGTGTCGAGGTGCTGCACCTGGACCGGCTGCTGGCGGAGGTGCTGTCCTTCCCGTCCGCGCGCGCCGAGCTGATCGCGGCCGCCGTCGACGACCCACGGCTCGGCGCGACACTCCAGCGGGCGGCGACCACGCATCTGTCCGGGCTCGACCCGGAGGCGTTGGCCGGTGCGCTCATCGCCGGCCTGGCCCACGACGAGTTGCGCGGCGGGCACGGGCTGGCCTACGAGGTGATGGACCGTGCGGACTTCGTCGTCCCCCCGCTGCCCAACCTGCTGTTCACCCGCGACTCCTCGGTCTGGGTCGGTGACGAGGTCGCCGTGACGTCACTGGCCATGCCGGCGCGGCACCGCGAGAGCACGATCACCGCGGCCGTCTACGCCCACCACCCGCGGTTCGCCGGTGTGGAGCAGCTCTACGGCGCCCACCTCGAGCACCTCGAAGGCGGTGACGTGCTGCTGCTCGCGGAGGGCGTGGTCGCCGTGGGGGTCGGCGAACGGACGACGCCCGGCGGGGCCGAGCGCCTGGCCCGGCGGGTCTTCGCGCGGCGGCTGGCGCACACGGTGCTCGTCGTCCCCATCGCCCAGCAGCGGGCGACGATGCACCTGGACACCATCTGCACGATGGTCGACGTCGACGCGATGGTCATGTACCCGGCCGTGGCCGACTCGCTGGTCGCCTGGACGGTCACCGCGCCGGACGGCGTGGCCGACGACGCCGACACCGCCGAGCTGGCCGTCACCGGTCCGCAGCCGTTCCTCACCGCGGCTGCGGCGGCCATGGGGATCGACCGGCTGCGGGTGATCGACACCGGCCTCGACCCGGTCACCGCCGAACGCGAGCAGTGGGACGACGGCAACAACACCCTCGCCCTGGCGCCCCGGCTGGCGGTCGCCTACGAGCGGAACACCGTGACCAACGCGGCGCTCGAGGCGGCCGGTATCGAGGTCGTGCCGATCGCCGGGTCGGAGCTGGGCAGTGGCCGGGGTGGCCCACGCTGCATGTCCTGCCCCGTCGCGCGGAGCGCTCTCTAGCCGGACGCGCTCCGCCACGCCACGCCACGCTGCGTGGCGGCACACGGGTTCCGTGACGAACCGGTCCGCCAGATACCTGTGACGTGTGGTACAGCTCACAGGCCACGTCGTCTGTGCGCTACCGGGGGACCACATGTCCAAGCTGTTGCGGCTGCCGCTCGTCCTGCTCATCGCGCTGGCGATGGCGGTGCTGTGGACGTGGCCGGCGACCGCCGATCCGGTTCTCCCGACCGCCGACGAGTGCCTCGCCGACCCGACGCTCACGGGCTGCCTGCCGGCCGAGCAGTCTCCGGCTGCGCACGGGCCCACGGACGGCGATCCCGGCTCCGGCGAGGGCGAGGGCGAGGGCGACGAGGGAGCCGGGGGCGAGGGAACCGCTCGCAGCGGCGCGGGGACCGGTTCCCCCGCCGGCGCAGGCGCGCAGTCGGGCGCGGTCCCCGGGAGCACGTACGTCCCGCCGGGCTGGCTGGCCCGCTCCCAGGGCACCGGTGCCGAGTCGGTCGCGGGCGGGAGCGGGACGGAAGGCGGGTCAGGCGAAGCCGCCGAGGAGGAGGAGACGGAGCCGGCCGCCGTTCCGACCTGCCTCGCCGGCGTGGTGGAGGCCCTGCTCACCGGCTTCGCGGAACTGATGCCTGCCCCGCCGGCAGGGCCCACCGCCGTCGAGGACGCACTGGCCGGCCTGGACCCGACCGACCCCGAGGCGATCAACGGCCTCCTGGACAGCCTCGGGATCACCCCGGACAACCTGGCCGAGGGTCGCGACCTGATCGAGAAGGCGATCGCCGACGCGCAGAAGTGCCTGCCTGAACCGCCGACCCCGCCGACCCCGCCGACCCCGCCGACGGGCGGCGGCCAGCAGCCGCCGGCGAGCAACCCCCCGTCCGGCGTCCAGGGGACCTACTACGCGAACTGCGACGACGCCCGGGCCAAGGGCGCCGCTCCGGTCTACTCCACCCAGCCGGGTTACCGTGCCGGCCTCGACAGCGACAACGACGGCATCGGCTGCGAGAACGAGACCGCCCACGCCATCACGCCGGCGACCGCCCAGACCTACCAGACCGGGAAGCTCGCCTACACCGGCTCGGAGCTGGAGCCCCTCCTGAGGGGCAGCGCGATCCTCATCTCCTCCGGCACGCTGCTCCTGCTGGCAGGAGCACGCCGCCGGGTCTGAGATCCGCGCGTCCGGGGACTTTCCGGACGGGAGGTCCGCGGGTCGCGCGGCGATCACTAGTGTCCGAGCTCTCCGCGCCGACGGTGGCGCTCCGGGGTGAGGACGACGCGTGACAGGCACGGGCACGGCGGGAGCGACCCCCGGCCGCATCGCGGGGATCGGCGGGGGGCTCGTCGGCTTCCTGGTCTTCGTCGAGTTCACCAGCGGCGTCCTGCAGGGCTACTACATCCCGCTGCTGACCGACGTCGCCCGGCACCTGGACATCCACGACGCCGACGTCAACTGGCTCGAGGCGGCGCAGCTGATGCTGTCGGCGATCGCCGTGCCGATCCTCGCCAAGCTCGGCGACCTGTACGGCCACCGCCGGATGCTGTTGCTGTCGGCAGCGGTCACCGCGGCGGCCACCGCCGTCCTCGCGCTCGCGACCACCTTCCCGCTGTTCCTCGCGGCCTGGGCCGTCCAGGGCGTGTACGCGGCCTGGCTGCCGCTGCAGGTGGCGCTCATCTGGAACCGGTCCCGCCGGCTCGCCGACCCCGCCGCGCAGACCCGGCGGGCCACCGGCCTCATCGTGGCGGCGCTGCAGCTCGGGGCGATCGTCGGTGCGCTGGGCGGCGGCCAGGTCGGCAGCGTGTTCGCCGACCAGTTCTGGCTGGTGCTGCTGGCGCCGGGCTTCCTCGTGCTGGGCGTCTGTGCCGTCGTCGCCCTGCGCGTGCCCGAGAGCGAGGACCGCGAGACCGGCACCGTCGACGCCACCGGCGCGGCCCTGCTGAGTGTCGTCCTCCTGGTCATCACCGGCGGCCTGACGTTCGTCCGGGTCAACGGCGCGGGCGAGCTCTGGCCGTGGCTGGTCACCGGCTTGGGCGTGCTGCTCGTCGTCCCCTTCGTCCGGTACGAGCTGGGCCGCACCGACCCGCTCGTCGACTTCCGGGTGCTGCGCAGCCCGTCGATGTGGCCGGTGCAGCTCACCGCCGGTCTGTTCGGCGTCAGCGTGCTGGGCGCCCAAGGACCGCTGTCGACCTACGCCCGCACCGATCCCGAGGTCTACGGCTACGGCCTGGGGCTGTCGACCAGCGAGGTGTCGATCGTCATCGGCGGCTACGTCGTCTCGATGCTGCTCGGCGCCAGCCAGTTCTCGCGGATCTCGCAGCGCACCACCCCGCGGACCACGCTGATCGGCGCGGCCACCCTCACCGGGACGGGGTACCTGCTGCTGGTCCCCTTCCACTCCTCGCTCCCGCAGGTGCTGACCTCGATGGTCGTGGCCGGCCTGGGCTCCGGCGCCCTGGTGGCGGCGCTGCCCGCCGCGGCCGCGGCCGCGGCACCGGCAGGCCGGACCGGAATCGCGACCGGACTGACCAACACCACCAAGGTGCTCGGCGGCAGCTTCGCGTCGGCGGCCTTCGCCGTCGCCCTCGCGTCCGGGGCACCCGTCCTCGTCGACGGCGGCGAGGGGACGGCGGGGTCGCTCAGCGGCTACGTCACCGTGTGGGTCATCTGCGGCGTCACGGCCTGGGCCGCGGCCGTCGCGCTCGTCTTCGTTCCCCGGCTCGCGTTCTCGGACCAGCCGGTCGTGGCCGATCCGCGCTCGGTCGCCCCCGAGGGGACGGCGTGAGGCGCGCCCTGGTCGCCGCGGTGTGCGGCGCCGCGGTGTCGGTCGCCGCGCGGCGGGTCGCCCGCTTCCGCCCACCGGAGGTCTCCCCCGAGCCGCCGGACCTCGACGGCCTGGACGCCGACGCCGCAGCCGTTCGCCTCGCGGAGCTCGTGCGCATCCCCACGATCTCCTCGCGCGACCCGGCCGAGATGGACGCCGGCGCCTTCGAGACGTTCCGCGAGCGCCTGACCACCCTCTACCCCGAGACGCACCGGGTGCTGGACCGGGAGGTGCTCGGCGACGGCGCCCTCCTCTACCGCTGGCGCAGCGGCACCGAGCAGCCGCCGATGGTGCTGATGGCGCACTACGACGTCGTCCCCGTGGCCGGGCAGGACTGGTCGCGCGACCCGTTCTCCGGCCTGATCGAGGACGGCGTCGTGCACGGCCGCGGCGCCATCGACGACAAGGGCGCCCTGGTCGCGATCCTCGAGGCCGTCGAGTCGCTGGTCGTCGCGGGATTCACGCCGGCCCGCGACGTCTACCTCTCCTTCGGCAACGACGAGGAGGTGTTCGGCGTCGGGGCCGAGCTGGCGGTCGACACCCTCACGTCCCGCGGCATCCGTCCGTGGGCCGTCATCGACGAGGGTGGGGCCGTCGTCAGCGGCGTCTTCCCGGGCGTCCCTGGCCAGACCGCCGTCGTCGGGCTGGCCGAGAAGGGCCTGCTGGACGTCGAGCTGATCACCACCGACGCCGGTGGCCACGCGTCCGCCCCGGCGCGCGGCGGTGCCCCCGCCCGGCTCGCGCGCGCCGTCCTGCGGATCGACGAGAACCCGTTCCCCGCGCGGCTGCACGACGTCGTCCTCGGCATGGTCGACGCCCTCGGCCGGCACGCGCCGACCGGCTACCGGGCGCTGTTCGCGCACGCGGAGTACCTGCGGCCGGCGCTGGCGCGGGTGCTCTCGCGGGCGAGCCGCGAGGCGAACGCCCTGGTCCGGACGACGGTGGCGATCACCCAGCTCGAGGGCAGCAAGGCCCGGAACGTGCTGGCCACGCGCGCCCGGGCCCACGCCAACATCCGGATCGCCCTGGGCGAGACCGTCGAGTCGACCGTGGACCACCTGCGCCGGGTCATCGACGACCCGGACGTGGAACTGCACATCGTCGACGGCAACGACCCCTCACCGGTGTCCCGGGCCGACAACGAGGCATTCGCGCTGGTGGGCGCGGCAGCGCGATCGGTCTACCCCGACGCGGCGGTGGCGCCGTACGTCATGGTCCAGGCCAGCGACTCCCGGCACTTCAGCCAGATCTGCGACAGCGTCTACCGGTTCATGCCCTTCGACCTGAGCAAGAGCGAACTGGCGGCGCTGCACGCCGCGGACGAGCGGATCTCCGTCGCCGCCCTGCACCGCGGCGCCGGCTTCTACCGGTACCTGATCCGCCACCTCTGAGGTGCCAGAACCGCCATTTCGGCCGCCCTCCAGGGCGGCCGAAATGGCGGTTACGGCACTAGAGGCGCTGGTTGAGGCGGTGGTAGGCCGCACTCCAGCGGAGCTCCTTGGCCAGCGACCGGCGCGTGGTGTCGGCGTCGATGAGGACCAGCTCGGTGGAGAACACGTCGGCGAGGTCGGTGAGCTCGTCGGCGCCGAGCTGGGTGGTCAGCACCGTGTGGTGCGGACCTCCGGCGGTGAGCCAGCCCTCGGTCGCGGTCGCGAAGTCCGGCCGGGGCTGCCACACCGCACGGGCGACGGGCAGGTTGGGCAGCGGCTCGTCGGGCTCGACGACGTCGATCTCGTTGGCCACCCAGCGGAACCGGTCCCCCAGGTCCGACCAGCCGATGACGACGCCCAGGGCCGGCGCGGCGTTGAAGACCAGGCGGGCGGGGTCCTCACGGCCGCCGATGCCCAGCGGATGCACCTCCAGGCGCGGCTTCTCGCCGGCGATCGTCGGGCAGACCTCGAGCATGTGGGCGCCGAGGATCTTCTCGTTGCCCGGGTCGAGGTCGTAGGTGTAGTCCTCCATGAACGACGTCCCACCGGGCAGTCCGGTGCCGGCGACCTTGAGCACCCGCAGCAGCGCCGAGGTCTTCCAGTCGCCCTCGCCCCCGAAGCCGTAGCCGTCGGCCATCAGCCGCTGGACGGCGAGGCCGGGGAGCTGGCGCAGGCCGCCGAGGTCCTCGAAGTTGGTCGTGAACGCACCGAAGCCGCCCTCGACCATGAACCACCGCAGCGCGGCCTCGATCCGCGCCTGGTACCGCACGGCCTCGTGCCGGTCCCCGCCCGGGAGCACGTCGGCGGACATCTCGTAGAGGTCGGCGTACTCCTCGACCAGGTCGTCGACGGCGGCGTCCTGGACGGCCTCGACCACCCCGACCAGGTCGTTCACGCCCCAGGTGTTGACCGACATCCCGAAGCGGATCTCCGCCTCGACCTTGTCGCCCTCGGTCACCGCGACGTTGCGCATGTTGTCGCCGAACCGGGCCAGCTTCAGGCCGCGCGCGGCAGCGGCACCGGCGGCCGCACGGGCCCACGAGCCGACCCGTGCCAGCACCCGCGGGTCCGAGGCGTGCCCCGAGACCGTCGTCCGGGGGACCCGGAGGCGGGTGAGCATGAACCCGTACTCACGGTCGCCGTGCGCGGCCTGGTTGAGGTTCATGAAGTCCATGTCGATGGTCGCCCACGGCAGGGCGGCGTCGGCCTGGGTGTGCAGGTGGAGCAGCGGCTTGTGCAGCGCGTCGAGCCCGGAGATCCACATCTTCGCCGGCGAGAACGTGTGCATCCAGGTGATGACGCCGAGGCACGCGGGGTTCTCGTTCGCCTCGCCCATGATCCGCCGGATGGCGTCGGCGTCCTTGAGGACCGGCTTCCACACGACCCGCACCGGCACCTCGGCGGCCTCGTCCAGTGCGGCCGCGACCCGCTGCGACTGCGACGCGACCTGTTGGAGGGTCTCCTCGCCGTACAGCCCCTGGCTGCCGGTCAGGAACCAGACCTCGGACCCTTCGAATGCCACTCCGTCGACTGCCACGCGGGCATCCTTCCTCACTGTCCGTAGACGTTCTGGTAGCGGGCGTAGAGCCGGTCGACGTCCGACTGGTCGATCGGCAGGGGCTCGCCCAGCTGCCGCGAGAAGTGCACCGTCCGGGCGACGTCCTCGGTCATGACGGCGGCCTTCACCGCCGCCTTCCCGGACGGGCCGACGGTGAAGACGCCGTGGTTGCGCATGAGCACCGCGGGCGACTTCGAGCCGGCCAGCGTCTCGACGATGCCGCGGCCGATCGAGTCGTCGCCGATGAGGGCGAACGGCCCGACCGGGATCGCGCCACCGAACTCGTCGGCCATGGCGGTGAGCACGCAGGGGATCTCCTCGGCGCGCGCGGCCCAGGCGGTGGCGTACGGGCTGTGCGTGTGCACCTGGCCGTTGACCTCCGGCTTGTGCCGGTAGACGTAGGCGTGCGCGTCGGTGTCGCTGGAGGGCTTCTTCACACCGTCGACGGGGTTGCCGTCGAGGTCGCAGACGGTGATCCCCTCCCAGGTCAGCTCGTCGTACTCGACGCCGCTGCCCTTGATGACGAAGAGGTCCTCACCCGGCACGCGCTCGGAGACGTTCCCGGACGTCCAGGTCACCAGCTCGTAGCGGGTCAGGTAGGAGTGCAGCCGCGCGACGTGCTCGCGCTGCTCCCGGTGGGTGCCGCGCTCGGTCAGGGTGGCGGTCATCCGTTCTCTCCTCGCTGGGCAGGGCTCACGTGGTCGACGGCGGCCCGCTCGACCGGGAGTGCGGCGACGTACCGCTGCATGAACGCGTCGAACCCGGCGACGTCGACCGGGTCGGGCTCGGCGGTCTGCAGGCTCGTGCCGGAGAAGACCGCCGTCTCCAGGTAGTCCGCCAGGCTGCGGTCCGCCGAGGGACTGGCGGCGAAGGCGGCCAGGACGGCGATGCCCCAGGCGCCGCCCTCTCCGGCGACGTCCCCGACTGCGACCGGGGTGTCGATGGCAGCGGCCAGGAAGCGCTGCGCGACGCCCTCGGTCTTGAACAGGCCGCCGTGCGCGAACATCCGGTCGAGCCGCACGCCCTCGGTCTTCTGCAGGACGTCCATGCCGATCCTGAGCGTGGCCAGGGACGAGAACAGGTGCGTCCGCATGAACGTGCTCAAGCTCAGCCTGCTGTCCGGTGACCGGAGAAAGAGCGGCCGGCCCTCCTCGAGGCCGGTGATCGGCTCCCCGGAGAGGTAGTTGTAGGCGAGCATCCCGCCGCAGTCGCTCGTACCGCCCAGTGCGGCGGTGAAGAGGGTCTCGAAGACCTTCGCCGGGTCGACCTCGACACCCAGCGCGCGGGCGAACTCGGCGAACAGCCCGGCCCAGGCGTCCAGCTCACTGGCGCCGTTGTTGCAGTGCACCATGGCCACCGGGTCGCCGGCCGGCGTGGTGACGAGGTCCAGCTCGCGGTGCGCCCGGGCGAGCTCCCGCTCGAGCACGACCATGGCGAAGATGCTCGTGCCGGCGGAGACGTTGCCGGTGCGCGGGGCGACCGAGTTGGTGGCGACCATCCCCGTGCCCGCGTCACCCTCGGGCGGGCACAGCGGGATGCCGGGGCTCAGCCGCCCGGTGGGGTCGAGCAGCGCCGCGCCCGCTGCGGTGAGCGTGCCGGCCGGCCGGCCGGCGACCGCGACGGCGGGCAGCAGCTCGGCGAGGGTCAGCTCGACCCCCGCCTCGGCGGCGAGCTGGTCGAACCGGGCCAGCATCGTGGCGTCGTATCCGTGGGTGGTCGCCTCGATCGGCAGCATGCCGCTGGCATCCCCGATGCCGAGGACCTTCTCCCCGGTGAGCTGCCAGTGCACGTAGCCGGCCAGCGTCGTCAGGTGGTCCAGCCGGCCGACGTGCTCCTCGCCGTCCAGGATCGCCTGGTAGAGGTGCGCGACGCTCCACCGGTGCGGGATGTTGACGCCGAACTCCGCGCTGAGCCGCTCGGCCGCGCGACCGGTGTTCGTGTTGCGCCAGGTGCGGAACGGCGTGAGCAGCGCACCGTCCGCGTCGAACGCGAGGTAGCCGTGCATCATCGCCGACACCCCGAGGCCGCCGACTCCCCCCAGCTCGACTCCGTGACGTCGCCGCACGTCCTCGGCCAGGGCCGCGAAGCTCTGCTGCACGCCGGCCCAGACGGCCTCGAGCGAGTACGTCCACACCCGGTCCACGAACTGGTTCTCCCAGTCGTGGCTGCCGACGGCGAGCGGCGCGTGATCGGGACCGATCAGCACCGCCTTGATCCGGGTCGACCCGAGCTCGATGCCCAAGGCCGTGCGACCGGCGGTGATCGCCGCGGCCTCCTCGGTGTCGGACATCGATCCTCCTCTGGCGGGAGGGGGTGACATCGGCGTCACGGCATCCGCTCCGTCGGTGATTGTTAGCGCTAACACGACTGCCGGTCAAGCGGTGGGGCGACCGCGCCCGGGACCCGTGCGCACGCGTGCCGGGCACGTGCTGGAGCGGACGATCAACGGCGCAGGCACGGCGTCCGGGTGCAGGTCCTCGCCGCGCAGCCGGGCCAGCACCAGCTCCACGCCCCGTCGTCCCAGCTCGGCGAAGTCCTGGCGCACCGTGGTGAGCGGCGGGGTGAAGTAGGGCGCCTCCGGGAGGTCGTCGAAGCCGACGACGCTCACGTCGCCGGGCACCTCGATCCCCTCGTCGTGCAGCGCGGCGAGCAGCCCGAGCGCCATCTGGTCGTTGGCGAGGAAGACGGCCGTGACCTCCTCGCCGGCCCGGAGGCGCGCGGCGAGCTCCGTGCCGGCGGTGTGCCCCGACGACGGCGTCCAGTCCCCGCGCAGGAGCTCGGGCACGGGAGCGCCGGCCGCGAGCAGTTCCGAGCGCCAGCCCTCGATGCGTCCCCGGGCCTCCTTCGAGTCGGCAGGGCCGGCGACGTGGTGCACGGTGCGGTGGCCCAGGTCCAGCAGGTGCCGGGTGGCCAGGCGCGCGCCGGCCTCCTGGTCCACCCCGACCGCCGGACGGATCTCGTCGCCGCCGACCTGCACGGCCACCAGCGGCACCGGCGGGTCGAGCTCGCCGAGCGCCTCGGCCGCGTCGTCGTAGGTGCTGAGCGCGACGATGGCCGCGACCCGCTGCGCCACGAAGGTGTCGACGGCCTCCCGCATCGCCCCCGCGGTGGCGTGGTCGAGGATCGAGACGCTGAGCGAGTAGCCGGCTTCGCGGGCCGCCTCCTCGAGTCCGAGCATCGTCTGCGCCGGCCCGTACTGGTTGATCTTCACCGTCACCAGCCCGATCGTGCGGGTGGAGCCGGTGACCAGGGCGCGGGCGGCGATGTTGGGCCGGTAGCCGAGCTGCGCGATCGCGGCCTCGACCCGTTCGCGGGTGTGCGGCGCGACGTTGGGATGCCCGTTGATCACCCGGGACACCGTCTGGTGGGACACCCCCGCGAGCGCTGCCACGTCGGACATCACCAGCGCTCGCGCAGCCCCCTGGGGCTCCACCGGTCTCCCTCCCCGATGCCTGGACCGGTCGCCGTGCCGCCCGGCAGCGGCGACCGGATCGGACCTCAGCGCGAGGCCCCGGCGCGGCGCTTGTTGTAGACGTCGAAGGCGACGGCCAGCAGCAGCACGAGGCCCTTGACGACCGACTGGATGGACTGGTCGACGCCCATGAGCTGCATGCCGTTGCTCATCACGGCGACGAGCAGGCCACCGACCATCGCGCCGACCACCGTGCCGACACCGCCGGTGACCGCTGCGCCGCCGATGAACACGGCCGCGATGGCGTCGAGCTCGAACATGTTGCCGGCCGCGGGCTGGGCGCCGTTGGACCGGGAGGAGTAGATGATCCCCGCGACCGCGGCGAGGAAGCCCATGTTCACGAAGATCCAGAAGTTGACGACCCGCACCTTGACGCCGGAGAGCTGCGCCGCGGCCAGGTTGCCGCCGATGGCGTAGATCTGGCGGCCGAAGACGGTGCGGTTCGAGATCACCGCGTAGGTGAGGATCAGCACGGCCAGGATGATCAGCACGATCGGCAGGCCACGGGCGTGCGCCAGCTGCCAGGCGAAGTACATGACGACGGCGCCGACGAGGACGATCTTGGCGACGAACAGCGGGAACGACTCGACCGGCTGCGAGTACTTGATGCGGGCGAGGCGGGTGCGGAACTGGCTGAGCGCGTAGCCGGCGACGGCGACCGCGCCGATGAGCAGCGTGAACGCGTCGTACCCGTTGCCGCCCAGGAGGCCGTTCAGGAAGCCGCTGGCCACCTTGCCGTACTCCGACGGGAAGGGTGAGAGCGAGATGTTGTCGAGCACCTGCAGCGTGAGACCGCGGAACACGAGCATGCCGGCGAGGGTCACGATGAACGCCGGGATGCCGACGTAGGCGACCCAGAAGCCCTGCCAGGCACCCACGGCCAGACCGACGGCGATGGCGGCGAGCATGCCGACGTACCAGGGGTAGCCGTTCTTGATGACGAGGACGGCGGAGATCGCGCCGGTGAGGGCGACCACCGAGCCGACCGACAGGTCGATGTGGCCGGCGATGATCACCAGGACCATGCCGATCGCCAGCACCAGGATGTAGGAGTACTGGAGGACGATGTTCGTGATGTTGCCGGGGCTCAGCGAGACGCCCTCGGTGAGGATCGCGAACAGGGCCACGATCGCGACGAACGCGACGTAGATGCCACTGGTCCGCATGTTGCGGGTGATCAGCGCGCGCAGATCACTCGTGCCGGTGTGGAGGGCGACGGCGGGCGCCGGCTCCTTCGGGGTGGGGTCGGCTTCCGGGGGCGCGGTCCTGGTCATCCGACGGACTCCCTCTCCTTGGTCATGAGTTCCATGAGGCTTTCCTGGTTGGCCTCGTGTACCGGCAGCTGACCGGTGATCCGGCCCGCCGACAGGGTGTAGATGCGGTCGCAGATGCCGAGCAGCTCGGGCAGCTCGGACGAGATGACGACGACGGCCTTACCGGCCGCCACCAGTCGGTTGATGATCGTGTAGATCTCGTACTTCGCACCCACGTCGATGCCGCGGGTCGGCTCGTCGAGGATGAGGACGTCGGGGTCGGTGAACAGCCACTTGGACAGGACGACCTTCTGCTGGTTCCCGCCCGAGAGCTTCCCGACGATCGACATGACGCTCGGCGCCTTGATGTTCATGCTGCGCCGGCTGTCCTCGGCGACCTTGATCTCCTCGTTGCCGTTCACCCAGCCGCGCCGGGAGAGCTTGGCGAGGGCGGCGGCGGAGACGTTGCGCCGGATGTCCTCGATGAGGTTCAGGCCGTACTTCTTGCGGTCCTCGGTGGCGTAGGCGACACCGTTGTCGATCGCCTCCGCCACGCTGCGCGCCTTGATCTCCTTGCCGTGCATGAAGATGCGGCCGCTGATGTCGCGGCCGTAGGAGCGGCCGAACATGCTCATCGCGAGCTCCGTGCGGCCGGCGCCCATGAGCCCGGCGATGCCGACGACCTCGCCGGCGCGGACGGAGAAGCTGGCGTCGTCCACGACCAGGCGGTCCTGGGTCGGGTGCCGCACCGTCCAGTTCTCGACGCGGAGGACCTCCTCGCCCGGGTGCGACTCCCGGTCGGGGTAGAAGCTCTCCAGGTCGCGGCCGACCATGCCGCGGATGATGCGCTGCTGCGTGACCTCGCCGGCCTTCGTGTCCAGCGTCTCGACGGTCCTGCCGTCGCGGATGACCGTCACGCGGTCGGAGACCGCGGTGATCTCGTTCAGCTTGTGCGAGATCATGATCGAGGTGATGCCGCGCTCCCGGAGCTGGCGCAGCAGCCCCAGCAGGTGCGCGGAGTCGGAGTCGTTGAGCGCGGCGGTCGGCTCGTCGAGGATCAGCAGCCGCACGTCCTTGGACAGGGCCTTGGCGATCTCGACCAGCTGCTGCTTGCCGACGCCGAGCTGGCCGACCGGGGTCACCGGGTTCTCGTCCAGGCCCACCGACTGCAGCAGCTTGCCGGCCTCGGCGTTGGCGAGGTTCCAGTCGATGAGCCCGCCACGGCCGCGCTTCTCGCTGCCCAGGAAGATGTTCTCGGCGATCGACAGGTACGGCACCAGCGCGAGCTCCTGGTGGATGATCACGATGCCGACGTGCTCGCTGTCCCGGATGCCGTTGAAGTGGACCGGCTGGCCGTCGTAGACGATCTCGCCGTCGTAGCTCCCGGTCGGGTAGACGCCGGAGAGCACCTTCATCAGCGTGGACTTGCCGGCACCGTTCTCACCGCAGATCGCGTGGATCTCACCGCGACGCACGTCGAGGTTGACGTTCTCGAGCGCCTTGACGCCGGGGAAGGTCTTGGTGATGGAGCGCATCTCCAGGATGTTCTCTGCCATGGATCCCGTCGTCCTCGTCGTCGAGTGCGGTGGCTGGTGCTCAGAGTGTGGGGCCTGCGCGGCCGGTCTGGGGGGTCGAGCCGGCGGGAATGCCGGCGACCGCGGCCCAGGGTGGTGCGGGACGTCGACGGACCGTCCCGTCGAGGGTGGTGCGGCCGG
>NZ_SPQM01000055.1 GCF_004570345.1 Blastococcus sp. CT_GayMR20 | reverse complement strand
GGGCCGGCGTGCCCTGCTCCTCGGAGAAGCGGTAGCGGGTTGCGCCCATCGGGGTCGCGAGGACGGGTGCCCACGCCCGCAGGGCGTCCAGGGTGGCGTAGTTCAGCGCCTGCAGGTCGACGCCGAGGGAGACCAGGTGCTGGATCAGCGGGTTGTCGAACAGGTCGGCGTCCCCGCGGGACGTCCCCACGGTGACCGTCTTCGCCTGGTGCTTGACGCTGTCGATGGAGCGCGTGAGCTCGTCGACGGAGCGGGTGAGCAGTTCCCTGAGGCGCTGCTCGAGGGAGACGTCGGCGTCGGTCAGGGACAGCAGCCACGCGCTGGGGGCGACGAGCTGGGCGAAGGCCTCGGCGAGCTGCAGCGCCGTGGTGCTGGGGACGTAGCTGCCCCCCGCCGGTGTCCCGCCGGCCAACTCCAGGAACGCCTTCAGCGGTTTGACGCCCGGCCACTCGGGACCCAGTTCGCTGCCGGTGTCGTGGGCCGTCTCCAGCTCGGCGAGTGCGCGACGGGCATCCATCGCCAGCTCGTCGATCGACCGGGCGCAGTAGTAGGAGAACAGGTGGACGGCGGCGGTCGCGAGGATCCAGCCGAGCGACCGGTGGGCGTCCGGCACGGCGATGACGTCGTCCATCGGCCAGTCGTCGGCCGCGGACTCGTCGGTGATCAGGACGGGCAGGTTGCCGTGCGCCTGGAGGATGGCGATCTCCTTGCCGAGATCGGCCCGTTGCAACGGCGACGTGCCGGCGGCGCAGATCAGCACGAGCGCCTCCGCGGACAGGTCGATGTGCTTCTTGTCCTCGACGGCATCGACGGAGACGGTCTTGTAGCAGAGCTCGGACAGCTTGATGCGGCCCTCGGCGGCCGCGACCTGGTTGAGGCCGGAACCGATGACGGACCACGCGCGCCGGTGGAACGTCCGCCGGGCCACCCGCTCGATGCGGTCCCGCTGGCCGTAGACCTCGCGCAGTTGCCCGCAGATGGACCGGAGCCCGCGGAGCATGCCGTCCTCCGCCGAACCGGGCTCGTTGCCGAGCGCGTGGGCGATCTCCCACGACAGCAGGATCCCGGCGGCGACCTGTGCGTAGAAGGCCTTCGTGGAGGCCACGGCCATCTCCACGTCGCGGCCGTCGGAGGTGTAGACGATCCCGTCGGCGCGCTTGGCGAGGTCGCTGTCGCGGCGGTTGACGATGGCGACCGTGGCGGCGCCCCGTTCGCGCAGCAGGTCGACCGTGCGGTTGGTGTCGGTGGTCGAGCCGGACTGGCTCACGGCGATGACGAGGGTGTCCTTGAGAGACTGGGGGAGCGGTGCCGCCGAGATCTCCGTGGCCGTGCTCGACGTCACCTGGATCTGCTCGCCGAGCAGCCCGGCGGCCACGCGCGCGATGCCCGAGCAGGCCACCGCGGCGGTGCCCTGGCCGACCAGGACCACGCGCTGCAGAGAGCCGTCGGCCAGCCGGTCGCGGATACCCTGCGGCAGCTCCTCCTCCGACAGTGCGGCGCTCAGCCCGCTCCCGGCCTCGACGATGCGGCCCCGGAGGGTCTTGCGCATCGACTCCGCGGCCTCGGCGATCTCCTTCGCCAGGTAGTGCTCCTCGTCGCCGAGGTCGACGTCCTCGGTGGTGACGTCGGCCCGCTGCCCGGAGTCGGCGGGCAGCGGCAGGGACTCCGCGGGCGACGACGGGTCCCGGAGCGCGATGGAGTAGCCGTGCTCGGAGCCCCTGGCCACCTGGGCGACGACGGGGGCCCCGGCGTCCGCCCCGATCAGCCGCCCGTCGACCCGGACGTAGTCGGAGGTCACGCCGACGAGGCCGTACACCTCGCTCGCCACCATGGGCAGGGTCGGGGACAGGCCCAGGTAGAGCCCCTGGCCGCTGCCCTTCACGCCCACGGTGAACCCGTCGGGGGAGCCCTCGTCCTGAGCAACGATCGCCATGGATCCCTCGAACGACCGCAGGCACTCCGCGAGCGCCTGGTCCGCGGTCAGGCCGGCCCGCGCCATCGACTCGCCCATCGCGAACGGGATGACCCGCGCGTCGGTCGTGATCTCCGCCGCTGCGTCGGAGCCGGGAGCCACCGGCAGGATCGCCTCGTGGTTGTCCACGTCGCCGTTGAACGCGGCGATGACGTACGGCCGGCCGGCGTCGCAGGTCAGCACGTTGTTGACCGGGTGGGCGTTGGCCTGGCTGATCCGGCCCACGCTGGCCCACCGCGTGTGCGCCACGACGGTGACCCGGGCGGACGGGAGGGCGAGGGCGCTCCTCAGGTGGTCGTCGCCCCCGATGGAGTGCCTGAGCCGGGCGACGTTGTCCCCCAGCCGCCCGATGAGGACGGCGGTCTTGTAGACGAACGACAGGCCGCCCGCGACGGCCACGACCGAGCGGTCGCGGAACAGCGGGTCGGTCCGTTCGGTCGGCACCGCGAGGGCGGCGAGCTCCGCCGCGTCGGCGCTCACGAAGACGTGGAGGCCGGCCGAGTCGCGGCCGCGCACCTCCAGGCGGCCGAGCGAGTCCAGGACGGCGTCCATCGCGCGGTAGCTGTGGCACGCGGTGGGCTCGAGACCGGCGGGCGCGAGCGCCCGGACGCGGCCCGCGGCACCGAGCAGGTCGTGCTCGATGCGCCAGACGGCGTCCCTCGTCTGGCGCACCCGCGCCTGGAGCTCTTCGGGACTGCGACGGTCCGCCGGCGAGCCCGGGGCGTCGAGCGCCTCGTCGGCCCGGGTGACGAGGCGACCCGCGTCCGCGACGGCGTCGCTGAGAGCGGCGCCCACGTCCGGTTCGGTGACGACCGCGTGGAAGGCCTCCGGCTGCGCCCACGCCTCGGCGGCCGCGGTCAGGAGTGCGGCGGTCTCCGCGAGAGCCTCGACCAGGGACTCCGTCGTCGGAGCGCTGGGCCAGGCGGCCGCCAGCGGTGCGGACGGCTCCGGGACCGCACAGTCGCGCTCGCCCGCGTAGACGGGCAGACAGGCAACCACTCCGCACATGACTTCAGTTCCCCCTCGTCGCCTTCCACGACCCTTGGCGGCCGGAGGCTCATCGAGGCGATGCTGTCACGCGCGGAGCCGCCGAGGCGACCTTCGCGGCGCCCCCGCTCGCGGATCCAGCGAAAGCCCACCCGGAAGGGGCAGGCACGGTGGGGTGCCCCCGGCAGGATTCGAACCTGCGACACACGGTTTAGGAAACCGATGCTCTATCCCCTGAGCTACGGGGGCTCGTCGGCGGCGGCCGACAGGGGTACGCGGGAAGGTTAGCGGGCGGGTCCGGGCTGTCCGCCGACCCCGCAGGGTCTTCCGGGGAACTAGCGTCGAGCCGTGATCGTCGGCCTGGTCGAACTCGCCCTGATCCTGGCGGTCGTCGGCCTGCTGGTCATGGGGGGCGTGGCGCTCTGGCGGGCGCTCCAACGCGACGCAGGGGGAGCGGCGCGGCTGCCGGCCCGCGCGCGGGCCGAGCTGGCGTCCTCCATCGCGCAGGCGCGGTGGGTGCCCGGCCACGACGAGGTGGACGGGATCACGCGGGTGCTGCTGCGCCGCACCTACACCGGGCTCGACGGGCGGCCGGCCGTCCTGGAGGAACGCGTGCTCGACACCTTCCCGGCCCAGGACCCCGGCTGGGAGGCCCGGTTCACCGAGGCGATGTCGAACGCACGGTTCCGCTGCGCCTACCTGAACGCCGAGGAGTCGCCGTGAGATGCGCGACCGTCGCGGTCGCCCCGGTGGCCGCCTCCCAGGGGAGGGTGCCGGGCCGACGGCGCGGCCGGCGATTCGAGGGGACGATGGCGCGGTGACCGCAGCTCCGGCCGCCCGGCCCCGTGCCGCCGCCACCTCCCTCGACGCGCTCGCCGACCTGCTCGCCGAGGGCGACGTCGTCGTCCTCTCGGGCGCCGGGCTGTCCACCGACTCCGGCATCCCGGACTACCGGGGGGAGACGGGCAGCCTGCGCCGGCACACCCCGATGACCTACCAGACCTTCACGCGCGACCCGCGCGGCCGGCACCGCTACTGGGCGCGCAGCTTCGTCGGCTGGCGGCAGATCCGCAGCGCGCGGCCGAACCCGGGGCACAGGGCGGTCGCTGACCTGCAGGCGGCCGGCCTGATCGGCGGGGTCATCACGCAGAACGTGGACGGCCTCCACCAGGCCGGCGGCGCCACCGACGTCGTCGAACTCCACGGGGGCCTCGACCGCACCGTCTGCCTCTCCTGCGGGGACGTCGCGAGCCGGGCGGACCTCGACGAGCGACTGACGGCTGCCAACCCGTTCTTCGGCGCCCGTACCGACGAGATCAACCCCGACGGCGACGCCGAGCTCCCGGACGAGGTGCTCGACGGGTTCGTCATGGTCGGGTGCCTGGCGTGCGGCGACGGCCCGCTGAAGCCCGACGTGGTGTTCTTCGGCGAGACGGTGCCGCGGGACCGCGTCGAGCGGTGCTTCGGCCTGATCGAGGATGCCGCCGGTCTGCTGGTCCTGGGCTCGTCCCTGACGGTCATGAGCGGCTACCGGTTCGTGCTGCGGGCGGCCAAGCTCGGCATCCCGGTCGCGATCGTCAACGTGGGGCCGACCCGCGGCGACGCGAAGGCCGACGTGCGGGTCGACGCACCGCTGGGCGAGGTCCTGCCCTCCCTCGCCGCCAGCCTCGGATGACGCGGGAGGCCGAGCGCACCGACGACGGCCCTTCCCTCGCGGTGGACGGCTGCTGCACTGCCTTGACGCCGCCGTAGCCGCGGCGCGCGCCCGCGTTGGCCACGAGCGGCCTTCCTGCCCCCACCGCTCGCGAGTTCGCGGCGGGCCCCTGCAGGAAGGCCGGACGTGACCGAGACTGGCGGGCGATGCAGACCTTCCTGCCGGTGGCCGACTTCGAGGAGAGTGCGCGGCTGCTGGACTCCCCGCGCCTGGGCAAGCAGCGGGTGGAGACCCTGCAGATCCTGCGCGCGCTGGAGCTGCCGGACTACGGGTGGGCCAGCCACCCCGCCGTCCTCATGTGGAAGGGCCGCACGCCCGCCCTGGTCTCCTACGGGCTGGCCATGGTCCGGGTCTGGCGGGAGCGCGGGTTCGCCGACACCACCGACCGTCAGATCGGCGAGTTCGCCCCGGAGGTCGTCGGGGTGCCGCAGGCCGAGCTCGCGGCGGCGGGCCTGCTGCCGTCCTGGGTCGGGGACGAGGCGCTGCACCTCTCGCACCGGTCCAACCTGCTCGCCAAGGACCCGGGCTACTACCGGCCCCGCTTCCTCGAGGCGTTCGGCCCCGAGCCCGACGACCTGCCCTACCTCTGGCCGGGACCGGACGACCTCCCGCCGGCGCCCGAGCCCGAGGGCGTGGGCGTCTGGGTGGTGCGGCCCCGGTCGCACGACGAGCTCGGTGCCTGCCTGGCCGCAGGGGTCGTGGGCCTGGGCGTCCAGTCGGGGATCGACGTGGACGCCACCGGCCTCTCGGCCGCCGAGCTGCGGGTGCTGTCGAAGGAGCTCTCCGGCCGCCGGCTCGCCAAGGACCTCCGGCAGCTCTCGGCGTTCCTCGACGAGATCCGGCCCGGTGACCGCGTCGGCCTGCCGATCGAGCACGGTGCCGGGCTGTTGCTCGGCGAGGTCGTCGGCGACTACCTGTTCCAGGGCCGTGAGCTGCTGCCGCACCGCCGCCCGGCCCGGTGGGACCGCGTCGTCCCCCGGACGGCGGCCCGCCCGCCGGCCACGCTGCAGGACCCGCGGGCGCTGTTCCGGGTCACCCTCGACCCGGCCGCGCTGGACTAGGAGGGGGTGGGCAGCGACACGTTCTGCAGGCGGACCTGCCCCCGGGCGACGAGCTTTCCGTCGTCGGCGCGGGTCAGCACGACCTGCCAGAGCTGCAGCGTGCGGCCCTGCTGGATCGGCTCGGCCACCACCTCCAGCCGGCCGGCCGTCATGGGGCGCACGAAGTCGGTGTTGTTGTTGACCCCGACGGCGAACTCGCCGCGGTCGCCCACGGCGAGACTGGCCCCGATGCTCGCGGCGGACTCGACGACCGAGGAGTAGACGCCACCGTGGACGACGCCCCACGGGGTGTGCTGGTCGGGTCCCAGCTCCACGTGGCCGGTCACCCGGGCGCCGCTCGCCTCCGCGACCTGGAACTTCATCGCCGCGACGAACGGGGTCGCGACGGTGAGGTCGACGCCCGGCACGTCGGCGGTCATACGTCCCACACCAGGCAGAAGGGGTGGCCCACCGGGTCGGCGTAGACGCGGAAGTCGCCGCCGCCGCCGGGCAGCCGCTTCGCGCCGAGGGCGAGCACCTTCGGCTCGGCCTCGTCGACGTCGGCCACCCGGATGTCGAGGTGGAACTGCTGGGGCCGGTCGGGGTCCGGCCAGTCAGGAGGTTGCAGGTCCGGCGCCTGCTGGAAGGCCAGCCGGTAGCCGGCACCGTGCGCCCCCACCCAGTCGTCGCCAGGGTTGCCCTTGACCTCCATCCCGAGGAGTCCGGCGTAGAAGGTGGCGAGGGCGTGCGGGTCGGGCGTGTCGATGACGACCGAGTGCAGCTGACCGATCATGGCCTCCATCCTGGCGTGCCCGCTCCGCCTCCGACACCCGGGAACCGGCCGGTCAGCGCCACGCGGCTGCCACCCGGCCTGCGCGCCGCCCGACGGGTGCCGCAGGATCGGTGCGTGCATTCCCGCCCCGCTGCCGCCCGATGACCGCCCCCCGGATCGGCTCGCTGACCTGGCGGCCGGCCACCGAGCGCCCCGATCTCCTCGGTGCACCCGTCGCCGCGGCGATCTCGCTGCTCCCCGGCCCTGCGTGGGTGGCCGAGATCGACGACGACCTCGCCGACACCGCCGCCTTCTCCGAGGCGTACGGGGTACCGATGGAGGTGTCGGCGAACTGCGTGGTCGTCGCCGCCCGGCGCGCGGGCCAGACGACGCTGGCGGCGTGCGTCGTCCTGGCCACCACCCGTGCCGACGTGAACGGCCTGGTGCGCCGGCACCTGGGCGCCCGGAAGGCGTCGTTCGCACCGCAGGACGTCGCCGTCGCCGAGTCCGGCATGGCCTACGGCGGGATCACGCCGGTGGGACTGCCGCGGGACTGGCCGGTCCTCGTCGACCCGGCCGTGGAGGCCGCCGACCTCGTCGTCATCGGCTCCGGCACCCGGGGGAGCAAGCTCGCGGTCGCGGGATCGGTGCTGGCCGCGCTGCCGTCGGCCGAGGTGCTCGACGGGCTCGGCCAGCCCCTGACCGACCCGCCGCCGCCACCGTCCTCGGGGCCGGTGCGGCGCGCTCCGGACGACACCGACGTCGGCTGGGGCGAGCGGCCCGGCGAACCGGGGGACGACGACCGGCGCTACCTGGAGGACCGCCCGCCCCACTGGGGCAGCGACTAGGAGAAGGAGCCCGTCCCACCCACGCCTCGCTCGCCCGGGGCGGTGCCCTGGACGTGGCCACCCTGCTGCGCGCGCAGCAGGTCGCGGATCTCGAGGAGCAGCTCGACCTGGGTCGGCTCGGCCGGCCCGGCCTCCTCGCCGCGCGTGCGCCGCTCCATGATCGCCTTCATCGGGAGCACGACGACGAAGTAGACGACCGCCGCGGTGAGCACGAACGTGAGGACGGCGTTGAGGAAGGCGCCCCAGGTGAAGTGCTGCTCGTCGATCACGAACTCGCCACCGGTCTCTCCGCCGCCCCCGACCAGGCCGATCAGCGGTTCCAGGAACGACGCCGTGAACGCGGCGACCAGGGCGGTGAAGGCGGTGCCGATGACCACCGCGACGGCCAGGTCCACGATGTTGCCGCGCAGCAGGAAGTCCTTGAAGCCCTTGATCACGAGGTCATCCACCCACATCGTCATCGGGACGACCAGCACCTCCCGGCGCGTCCTCGCGCGGCAGGCTGACGGTCAGTGCGTCGCTCGTCGCAGCCGCGGCCAGGCGGGTCGCCGTGGCGTCGTCCACGGCGAGCAGCAGCAGCCCGGACGCCGGGTCCGACGGGTCGGCCGACGGTGCGGCCGCGGACAGGACGAGGGCGGCCGCCGCCACGACCTCGGCACTGGCGGATCCCGGAGGGGTGGCGAGGACGTCGACCCGGTCGCCGGTGCGGACCAGCCCGGCGACGGCGAGGTCGGTCAGGCGCACCGGTGCCCCCACCTGGCCGCGGGGGAGCTGCGCGGTCAACCCGGGCCCGACGAGCCGGACATCGGTCAGCGCTTCGCCCGCGCGCACGCCCCCGGCGAGGACCCGCCCGACCAGGCGCGACGGATCCACGGTCGAGCCGTCGGGGACGAGCTCCGGCGGCAGCCGGGCGACCGTGAGCCGGTCGGCGGTGAGGACGGTGCCGGCGGGCAGGTCCCCCGCCGCCACGGTCACCCCGACCGCCGCGGGAGGGGGCTCGGGCAGCGGAGCCGGCCGCGCTGCCAGGACGAGGGCGACGACCGCGAGCAGCACGGCCGCCACCCGGCGCGCGGTGTGGAGCGGATAGCGGGGACGGCGCAGTCGCGGCATCCCCGAAGGCTGCCCGCCCGGGGCAGCCGTCATGGGAGTGCGGGGGAAGTCGTGGAGAGGGCCGTCAGCTGTGGACGGCGCCCGACCTGATCGTCAGTCGGCGGCCTTCGACGAGCTGCCCGCCGCCGCCGGCGCGGGGGTGGACGACGACGTCGAGGAGCTCTCCTTCGACGACGACGACGGGGTCGACGAGCCGTTGGACGAGGACGTCTCGGACGCCGTCGCGGACGTGCGGCTGTCGGTCCGGTAGAAGCCGGAGCCCTTGAAGACGACGCCGACCGATCCGTAGACCTTGCGCACGGGGGCGCCGCACTGCGGGCACTCGCTGACCGGCGCGTCGGTGAAGGACTGCACGACCTCGAACTCGTGCTTGCCCTCGGCGTTGGTGCAGGCGTACTGGTACGTGGGCACGGCGGTGGCTCCCTGGTGGTGCGGCATGGCTGTCGGCGCGAGATCCCGTCGGGCTGGCACTCGCTCCCGTCGACTGCTAATGATGCGCCATCGCGCGGCGTCCGTCCACGTACCGTCGGCGAACCAGGGTCCACGTCACACCACCGCGGACGTGTCCGTGAGCGAAGGGGAAGCCGTGATCGAGGACGTCGTCGCCCGCTGGCACCGGTACATGCGCGGGGATCTCACGGGCGGGCTCGAGGAGCTGCTCGCCGACGACGTCGTCTTCTACTCACCGGTCGTCTACACACCCCAGCGCGGGAAGGAGATCACCGTCCGCTACCTCGAGGCGGCGGCCGGCTCCCTGTCAGGGACGGACCTGGCCGGCGGGGGCTTCACGTACACGAAGCAGGTGCTCTCCGGCGACACCGCGGTGCTGGAGTTCGAGACCAGCGTGCAGGGCAAGTACGTCAACGGGGTCGACATCATCCGCTGCGACGACACCGGCCGGATCGTGGAGTTCCGCGTGATGATGCGTCCGCTGCAGGCGATCCAGGCCGTGCACGAGGAGATGGGCCGGCGCCTGGCCGCCGTCGCCGGCGGACATCACTCCGACGGATGAGAAGACCGCCCACGGTCTGCCTCCGGGTGGCTACAGCCGGTGACCGACCGGTACCGTCGACGCCGTGACGCAGCGGTGGCTCGACGAGCGGCAGCAGCGGACCTGGCGCGCCTGGCTCACGGTCTCGGAGCTCCTGCCGAGGACCCTCGACGCCCAGTTGCAGCGGGACGCGGGCATCAGTCTCGCGGCCTACGTCGTCCTGGCGATGCTCTCGGAGTCCCCGACCCGGAGCCGGCGGATGAGCGACCTCGCCCGCCGTGCGAACCAGTCGCAGAGCCGGCTGTCGCACACCGTCGCCCGGCTCGAGGAGCGTGGCTGGGTGCGGCGGGAACGGTCCGCCGAGGACGGCCGCGGCAATCTCGCCGTGCTGACCGAGTCCGGCTGGGAGATCGTGCGCTCGGTGGCCCCCGGTCACGTCGACGCGGTGCGCGAGGCGATGTTCGCGCCGCTCACCGAGGAGCAGACCGAGGCGTTCGGCCAGGCGCTCGACGCGATCGTCGAGCGGATCGACCCCGACCGGAGCCTGCGCGTCGACTGATCAGAGGTACCGCAGGAACGACTGCGGGTCACCGAGGAACTGCCGCCAGCTGGCGGTGAGCTCCAGCTCCTCCCACTCCGCCTCCCGCAGTCCCCACTCGCCGACCTCGAGCAGGCGCGCCCCCGGCAGAGCCGCGAGGACCGGGGAGTGGGTGGCGATCAGGACCTGCGCGCCATGGCTGAGCAGTTCCCGCAGGTGGACGACGAGCGACAGCGTCCCGGTGAACGACAGCGCGGCGTCGGGCTCGTCGAGCAGGTAGAAGCCGCCCGAGGTGACCCGGCTCCCGAGGAGCGACAGGAAACCCTCGCCGTGCGACATCTCGTGGAACGTCGGTTCCGCGCGCCGTGGGTGGGGGTTCTCCTCCAGGTAGCTGTAGAGCCCGTGCAGCGTCTCGTCGCGGAGGAAGTAGGCCCAGCGGTCCGCGCCGGGCGATCGCTCGACGATCAGGTCGAGGGATCCCGGCTCGCTGCGCCGCGTCGCGTGCCGCGCGCCGGCCGAGCCGCCCTCGGCGTTGAGGCCGAGCGCCGCGGCGAGCACCTCCAGCACGGTCGACTTGCCCGAGCCGTTCTCGCCGACGAGGACCGTCGCGCCCGGCGTCAGCGCGAGGCCGTCCCGCAGGAGCTGCGCCACCGCCGGGACGGTGACCGGCCAGACGTCGTCCGGGGGCGGGGGTGCGCCGGGATCGGGCCGGAACCGCCGGACGGGCTGCCTCTGCACGGCCGCATCCTGGCTCACCGTCGGTGGTCCTGGCTCACCGTCGACGCTGAGCCAGGACCCCTGATGATCAGGTCACCTGATCATCATCAGGAGCGGCCGAGGTGGCGGTACCGGTGCAGGCGGCTGCGGAAGCGCTCGGTGTCGTCGCGGCCGAGCAGCCCCGCCAGCTCCTCGCCGAGCACCCGGCCCAGGCGCAGGCAGAACTCCGTGCCCTCGTCCGCGGCGTCGGGGCGCTCGGGCACGACGCGGTCGACGATCCCGGCCCGCCAGAGGTCGGTCGCCCGCACCCCCTGGTGCTGCGCCATCTCCCCGGCGTGGTCGGTGTCGCGGAAGACGATGGCGCTCGCGCCCTCCGGCGGCAGCGGCCCGAGCCAGCCGTTGGCCGCGGCCAGCACCCGGTCGGCCGGCACGAGCGCCAGTGCACCGCCGCCGGTGCCCTGGCCGAGCAGCACGGCCAGCGTCGGCGCCTTGAGCATCACCAGGTCGTGCAGGCAGCGGGCGATCTCCCCGGCCAGCCCGCCCTCCTCGGCCTCCCGCGACAACGCGGCTCCCGGGGTGTCGATGAGCGTGACCAGGGGGAGCCGCAGCTCCTCGGCGAGGTGCATCCCGCGGCGGGCCTCGCGCAGGGCGGCCGGGCCGAGCGGCGCCGACATGCTCTGCCCCCGCCGGTCCTGCCCGAGCACCACGCAGGGCGCCCCGGCGAAGCGGGCCAGTGCCAGCAGCAGCCCGGGGTCCTTCTCGCCGGCGCCGGTGCCGGACAAGCCGACGACGTCCGTCGCCGCCGTCCGCAGCAACCGGCGCACCCCTGGGCGGTCCTCCCGCCGGGACGCCGTGACGACCTCCCAGGCGGTGCGGTGGTCCTCGGGGTCGTCGGCGTCCGTGCCGTCCTCGGGCGTCGGCCGCTCCGCGCCCCGCACGTCGGTGTGCCAGGTCTGGCGGGCAGCGAGCACCCGCAGGGCCCGGTCGGCGAGATCGGCCACCTCGGCATGCGGGACGACGGCGTCGATCAGCCCCCGCTCCGCGAGGTGCTCGGCGGTCTGCACACCCTCGGGGAACGGTTCGCCGTAGAGCGCCTGGTAGACCCGCGGGCCCAGGAAGCCGATCGAGGCGCCGGGCTCGGCGATGGTCACGTGGCCCAGCGACCCCCACGACGCCAGCACCCCGCCGAAGGTCGGGTTCCGCAGGTAGACGAGGTAGGGGAGGCCGGCGTCCTTGTGTCGCGCGATGGCCGCCGTGATGCCGATCATCTGGAGGAAGGCGACCGTGCCCTCCTGCATGCGGGTGCCGCCCGACACCGGGGCGGCCAGCAGCGGCAGCCCCTCGTCGGTGGCGCGCTCGACCGCGGCGATCAGCCGCTCGGCCGCGGCGACGCCGATCGAACCGGCGAGGAAGCCGAACTCACCGGCGACGACGGCCACGCGCCGGCCGCGGAGCTTCCCCTCACCGGTGATGATCGACTCGTCCTGCCGGGTCTTCTCGGCGGCCTGGGCGAGCTCCTGGGCGTACTCGTCGGACACCGGTGGCCGGACCACCGGCGAGTCCCACGACTGCCACGAGCCGGCGTCCAGCACCAGGTCGCGCAACGACCGGGCATCGAGCCGGGCGGGCTTCTCCGAGCTCACGTGGTGTCCCCGTCCTGCACGTCGTCCCCGGACGACAACCAGGCCCGGATCGCGTCGCCGTCGGCACCGAGCGTCGGGGGAGCGCGGTGCTCTCGCCGGGTCGTCTCCGTCTCGCCGTCCGGACCCGGCGAGAAGAACCGCAGGGGCGGGCCGGGCAGCGACACGCGGCCCAGGGTGGCGTGCTCGACGTCGACCAGCAGCCCCTGGGAGAGCGTCTGGTCCCAGCCGTACACCTCGTCGATGGTGCGGACCTTCCCGGCAGGGATGCCCGCGTCCGCGAGGCGGGCGAGCAGGTCCTCGGGAGAGATCTCCGCGAACGCCTCCTCCAGCATCGCGATCACGCGTTCCCGGTTGTCGACGCGCTCGCCGTTGGTCGCCATGCCGGGGGCGTCGGCGTCGAACCCGAACTCGGCGCACAGCTTCCGCCACAGCCCCTCGGAGCCGCAGGAGAGCTGGACGCTGCCGCCGGCGCAGTGGAACAGCCCGTACGGGACGATCGAGGGGTGGTGGTTGCCCTGGGCGCGACCGACCTTCCCGGCCACCGTCCACGCCGTCCCCTGGAACGCGTGCACCCCGACGATCGCGGCGAGCAGCGACGTCCGCACGACCTGGCCGCGCCCGGTCCGTTCCCGCTCGAGCAGCGCGGCGAGCACGCCGTAGGCGCCGTACATGCCGGCCAGCAGGTCACCGATCGGGACGCCGACCCGCTGCGGGTCCTCCGGTCCGGAGCCGGTGAGCGACATCAGGCCGCCCTCGCCCTGCGCGATCTGGTCGTACCCGGCCCGGCCACCCTCCGGTCCGTCGTGGCCGAACCCGCTGATCGCCAGCGTCACCAGCCGCGGGTTGAGCTCGGCCAGCACATCCGTGCCGAACCCGAGCCGGGCGAGGGTGCCCGGGCGGAAGTTCTCCATGAGGACGTCGGCCCGGCGCAGCAGCTCGGTGAGCACGGCCTTGTCGGCGGAGTCCTTGAGGTCGAGGGTGATCGACTCCTTGTTCTTGTTGGTCGACAGGAAGTAGGTCGACTCCCGGTGGGTCGGGTCGGGGAGGCCTGGAGCCTGGACGAACGGCGGCCCCCAGCCACGCGTGTCGTCACCGCTGCCGGGGTTCTCCACCTTGATCACGCGGGCGCCGAGATCGCCGAGCATCATCGCCGCGTGCGGTCCGGCGAGGGCCCGTGTCAGGTCGACGACGAGCACGCCGTCGAGTGGTCCGGGCATGTGCGGCTCCGTTCGGGTCAGAACCAGCCGGGCACGACGACGAAGGCGAGCCAGGCCAGCAGGGGTCCCACGACGACCACGATCGTCGCGTACGCCAGGATCTGCTTGTAGAAGCGGTCCTTGTCCACGTCCTGCGCGTTGGCCAGCACCAGCGCGCCGTTCGTCGAGAACGGGCTCACGTCGACGATGGTCGAGGCCACGGACAGGGCGACCACCACGCCCACGGCCCCGATGTCCCCGGTCAGCAGGAACGGCACGGCGAGCGAGATGGCGACACCGATGATCGCGGTCGACGACGCGAAGGCCGACACCACCCCTCCGATGTAGCAGAGCAGCAGGGCGATCACCAGCGGAGCGCCGAGCCCGGTGACCGCGTCGCCGACGTAGTCGATCGTGCCCGCCTCCTGCAGCACGAAGACGTAGGTGAGCACGCCGGCGATGAGCAGGATGGTGCTCCAGCTGATCTGGGTGACCGCCCCCTTGTGCTGCTGTGCCGAGAACAGCGCGAGGACGACGGCGACGGTGATCGCGACGAACCCGATGTCGAGGTCGAAGACCAGGGCGAGGACGGCGACGACGACCAGCCCGACCAGCGTGAGGATCTGCTCGAAGCGCACCGGCTGGGGGACGTCGGGGTGGATGTGCTCGTCGTCGTCCCCGCCGACCGCCGGCCCGGGAGCGGCGCCGTGGCCGCGCACGGTGGTGCCGTGCGCGTGCTCGACGTGCTCCAGGGGTGCGGCCGCCACCTTCCGGCCGAGCAGCTTGCGGCCGCCCAGCACGAAGAACAGCACCAGGGCGATCGCCAGGTTGAAGATCAGGCTGCCGAGGAAGACCTGGATCGAAGCGTCCGGCAGGCCCTCGTCCTCGACGATGGTGTTCACCGTGACGCCGTAGACGCTGATCGGCGAGAACCCGCCGCCCTGGGCGCCGTGGATGACCATCATGCCCATCAGCAGCGGGTTGATCCCGTGCCGCGCGGCGAAGGTCAGCGCGATCGGGGCGATGATCGCGACCGCGGCGGGGGAGAGCGCCCCGATGGCGGTCAGCAGCGCGGTGACGAAGAACATGATCCAGGGGATGGCCGCGACGTGGCCGCCCACGAGCCTCACCGCCCCGCGCACCAGCAGGTCGACCGTGCCGTTGTTCTGCGCGATGGCGAACAGGTAGGTGACCCCGATCAGGGTCAGCACGAGCTCCGCGGGGAAGCCGCCGAGGATCTCGTCGGTGGTCAGGCCCACCGACAGGGTGCCCACGACGAACGCGGCCACGAAGGCCAGCGCGCCCATGTTGATCGGCAGGAACGTGGCGATCGCGAAGATCACGACCAAGGCGAGGATGGTGACGATCTCCGGTGACACAGGGGCCTCCCACGGCGTCGGGGGATGAGCTCCGTCCACTCTGGCAGTGACCCGTGGGTAGCGCCCGCCAGCCGCCGTCGGCCGGACCGGTCACTCCGAGCGGCTCGTTAGGCTGCCCCGCATGCCCAGCCAGAGCCCTCGCCCGGCACGCAAGGCCGTCATCCCCGTCGCCGGGATGGGCACCCGCTTCCTGCCGGCCACCAAGGCCGTGCCCAAGGAGCTGCTGCCCGTCGTCGACCGGCCGGCGCTGCAGTACATCGTCGAGGAGGCGGCCCGGGCCGGGCTCCCCGAGGTGCTGATGGTGACCGGCCGGAACAAGGCGGCCATCGAGGACTTCTTCGACCGCGTGCCCGAGCTGGAGGCGGCGCTGGAGAAGAAGGGCGACGCCGACCGGCTGGCCGCCGTGCACGCCTCCACCGAGGTCGCCCAGGTGCACTTCGTCCGGCAGGGCGAGGCCATGGGTCTGGGTCACGCGGTGCTGCAGGCGGCGGCGTTCGTGGGCGAGGAGCCGTTCGCCGTCCTGCTCGGCGACGACCTGATCGACGAGCGGGACCACCTGCTCGAGCACATGCTCGCCGTCCAGGCCGAGCACGGCGGCTCGGTGATCGCCCTGCTCGACGTCGGGCGGGAGAACATCGACAAGTACGGCGCCGTCGCGGTCGAGCCGGGCGCGCACCCGGTGCTCGACGGCGACGAGGTCGTCACCGTCACCGGCCTCGTCGAGAAGCCGCCGGTCGACGAGGCTCCCAGCAGCCTGGCCATCATCGGCCGCTACGTGCTGGCGCCGGAGATCTTCGAGGTGCTGCGCGGCACCCGGCCCGGACGTGGGGGAGAGATCCAGCTGACCGACGCGCTGGCCACCCTCGTCGAGCGCGGCGAGCCGGTGCACGGCGTCGTCTTCAGCGGCCGGCGGTACGACACCGGCGACCGGCTGGACTACCTCAAGGCCGTCATCCGGCTGGCCAGCGAGCGCGACGACCTCGGTCCGCCGCTGCGCGCCTGGCTGCAGGAGTTCGTCGCGGACCTGCCCGCCGAGGGCGCGTCGTCGTCCCGACGCGACGGGACAAGGGCACCATCGGGGGAATGAGCGGACCGATCGAGGGCGGGAACGGCACGGGCGCGTACCGGGGATACCGGGACACGACCCAGGTCGACATGCCGATGGCGCCGCCCCGGCCGTCCGGCGCGGTCGCCGCGCGGGTGGGGACGCCGGCTGTGCACACCCGCGGATCCGGTGAGCGCGTGGTCGCCGACCCCGTGCCCGCCCCTCGTCCGCAGAGCGAGGAGGCGGCCGCGATCGCCTTCCCCCAGCTGTCCGAGGGCCTGGCCACGGTGCGCACCGTGGAGCGGCACCTCGACGAGATCCTCGCCGCGGTCCCCCAGCCCCACCCCATCGAGCTCGCCGTCCTCGACGCGCAGGGTCTGCTCTGCGCGGAGGAGGTCGTGAGCCAGCGCGCGCTGCCCGCCTTCGACCAGGCCGCCCTCGACGGGTACGCGGCCCGGACCGAGGACGTCGCCGCCGCGACCCCGCAGGCGCCCGTGGACCTGGCCGTCGTGGGGGAGAGCGTGGCGGGTGTGAGCGCACCGTCCTCGATCGGCCCCGGGCTGGCGCTGAAGGTGGCCGCCGGCGCGATGCTCCCAGCCGGCGCCGACGTCGTCGTCCCCGCGGTCTGGACCGACCAGGGCACCGTGCGGGTCGCCGTCCAGGCCGGGCCGCCGGCCGGCAGCTACGTGCGCCACACCGGGGACGACGTCGCGCCGGGTGATCCGGCCGTGCAGGTCGGCACCCCCATCGGGCCGGCGCAGATCAGCCTGCTGGCCGCGGTCGGCCGGGAGCGCGTGCTCGTGCGCCCGCGGCCGCGGATCGCCGTCCTCTGTGCCGGCACCGAGCTCGTCGACGTCGGCACCGTCCCGGCGCCCGGCCAGGTCGTGGACGTCAACAGCTACGCCCTGGCAGCGGCCGCCCGCGACGCCGGTGCCGAGGCCTACCGGTCGGGCATCCTCCCGTCGGACAGGCGCCGGCTCACCGAGGTGCTGGAGAGCCAGCTGCTGCGCAGCGATCTGGTGCTCATCGCCGGAACCTTCGCCAGCGGCGGGTTCGACATGGTGCAGGAGGCGCTGGCCGAGCTCGGCGACATGCGCTTCCGCCAGGTGACGATGCATCCGGGGCCCGCGCAGGCGTTCGGACGCCTGGGCCGCGACCAGATCCCGGTCATCTGCATCCCCGGCGAGCCGGTGGCGGCGCTGGTCGCCTTCGAGGTGTTCGTCCGCCCGGCGATCCGGCTGATGCTCGGCAAGCGCCAGCTCTTCCGGCGGACCGTCCAGGCCATTGCGGGACAGCAGCTGATCTCGCCACTGGGCTACCGGCAGTACCTGCACGGCACGGTCATGCGCCACCCGGACGGCGGCTACGTGGTCGAGCCGATCGGCGACGGCACCGAGGCGCTGCTCGCGCGGATGGCCCGCGCCAACTGTCTGATCGTCATCGACGAGGACGTCACGGAGGTGGCCGCCGGCGGGCTGGTCACCGTCATGCCCCTGCTCCTGGGCGGCTGAGCTGGAGCCCGCCCCGCACCCCGGCTGGCCCGCGCGGCTGAGCTGGGGACCGGTGGAGCTGCACGCACTGCGCCGCCGCGACGCCGGCGACTGGAGCCGGCTGCGGCTGGTCAACGAGAGCTGGCTCAGCCGGTGGGAGCCGTCGTCCACGGTGCCCTGGTCCGCGCGGCACACCCCGGCGGCCTACCGCGCCATGCGGCGCGCCGTGGCCCGCCGCGCCCGCGCGGGGACGTCGCTGCCGTTCGCGATCCGGGTCGAGGGCCGCCTCGCCGGGCAGGTGACCATCGACAACATCGTCCGGGGGGCGCTGCGGTCCGGATACCTCGGCTACTGGATCGACCGGCGCGTCGCCGGCCGCGGCATGGCGTCCCTCGCCGTGGCGCTCGTCTGCGACCACGCGTTCGGCGAGGTGGGGCTGCACCGCGTGCAGGCCGACATCCGGCCGGAGAACGGCCCGAGCCGGCGCCTCGTCGAGCGGCTGGGGTTCCGGCAGGAGGGGCTGCTGCGCCGCTACCTCGACATCGACGGCGATTGGCGGGACCACCTGGCCTACGCGCTGCTGGCCGAGGACCTGCCCGGCGGGGTGCTGAAGCACTGGCGCGAGCGGGCCGATCCACTAGCACGCTGAGGCGCCCGGACCGGGGGACGTCGCGGGCGACACGCCCCAGTCGTCACACCGGCCACTCGACACATCGGCGACACACCGCGCGCCTCCCTCGATCCCGGGCCCGACCTGCATAACCTCGCCCTCGCGAGTGACTCATGTGACGGGTGGTGTTCGAATGGGATCGGGCGTGCTCTTGGCCGCTCTGGTCGTCCTCTGGTTCGTCGTGCTGGTCCCGATGGTGGTGACCCGCGGCGATGCCCAGGGCGGTCAGGTGGGGCTTGCTGACTCCGGTCGGACGCTGCAGCGGCGTCGGGCGGTGGACCCGGTGGTCCACGCCGACACCGAACGTGTCTCGATCGACCGCGACCTGCTGCGCACCAGTGGTGAGCTGCAGGTGGACGTGCACGCCCTCCGGCGTCGCACCCTGGCCGGGATGGCCGCGCTCGCCGCGCTGGCCCTCGTCGGCGCCCTCGTCTACAGCCACTGGCTGTGGGCCGCGCAGGGGCTGCTCGACGTCGCCGTCGTGGGCTACCTCCTCGTCCTCCGCAAGGTCGCCCGCCGCGAGCGGCTGGCCGCCCGCCGGGCGGCCCGTGCCGCGGCCCGCGAGGCGCTGCGGAAGTCGAGCGTCCCGGTGCAGCGCGAGGTCGTGCACGAGACGGTGGCGCAGGAAGCCCTCCCGGCACTGCCGCACCCGAGCGTCCCGCTGGCGCCCGTGCACGCGTTCCCGATGGGTCGCCGGGTGGCTGCCCGCGCCCCGGCGCCGGCCGGCTGGCAGCACAGCGCCGTGGTCGGTCTGGACGACGACGACATCGGGTTCGCCGACATCGACGAGTACCAGCCGCGCCGCGTGGCCAACGGCTGACAGAGGACCGGTGCTGGCGTCGGGGAGCCGGGACGGTAAAGTGACTCCTCGAAGGGGCTGTGGCGCAGTCCGGTAGCGCACCTCGTTCGCATCGAGGGGGTCAGGGGTTCAACTCCCCTCAGCTCCACACCTTCGCAGCACGATCGAGCCGACGCCGTCGGGGCCACCGCCCCGGCGGCGTTCGTCATTCCCAGGAGGCAGCGTGAGCGAGCAGGGCAGTCCCGGGCCCGACGACCGGCCCGGACAGATCCGCTGGCTGATCCGGGCCGGCGTCGCCGCCGTCGCGATCTTCCTCATCGCCGACGGTCTGCTCGGCATCTGGCCGGACGCCGGCCCGACCGCCCGGGTGGTGATCGTCGTCGCCGTCGTCCTCGGGCTGGTGGCCCTGGTCGCCGGCGGCCTGTACGTGCTCCGCCGCGAGCGGTCAGGGCAGTAAGTCGCTTCTGGCCGACGGGCGGCGCGAGTAGCGTCGGCGAGCGCTCGCCCGGACCACATGGGCCGGGTCACGCCGGGAGCCTGATCCGATGACATCTCCCCTCGAGATGACGCCGTCCGCTCCGCTGGAGCGCCTCGCCCGCTACGTGGATCTGGACTCCGCGGCCACCACCTCGGCGTCGACCGCCGTCCTGTCCGCGGTGCGGGACTTCCTGCCGTGGTACTCCAGCGTGCACCGCGGCGCCGGGGCGAAGTCGCAGTACTCGAGCGCCCGGTACGAGGAGGCGCGCGAGGCGGTCGTCCGGTTCGTGGGCGCGGACCCGGCCACCCATGTCGCGCTCTTCCCGCGGAACACCACCGAGGCGCTCAACCTGCTCGCCTTCCGGCTCGGCCTGACCCGGGACGACGTCGTCCTGACCACCGCGGTGGAACACCACGCCAACCTGCTGCCGTGGCGCCGGTACGCGCGGCTGAGGGTGGTCGACGTGGACCAGCGGGGGACGTTCGAGCTCGCCGACGTGGCGACCGCGCTGGAGCGGTCCCCGCGGCCGCGGGTGCTCGCCGTGACCGGCGGGTCCAACGTCACGGGGTGGCTCCCCGACCTGCCCGCGATCGCGGCGGCGGCCCGCGAGCGGGGCGTGCTCGTCGTCGTCGACGGCGCCCAACTGGTGCCGCACCGCGCGGTGGACATGGCGGCGGACGGGATCGACGTCCTCGCGTTCTCCGGGCACAAGATGCACGCGCCCTTCGGGGCCGGGGCGCTCGTCCTGCCGCGCCGCCTGCTGGCCGAGGGCGAGCCGTTCCTGGTCGGCGGCGGAGCGGTCAAGGCCGTGTCGTTCGACGAGGTGGTCTGGGCCGACTGCCCGGACCGGGACGATGCCGGCTCGCCGAACGTCGTCGGCGTGGTCGCGCTCGCCGCGGCCGCGGAGGAGCTGTGCCGGGACCGGGCGGCACGGCGGGCGCACGACGACGTCCTCGTCCGCGCACTGGACCGCGAGCTGGCCACAGTGCCCGGACTGCGTCGGCTGGGCTCGGCAGCGGGCGACCGGCTGCCCGTCGCGTCGTTCGTGCTCGACGGGATCCCGCACGGGACGGTCGCCACCCGGCTGGCCGACGAGTACGGCATCGGCGTGCGGAGCGGCTGCTTCTGCGCGCACCCGTACCTGACCCGGCTGTTCGGTCTCACCGAGGACGAGGTGCGGCAGTTCCACGAGGACGCCCGGGCGGACCGGCTCGAGCGGCTGCCGGGCGCGGTGCGGGCCAGCTGCAACCGGGACACCCGGCCGGCGGACATCGCCGCGCTCGGGCAGGCGTTGCGGACGATCGCGGCCGGTCCCGCCCGTCCGCGGGTTCCCGTCCCCCGGCCGCCGCGCTGAACTCAGCGGGCGTTGCGGAAGTCGGGCACCCGCTTCTCGACGAACGCCCGCACCCCCTCGCGGCCCTCCGGGTCGGCGGCGGACTCGGCGATGAGCTGCGCCTCGTCGTCCAACTGCTCCTCGAGCGTGCGGGTCGCCGCCCGCCGGACGAGGGCCCGCGTGCGGACCATCGCCCGGATCGGGCCGTCGGCGATCTCGCGCGCCATCAGTTCGGCGGTGGCGTCCAGGTCCTCGTCCTCGACCAGACGGGCCACCAGGCCCGTGAGGTGCGCCTCCGCGGCGGTGAGCGAGCCGTTGGTCAGCATCAGGTCGAGCGCTCGCGGAGCGCCGAGCGCGCGGGTGAGGGCCCAGGAGGTCCCGCCGTCCGGGGAGAAGCCGATCGCCCCGTAGGCGGGCCGGATCTTCGTGTTCCGGGCGCAGATCACGACGTCGCACGCGCCGACGAGGCCGACGCCGGCACCAGCGACCGCGCCGTGCACCGCGGCGACCACGGGCACAGGGCAGTAGAGGACGGCGCGGATGACCTCGTGCCAGTCGTGGGCGAGGCGGCCGACGAAGGTGCCCGGGTCATCGGCGCCGGCGAAGGACTGCACGTCGCCGCCGACGCAGAACCGCGGGCCGTTGCCGCGCAGCAGGACCACCCGGGTCTCCTGCGGCCGCTGCGCGAAGGCGGTGGCGAGGTCGGCGGCCATGGCGGGCGTGAGCGCGTTACCGGTGTCGGGGCGGTCCAGGGTGATCCGCCAGACGTCGCCGTCGATCTCCGTCAGCACGGACGGCCGGTTCGGTGCCTCGGTCATCGTCGTCCCCTCGTTCTGGTTGCGCACACGGTAGGGGTGCCGGCTCAGAACCAGGAGGGGAACCACATCCTGAGCAGCCATTCCGCGTGCGACAGCGGCTGGCCGGTCAGCACCGGGTAGAAGAAGACGAAGGTCGCGGCCACCAGGGCGACGTAGAGGCAGACGGCGCCGAGACCCAGCTGGCGGCGGAAGGAGTCGCCGGGCGGACCGATCGCGTCCTGCAGCACGAGCGTCACCGCCAGCACGAAGAACGGCAGCGCCGGCGCCATGTAGAAGATGAACATCGTCCGGTCGAGGTTGAGGAACCACGTCAGCCAGCCCGCGGCGATCGCGACCAGCACGGTGAGCGCGGCCGGGTCGCGCCGGGCCAGCAGCCGCCACACCATCCAGAGCACGGCCGGGACGAAGGCGAACCAGAGGGTCGGTGTCCCGATCATCAGGATGTAGCGCACGACCTGGTCGCCGGAGGAGTCGGTGAGGCCCTGCGGGTTCCACAGCAGGATCGGCCGGCCGGTGACCAGCCACGACCAGGGGCCCGACTCCCAGGGGTGCGGCGACGAGAGCTCGCTGTGGAACTCGAGCCACTTGGCGTGCTCGTGCCAGAGCGCGCGCAGTGCACCGGGGACGAACGGGTAGTCGGTCTCGGGGTTCTGCTGCGCCCACGCCTTGCCCTGCGACGTCTCGCCGAGGAACCAGCCGGTGAAGCTGGCGACGTAGGTGAGCACCGGGACGGCGGCCAGCGCCCAGACCGCGCCCGGCAAGCCGCGGCGCACGGCGGCCGTGGTGGGCCGCGGGACGCCGGCCTCCCGCCAGGCGGCGCGGTCCCAGAACAACGACAGGATCGCGAAGAACGCCAGGAACCAGACGCCGCTCCACTTCACCGCGCAGGCGCAGCCGAAGAGGAAGCCGGCGGCGATCCGCCAACCGCGCGGGCCCAGCCGGAAGCTGGCCTGCATCCCGGCCGCCCTGACTCGTTGCCGGACCGTGTCCCGGTCCACCACCAGGCAGGCGACGGCGCCGAGGACGAACACCTGGAGGAACCCGTCGAGCAGGCCGATCCGCGACAGGGTGAAGGAGAACGCGTCCAGGGCGAGCAGCAGGCCGGCCAGGAGGCCGAGCAGCGTCGACCCGGTCAGCCGCCGGGCCAGCCGCACGAGGACGACGACCGCGACCGCGCCGGCCACCGCGCTGGGGAACCGCCAGCCGAGCGAGTTGTAGCCGAACAGCTGCTCGCCGGCCGCGATCACCCACTTGCCGAGCGGCGGGTGGACGATGAAGGAGTACCCGCGGTTGTACTCGAACCCCCAGGTCAGCAGCTCGTTGGCCTCGGGTGGGTAGTAGGCCTCGTCGAACAGCGGGTCGCGCGGGTAGGTGATGTCCCAGAGCCGGCTGAGCAGGCTGGCGATCCCGAGCGCGGCGGTCAGCACCCACGACAGGCGCCGGTCGCGGGGAAGTGGCGGCGTGCGGTCGCGTCGGGGTCGGACCAGCCGCCGGCGGCGGGACGGGGCCGGCGCCAGGGGCGGCTCCGCCTCCTCGTCCGTCCGCTCGGGTGCCAGCACCGCCATGCCGCCAGGGTATGTGGGCCGGCGATCGACTCCGCCGTGACAGGCTCGGACCCGTGAGCGGACGGCTGGTGCTGGGTGGGGCACCCCTCGGGCAGCCCGGCGACGTCGGCCCACGGCTGCGCGAGGTCATGGCGTCGGCCGACGTCCTCGCGGTCGAGGACACCCGGCGGCTGCACCGGCTGGCATCGGACCTGGGGGTCACGTTCACCGGGCGGATCGTCACCTTCCACGAGTCGGTGGAGAAGGCGCGGCTGCCCGGGCTGCTGGCCGCGCTGGCCGAGGGTGCGACGGTGCTCCTCCTGACCGACGCGGGGATGCCCTCGGTCTCCGACCCCGGCTACACGCTCGTGCGGGCGGCGATCGACGCCGGCGTCCCCGTGACCTCGGTGCCCGGCCCGTCGGCGGTGACGACCGCGCTGGCCGTGTCCGGGCTGCCGGTCGACCGGTTCTGCTTCGAGGGGTTCCTGCCGCGCAAGGGCGGGGAGCGGCGGTCGCTGCTGGCGGGGCTGGCCGACGAGCGCCGCACGATGGTCTTCTTCGAGTCCCCGCACCGGCTGGCCGATTCGCTCGCCGACCTGGCGGAGGCGTTCGGTCCCGGGCGCGCTGCTGCGGTCTGCCGGGAGCTGACGAAGACCTACGAGGAGATCCGCCGCGGGCCGCTGTCGGAGCTGGTCGAGTGGGCGGCCGCAGGCGTGAAGGGAGAGATCACCCTGGTCGTGGCCGGCGCGGCCGCCGAGCCGGTGGACCTCGATCCGGCCGCGCTCGCCGCTGCAGTCGCCGACGAGGAGGCCGCCGGCGCCACCCGCAAGGACGCCATCCGTGCCGTCGTCGTCCGCACGGGGCTGCCCAAGCGGACCGTCTACGACGCCGTCCTCGCCGCCAAGGCCCCGTAACCCCCGCGGTTGCGCACCCGTGTACCCCTCGTCGGGTTCGAGAGGTACACGAGCGCGCACGAGCGCGGAGCCTGTGGAAGACGCCGGACGCAGGTCGCCGGCTGAAGGCACAGTTCGCCGGTGCCCACGCCAGCGTCAGTGCCCGAGGAATTGCGCTCGGTGCCGTTCCGGGCATCCGCCGCCGTCCGCGCAGGCCTCATGACGCATCGCCGGCTGCGCGGGTCGACCTGGCGGCCCCTCTTCCATGACGTGTACGTCCATCGCGACGTTCCGGTCAGCCACGTCCTCCGAGCGGAGGCGGTGACGCTGCTCCTGCCTTCGGCCGTCGTGAGCGGCGCCAGTGCAGCCGTCTTCTGGGGAGTCGACCTCGTCGGGGCCGAGGACGACGTCGAGGTGACCCTCCCGCCGGGCGCTCGCATGGTGCGCCTCCCGGGTGTGACCGCACGCCGGGCAAGGATGCGGCGCGAGGACGCCATCCATCGCCTCGGGGTGCCGGTGACCCTGCCGGACGTGACCGCCGTCCGCCTCGCATCCGTGCTGGGTCACGACCGAGCCGTCGCGGCGGTCGACGAGCTCATCGCGACCGGCTTCCTCGAGCTGGCCGCGGTGCGCGCCAGGGCGGCCGCAGCGCGGGGCCCCGGCTCAGCGCGTGCCCGCGCGGTGGCAGAGGCCGCCGACGGCCTCGCGGGATCACCCCAGGAAACCCGCCTGAGACTGTTGATCCACCGGAGTGGTCTGCCCATCCCTGTCGCGCAGTTCCAGGTCATGGACGGCGACCGCTTCGTGGCACGCGTCGACTTCGCGTGGCCCGACCGGAAGGTGGCGGTCGAGTACGACGGCCTGTGGCACGGGGAGAAGAGCCAGTTCGCCCGCGACCGGCGGAGGCTGAACCGCCTGCGGGCGGCGGGGTGGACGGTCGTGTTCGTGACAGCGGAGCATCTCCGTCGGCCGGGAGCACTGATCGCGGACATCGCTCACGCGCTCGGCATTGCGCTCGGGTGAACCTCTTCGGCGGCCTGAGAGGTACATCGGCGCGCAGAGGCGGAGTCGCTAGAGCCAGCCGTTGCGCTTGAAGCCTCGGTAGAGCAGGAAACAGGCGCTCAGGATGACCAGCCACACCAGCGGATAGCCCCACCGCCACTGCAGCTCCGGCATGAACTCGAAGTTCATGCCGTAGATGCCGGCGATCGCGGTCGGGACGGCGATGATGCCGGCCCACGCCGAGATCTTGCGCATGTCCTCGTTGTCGGCCTGCGACGTGCGGGCCAGCGACGCCTGCAGGATCGAGGTCAGCAGCTCGTCGAGCCCGCCGACCTGGTCGCGCACCCGGATCGCGTGGTCCTGGACGTCGCGGAAGTACGACCGCATCACCTCGGGGACGACGTCGATCTGGCGCTCGGACAGCTTCTGCAGCGGCAGCTCCAGCGGCGAGACCGCCTTGCGCAACGACATCAGCTCCCGCTTGAGCTGGTAGAGCCGACCGATGTCGTCGGTGCGCTGGGAGCTGAACACCGACGCCTCGAGCTCGTCGACGTCGTCCTCCACCTGGGCGGCCACGGCCACGAAGTCGTCGACGACGTGGTCGGCGACGGCGTAGAGGACGGCGGAGGGCCCCAGGCACAGCAGGTCGCGCTGCTGCTCGAGGCCTCGCCGCAGCTCGGTCAGCCCGCCGTGGTCGCCGTGCCGGACCGTGATCACGTAGTTCGCCCCGAGGAAGACCATGATCTCGCCGGTGTCGACCACCTCGCTGGTCGCGGTCAGCTGCTCGTGCTCCACGTAGGTCGCCGTCTTCAGCACCATGAAGATGCCGTCGTCGTAGTGGTCGAGCTTGGGCCGCTGGTGGGCGTAGACGGCATCCTCCACGGCGAGGGGATGCAGCCCGTAGCTGCTCGCGATCGCCCCCAGCTCGGCGTCGGAGGGCTCGTAGAGCCCCAGCCAGACGAAGCCGCCGCGGTCGGCGGCCTGCCGGAGGGCGTCGTGCGGATCGACCGGCTCCCCCCGCTGCCCGTCGACGTAGACGGCGCAGTCCACCACCAGTTCGACGTCCGGTTGCCGCGCCGGGGCGGGTCGGGCGGCGCCGGCTGGGCGTGGGCGGAGGCCGGGGGACCGTCGGTCCGCGTCCGGCTCGAGCGGCCGCGGAACGGACGTGTCGTTGCTCATCAGCCCACCTCGTGGTCACCGGTTCCCGGACCCGAAGCGTAGGCATGCGACCTCCGGGCACCCGTGACACGCTCGCCGGAAGCGAAGCCGAGGAGGACGACGTGGCCGCACGGACCCGCCGGGTCAAGTCCGTCGAGGACTCCATCCGCGACACCGACGAGCCCGAGCACCGGCTGAAGAAGCACCTGTCCGGGCTGGACCTCACCGTGTTCGGCGTGGGCGTGATCATCGGTGCCGGGATCTTCGTGGTCACAGGTGTGGTCGCGCAGACCCAGTCGGGGCCGGCCGTGGCGGTCTCGTTCGTCATCGCCGGGGTCACCTGCGGCCTGGCCGCACTCTGCTACGCCGAGTTCGCCTCGACCGTCCCGGTCGCCGGCTCCGCCTACACGTTCTCGTACGCGACGTTCGGAGAGTTCGTCGCCTGGATCATCGGCTGGGACCTGATCCTCGAGTTCGCCATCGGGGCCGCCGCCGTGTCGGTCAGCTGGTCGGGTTACCTGCAGCAGATGCTCAGCGACATCGGGCTCGACCTTCCCTCGACGGTCGCCGGCGAGGAAGCGCGGTTCAACATCCCCGCGATGCTCCTCGCCCTCGCGATGACCGCTGTGCTCGTGCTCGGCATCAAGCTGTCGTCCCGGTTCAACGCGGTCGTCGTCGCCATCAAGGTGGCGGTCGTCCTGCTCGTCGTGGCAGTGGGTGTCTTCCACCTGAAGGCCGCCAACTACAGCCCGTTCGTGCCCCCGGCCCAGCCGAGCGAGGCCGCCTCCGGCTGGGACGCGCCGCTGGTCCAGAGCCTGTTCGGCTTCGCACCCACGACGTTCGGCTGGGGCGGGGTCATCGCCGGCGCCTCGATCGTGTTCTTCGCGTTCATCGGCTTCGACATCGTCGCCACCGCGGCCGAGGAGACACGCAACCCCGCACGGGACATGCCGCGCGGCATCCTCGGCTCCCTGGCGATCTGCACCGTGCTCTACGTGGCGGTGTCGCTGGTCGTCGTCGGGATGCAGCCGTACGACGAGCTCAACCCCGACGCGCCGCTGGCGGGCGCCTTCTCCGCCGCCGGGCTGCCGGTGTTCGCCACGATCATCGGCCTCGGCGCGCTCATCGGTCTGACGTCGGTGGTCATGATCCTGCTGCTCGGGCAGTCCCGCGTCCTCTTCGCGATGGCCCGGGACCGGCTGCTGCCCCGGTGGTTCTCCACGGTGCACCCGCGCTATGGCACCCCTTATCGCATCACGATCGCGACCGGGGTGCTCGTGGCGATCATGGCCGGGGTCATCCCGCTCGGTGAGCTGACGGAGCTCGTCAACATCGGGACGCTCGCCGCGTTCCTGTTGGTCTCCATCGGCGTCATCGTCCTGCGGCGGACCCGCCCGGACCTGCCACGGGCCTTCCGTGTGCCGTTGATGCCGGTGCTGCCGATCGTCTCGGCACTCGCCTGCCTGTGGCTCATGCTCAACCTGACGGGGAACACCTGGATCCGCTTCCTCGTCTGGATGGCGCTCGGCTTCGTCATCTACTTCGCCTACGGACGCGCGCGCAGCCGGTTCACGACCCCGGGGGACCGGGAGGACGCCGCCGCGGCCAACGCCGCGCGCCGGGGGTGACCACCGCTCACCCGGCCGGGTGAGTTCCGGCGCCCGGGTCTTCAGGCGGGCCGCGGATCCGCCGAGCTGATCTGCATGGCGATCAGCGTTCTCGACACCTTCGCGGCCCCGCGGGTCCGCGGCGCTGCGCGGGCCGCTGTCGCGACGCCGTCCGTCACCCGCCGGCTCCCGCTGGCCGTCGCCGCAGCCGGCTCCCTCGGCGTGCTGCAGTCCGTCGCTCTCCTCGCCGTCGCGCTCACCGGTCTGGACGCCGTCCTGTCGGCGATCCGCCCCGGCGGCATGCTGATCGGCTCGGGCCTGGTGCTGCTGGCCGGCTGGATCGTGCTGTGCGCCGGCAGCGGTGCCGCGCTGATCGACGGCGCCGGCCGCCGCCTGTTCACCGGCGTCGCGTACGCCGAGATGGCCCTGGTCGCGGTGCTGCTCGTGGTCGCGACCGTCACGCCCTTCCAGAACCCCACCTCGCTGCCGGTGCCCGCGCTCGGCCTGCTCGCCCTGGCCCTCCCGGTCGGCAAGCTGCTGCTCGCCGGTGCCCCGTCCGCGCAGCGCTGGATCGCGGAGGGCCCGCGCGTCCGCGCCCGTCGCGTCGACCCGGTGCAGTCCCACCGCCTGCTGGCCACGATCACCCTGGGCCTGATCGGCGCCTCGCTGTGCGCCGTCGCGATCCTCGCGCCGGTCCCGTCCGGTGGGGGGAACGACCCCGCGTCGGCCGTCTTCACCCAGCCCTGACCCGACCGCCCGGGCAATGCGGTGGACCGGCCTCACTAGTCTCGGGCCGTGACAGATCGGCACATCCTCACCGCAGTGGCGTGGCCCTACGCGAACGGTCCGCGGCACATCGGCCACGTCTCCGGCTTCGGCGTCCCGTCGGACGTGTTCAGCCGGTACCACCGCATGGCCGGTGACAAGGTGCTGATGGTCTCCGGGACCGACGAGCACGGCACCCCGATCACGGTCGCCGCCGACGCCGAGGGCATCACGCCCCGCGAGATCGCCGACCGGAACAACCGGATCATCGTCGACGACCTGGCGAGCCTCGGACTGAGCTACGACCTGTTCACGCGGACGACGACGGAGAACCACGCCTCGATCAGCCAGGAGATCTTCCTGGGCCTGCTGAAGAACGGCTACGTCTTCCCGAAGACGACGCTCGGCGCGATCAGCCCGTCGACCGGCCGCACCCTGCCCGACCGCTACATCGAGGGCACGTGCCCGATCTGCGGCTACGACGGCGCCCGCGGCGACCAGTGCGACAACTGCGGCAACCAGCTCGACCCGGTCGACCTCATCAACCCGGTCAGCAAGATCAACGGGGAGACCCCGAAGTTCGTCGAGAGCGAGCACTACTTCCTCGACCTGCCGGCGTTCGCGCGGGCGCTGGGCGACTGGCTGGCCACCCGCAAGAGCTGGCGGCCCAACGTCCTGAACTTCAGCGTCAACCTGCTCGAGGACCTCAAGCCGCGCAGCTACACCCGCGACATCGACTGGGGTGTCCGCGTGCCGCTGGAGGGTTGGATCGACCGGCCGGACAAGCGGATCTACGTGTGGTTCGACGCGGTGGTCGGCTACCTGTCGGCGTCGATCGAGTGGGCCCGGCGCTCGGGGGACCCGGAGGCGTGGCGGCAGTGGTGGCAGACGCCGGACTCCGACGCCTACTACTTCATGGGCAAGGACAACATCGTCTTCCACTCCGAGATCTGGCCCGCCCAGCTGCTCGGCTACAACGGCGAGGGCGACAAGGGCGGCACCGCTGGTGACCTCGGCCGGCTGAACCTGCCGACCGAGGTGGTGTCCAGCGAGTTCCTGACGATGGAGGGGCGCAAGTTCTCCAGCAGCCGCCAGGTCGTCATCTACGTCCGCGACTTCCTCGCCCGGTACGACGCCGACGCGCTGCGCTACTTCATCGCCGTCGCGGGTCCGGAGAACCAGGACACCGACTTCACCTGGGCGGAGTTCCTGCGCCGGAACAACGACGAGCTCGTGGCCGGCTGGGGCAACCTGGTCAACCGCACGGTGTCGATGGCCGCGAAGAACGTCGGCGGTATCCCGACTCCGGGCGAGTTGACCGGCGAGGACCGTGCGCTGCTGGCGACGACGTCCGGCGCGTTCGCGCCGGTCGGGGACCTGCTGTCGCGCAACCGGCAGAAGGCGGCCATCGGCGAGGCGATGCGGGTGGTCGCCGAGGCGAACAAGTACCTGTCCGACCAGGCGCCGTGGAAGCTCAAGGAGGACCCGGCCCGCCGGGACACGGTCCTGCACACCGCGCTGCAGGCGATCAAGGACTGCAACACCCTGCTGACGCCGTTCCTGCCGCACTCGGCGCAGACGGTGCACGAGCTCCTCGGCGGCACCGGCGTCTGGTCGGCACAACCGGAGATCCACGAGGTCACGGACCTGGATGACGGCTCGCCGTACCCGATCATCACCGGGCGCTACGACGAGGGGCAGGCCGGCTGGGGCTCCACGCCGCTGCCGCCGTCGGGCACGCCGCTCGCCCCGCCGACGCCGATCTTCACCAAGCTCGACCCCTCCGTCGTCGACGAGGAGCTGGCCCGCCTCGAGGGTGGCGCATGAGTCGGTCGGCCTCGGCCCGCGCCAACCGGCGGGGCGATCCGCCGCCGTCCCCGGAGCCGCTGCCGTCGCCGGCGCTCGACAGCCACACGCACCTGGACATCGTCCTGGGGGAGCGGCCGGCCGGGGACGAGCACGGCGAGTGGGCGTCGGACGACGAGGTCGATGCCGAGATCGCCGCCGCGGTCGCGGTCAACGTGACCCGGCTGGTGCAGGTGGGCGTCGACGTGCCGTCGTCGCGGTGGTCGGCCGCCCTGGCCGCGCGGCACCCGAACGTGCTGGCTGCCGTCGCCCTCCATCCGAACGAGGCCGGCGCGGGGAAGGCGACGGATGACGCGCTCGCCGAGATCGACCGGCTGGCGGGGCTTCCCCGGGTGCGCGCGGTGGGGGAGACCGGGCTCGACCGCTTCCGCACCGGACGTGAGGGCTGGCCGGAGCAGGAGGCCTCGTTCCGCGAGCACATCCGGATCGCCAAGCGGCGCGGCATCGCCCTGGTGATCCACGACCGGGACGCGCACGACGAGATCCTGCGGGTCCTGGACGACGAAGGAGCACCGGAGCACACGGTCTTCCACTGCTTCTCCGGAGACGCCGCCTTCGCCCGGGCCTGCGTCGAGCGGGGCTTCGTGCTCTCCTTTGCCGGCACCCTGACCTTCGGCAACGCCGCCTACCTGCGCGAGGCG